>DATNQF010000081.1:0-26151 GCA_036702855.1 Trichocoleus sp. | reverse complement strand
ATGTAACAAAATACAAATAAGGGTTGACCTAGATTAATTTATGGCCATTACCTAAAGAGCGCTGAGTGTCTCTACTCCCTGAGGCCCTTGTCATTCCGAATTTAAGAAGACGTTTAATCACCCAGTCAGACCCTATAAAGTTTCGACTATCGGTAAAGACGGCGTATGACTTGTGCCTTACTACGAGCAAAGTCAGCATCTACCCTGCACTGTGTGAGCTTTCTGAGAAACCTTGTCCAGTCAGTTGTGCCTGAGGCTGGAGCCGCTTTCCCAAAAGCATTGATACTTGGGAAACGGTGCTATCAACGTGCGGTTTCACCCCTCGTGAGAAACCATTCGCTGTGCTTCAGGCTGCAAAGGTAATTCTTGTGCAGCTTTCTTCTTGAATCTGAAGCTGCCCTCTGTCGAACTGATAGATGCCAATCTGCAGGGATCCGACTTAAGTTTTGCCTTTTTACCAAGTGCTGAATTGATACGGGTTCAGTTGCGCTAGTGAATCACCATCCCAAAACCAGAAGCACCCCAAAACTAGAAACATAATTGGGGTCAGGAAAAATCGCCACCAATAGTGGTACTCAGGCCAAATAGTTTGGTCGCACGTCACTCATGCTCCTAGCCCAATCGCTATAGGAGCCAAAGCTGGTTGGGGATTAAACCAGGCCTGGCAAAATTTGCAGTCTTGACTCAGCGCTAGAACGCTTGCATAATTGCATGATTATAGTACACTTGTACCAAATACAGATTTTGTGACTACTGCCCACTGTCAAACGTTTTAGGTTGCTGACCCATGAGCCGATCTGAGATGGATCTACAGGCAATTCGAGAGAAACTGCTCAGGCAGTCTCAGCAATACAAAGCCTCTACCGTAAATGCGGCTTCTGTTGACTGGTCTCAGGCCCGATCGAGTCATGGCGCAAAAGCAGCCTCAAGCCCTATACCCCTTTCTCCATCCCCAGCATCACAGCAACTTGCTAATGCAGTTGAGACTTTGCAGCAACGCTCTGCACAACCTGTCCAGGCTGCCCAACCTGTTCAATTCCTTGCCCAAGCTGCACAGCCTGCTCAATCTCCTGCTCTGAGGCAAAGTACGACGTTGCAGCCCCCAAATTGGAAGATTGAAGCAGCAGCTCAGGTCAGTCTCCATCAGCAGCGCTTGCAGACCATTGTGGAGCAGATCAATGACCTCTCAATGCGACAAGAACGGGCGATGGTCGAAATGAAGGCTGTAGCTGAGCGCTTGGATATGGAGCAGCGTCGTCAGCAACGCATCGAAGCTGACCAGGGTTTAGCAACTTCAATACCGCTAGTGGTCAACTATGACGGTGCTCTCGTGGCCAGTGCTGAGCAAGATGACCTGGGCAACGTTGTGTTGACTTACCGCTCGGTTGACTTGCATCAAGCTCATCGGGAAGCAATTCACCTAGCTCAGGCTTTGCGCGATCGCAACCAGGGTCGGAATCAACAACCGAGCGCCTTTGCTCACTCACCTGGCATTTACACACTTCTGGCAGAACCCCTTGGTGCCGTACGTACCCTTTGGGAACTCGGTTCTGCCCTAGCAATAGAGGGGTTTTACCGAATTGCACAGTTGGTCAACGAGGTGCGATCGCAAGAATCCACTCCCTTTACCCTTACTGACGGCATTATCTGGTTTGGCGGCGGTGTGATCGGTCGTTTGGCTCTGAACCTTCTACTGTCGGCCTATCCCGGTCTTTGGTCGCTGGCAGTGGCTGGAGCTATTGGTATGACAGCCTATGCGCTCTACCGAGCAACATTGGCTCCCCGCATTCAGATTGACCTGGCTTATCGGGTTTTGTTGGCCGTTGCTGGGTTAATCATCGGGGGGCGGTTCTAGTCGCTTTAGCCGCCTACCAAACTACGAGTCTCCAGACTCTAGTGAGTTTTTGAAGTATTGAGTTTTCGAATTCAGTTTTTGGATTGATTTGGAACTGCCTTGCATCTGTAGTTCCACCCCTACCCACCCCATTTCCACCTGGAAGGAGAGAGGCCTATGGTTTCCGTTCGTCATCCCATCCCCAATTCCCCCCAACCCTCGATCAAGCCGTTGATAGCTGGGGGGGTAGTCTTTGCTGTTCTAGGGCTAATGTTTAATTCTCAGGAGGCACGTGGTCTGCTCACGCCCACTAAAAGCAACCGGGCTGAGGCTTGTGAGACCATTGTGCAACCCGAAGCCCGCTTAAGCCGAGAACAGCTTGCTCAACTGCTGGTCATTCCCGAACGAGACACTAAGGAGCGGGTACGACAGGTAGTGGCTGAACCCTACTGCCGCTTGCCTGTGCTGAATGTGCGCTCGGGTGTAGCCGCTGAGCGAGAAGCTTATCCTCTGGCGTTTGATCCCAAAACTCAACTCGTTCTTCTCTATGAGAACGACGAATACGCAGGATATCGGTTCAACTTCGAGCAGCGTTAAATGAGGGTGCAACGGTGGCTTCCCCAATTCTGCGCTTGTCCTCTCCTGGATAAGCCATCAGATTGCCCGCAGTATGACCCATTCGACTGCTGCAGGGGGATTGGGCTGGTAATTGGCTTTAGCCTAATTATCCTGCTATCCGCTTGCAGCCCTAAGCCCAGTCCAGTCCCCCGCGAGATCATGCTGCAACAAACCTGGGAACTCAAACCCGGAGATGAAATCGAAGGCCACCAAGTTGCAGCCAGCTTGGGGGATGTGTCTATTGCATTGAAAGGCAATGCCCTGCGAGCCCCCTTTATGGGAGAGGTCGAACTAGCAGCCTCGGGCGTTCGTTGCATTTATTTTTCAACCCCTGAGATTCCGGCTTACCTGTTTCGCTTCTGCGGCTTACGCCGTTTGCAGCTTGGCCCAGTTAGTTCAGGCGAGGTCATCGGTTCAGGCGAATATGTCCATTTTGCTACGCTGCGCCGCCAGCCCGACGGTTCCTGGGCCTTTGTCGAGCCTTCTCGTAGTGTCCTTGAACGTGCCCTAACAGACCGCTAGCGGCCAAATCGCTCAGTCTTACGCCCTTTCCGCCTTAGAAACGCTTCCTACTCAAGCACCAAGCCACACCTGTTTGATTGTTGCGACTGCTGCCCCTAGTGCCATGAAACTGTCTTTCCTGCTGCTTGCCGTCGGTGTTCTCTGTAATGTACTGAGCCAGTCAGCGGTTCAGGCAGAAGAAATTGCGCTCTCCTTTGATCTGCCAAAGGTTCAACTGCCAACGCCCCAGCCTTCCCCGCCAGTAGCTCCCCCTGAGACGACCCCAGATAGTTCAAGTCAGCCACTCCCTGTACCGATTGCAGCAGCCAACCCACCCAGCAATGCCACTCCAGGTTCCATGCCTAAAGGCATTTACGACGGGACAGAATCGCTGGCTATGGCTGAGCAGGCTGCTTCAACCGACGCATTACTTCCCCCACCACCGTCCCTTTCAGAGCCACCGAAGGTTGCCATCAATCCGGGTTCCCTTCCGGCCCCCGCGCCATCCCCCGTTGGAACCCCAGATCCACCTACCCCGGTAACAGCAGCAGTTTCTTCAGGTAAACCTGATGAGATCGCACTGACCTTTGATCTCGGACCAAGTGCAGCAGAATTAGCCATTGCAGCAGTTAAATCTGCTGCCCCTGAGGCAACTCCCGCCAAATCAACCTCCTTTGCCACCCTTTTTGAAGGTGGATCTGACTCCTTAGTAGCTAGAGCGGTTGGTAGTGCCGAGGGAACTCGCACCGCTCAAGGACAGCGCACCGATGCTTTTTATGGCCATGTTGACCCAGGCAATGGCGTTTGGAATTTGGGCACCTTCTCCTACCAGCATGGTGCAGCCAGCCCGGAAGAGGCAGACGAGCGGCAGCTAAAGCGGTTACAGGCCCAAAGCAGAGTCATTCGGCAGAAAGCACAGGACTACGGGCTAGAGCTTTCCCTGGAAGAAACGCTAAATGGCATTGATCTAGCGAATCAGGCTCCCTTGGCCGCTTTGGGAAAAGGCAGCTACATTGATCGGCTATTCGAGGCCCACAAACTGGGCATGACTGGCAAGGAAGCAATTGTCTGGGCTAGAACCCGAGCCTTTCTAGATCCAGATACTCAGCGGTGGAATGCCCCTGGTTTGGGCAACACTGTGCACAGTATCAGCCAGGATCAGGAGCGACGCATGCATGCGATCGCACGAGCGCTGGAGCATTACCAAACTCAAAAGCCAGATCACTTCTCCAAAATAGTCGCTGCTGCCATTCTTCCGTCCCAGCCTACCGGCACTCAGGCCACGCAACCTGTGACCGAGACACTGGGAGACACCCCCTCGGCCTCCACACCAGTGGCTGACTTCGCTGCAACATTGCCCCTCGACCCAAGCATCGCCCCCGGACTCGATTCCGCTCCAAGTCAACCTACAGTTCCTCTGCCGGGGGTTAGCCCCTTGGGTCTTCCCCCTCAGTCACCTTCAGCCAACTCAGCCGAAGAACTGGTCGGCTCTGTAGCCCCTGAAGCAGCAAAGGAGGGAGCGCAAAATCTCACAGTAGAGGCTCAGCCTGAAGCTAAATCGCCGGATTCAAATCCAGAAATGCCTATCCCCACAACCTTGGCGGAGAAACCACTCTCATTTGATGAGCCTACTGAGGGTGAATCGACTAGGGATAAACCTACAACAGCCCCCGTAGTTATTCCCGGTGCCACACCCGAAACCCACGTTTACACGCCAACACATTCCATGGAAGAGATACCTGTCACGCCTCCCCAGTTATAGACACCTTGGGGAATTCCAAGCTAAAGTTGTACTGAGTATGGTTTAATTCAAACCGCACAACTAAACAGCACTTTGGGATCTGGTCTTTCTTGGGTCTTTGTAAGAATAAAGCTGCTGTTTCTTTGCCTATCCGCTTCACTGAACCGCAAGCTCTGATATTTTGATAACACATCGGAGCTTGGGCCAGGAAGACCTATCCGCCCAATCTTTCCACTGCCCGGAGTGTGAGACTATGCAAGACAAGGCTATTGTTTCGAAGCCTATCCGTTCTCTGGATGATGCCATTGAGCGGTGCCAGACCCTGGGCATGCGTCTCAGCCGTCAGCGCCGCTATATTTTAGAGTTGCTCTGGCAAGAACAGGAACACCTCTCAGCCCGTGAGATCTATGACCGACTGAACCGGCAGGGACGTGATATCGGTCATACCTCCGTGTACCAAAACTTAGAAGCCCTTTCAGAACAGGGTGTAATTGAGTGCGTAGAGCGCTCAGATGGGCGTCTCTATGGTCATATCAGTGATTCTCACAGTCATGTAAATTGCCTAAGTTCGCAACGCATCATCGATATCCATGTAGAGTTGCCCCAAGACCTAATTAAACAGGTAGAGGCGCAAACAGGGCTTAAAATCACTGATTACCGAATTGACTTCTTTGGGGTTGAAGGTGAATCGGCTCCATCCGCCTAAGTCAATGGCCCGTTAAGTTCCACTGCACTTAGCGAAAGTGTAATTGCTCCAGAAGAGATGGCAACTGCACTTTAGGCGGCAGACCCAGAAATAGAATTGAGTGATCTGTAGGCTTTTTAAGCCGCTTGGATAAGCCTATAAAAGTGGTGAAGATGCAGCTGGGCCACATCTTCACAAAAAGAATTAGCCTTTGATTAGGCTAATGATGTATTTGACGAATTTCAGGTGAAGTGAGAAGGAATTCGCTTCTATTAGAGTTTGCCTCTTCCCGCTAGAGCAAGCCCAGAAAATGGGAAATAAGGCTAATTTTTACTTAAAAACGTCTTTGGTAAATAGATAGAATACTGTTCCAAAGACTAAAGCAGCAATTGCTAGATCCATAGACTGCGCCCTCCATACAACTCTAGATTGGGCAGCTAGTTCTTATTTTTAACTAGCTCCTATTTTCATAGTTGCCCTGGCTCTAGACTACCCCAATCACTGTGGGGTGGGGACAGTGGCATCACCCTCACTTTATAGATTTAGATTTGGACAAAGACGCCTTTAAATTCCTAAACAAGGCTTGTCCGGATTACCTTAGCTTGAGTGCGTATCCTCATTACAGCCTTTCACTTTTTGAATCCTGATAGCGATCCTGAAAGTCCGTCCCAGCAGATACCTCTGCTCCAAACCCTGCTTCAACAGCATCAAGGCTGATTCTTGCCCTCTTGGTTTATCCAACAAATATCTGTATGGACTTAAATCGCGTTTTCTCAATCGGACTGTTGAGTACCTTGCTTGCATCCGTGAGTTTGCCTGCTGCCGCAAGACCTCATGTTGCCAGCGGCGACCTGCTTCTAGAAACCAATCTTCAGGGTTGCTTGTCCCGCGCAGAAATCTTTATTGAGGGATTGGGGGTGGAGTCGGACCAGGGGGAAATTGATCGCACAGGTTACTTTGAGGACGGGACGTTTCGCATTCTTTGCTATGGCACTGGGGCCGAAAGCGTTGCCGTGGTATTTGCAGCCCACACTGAGTCACTGGAAGTGGCTTCTCGATTTGTTGAGATGGCTCTGAAGACACTAGCTCAAAGTCCGACTGCGTTACCATCTCGGACTCAAAACTCGACTCAATACTAGAAACGGCTCTAGAAGTCGTGCTTCAGAATCGCTTCACCGCGACGATAGATCTCCTGGGCATATTCCGTCCAGGCACCCTGTCCCCAGTATCGAAAACAACTGGTTTGTAACAGGAGATTATGCATCAAGGCGTTGGTATAGCGGTATTGGCGCTCTAGCGGTTCATTGCCCAAAGGCTTAGCCCGCTGCAGGGTTTGGTGGAACTGGGCGCTGAGCCTCTCCATTGGCCCTAGAACATTGTCGTATCCATCCACCCAACTCCGATCGTTAGTCCAAGACCCCCCCTCCATGTGGAAGGAGCCGTCTTGCTGCTTCAGAATTGCGATCGCAGCTTCCACAGCATCGGAGCCTCTCTCCTGTCCCAACTGCTGCCAAAGCCGATGCTGCCCTTTGGCCTGACACTGAGGAAAGTCTTCAGCCTTACAACCTTCTGCTTCTAACAGTTCTAAGTACTCAGTTCCGTTTAGCCCCACTGTGCCAACTCGACCACTGCCATGCTGACGCATCTCATGCCAGGCTCGCTTGAAAGCACTTGGAAATTCGTTCATCATCACACCGCCGTTTTCCCCATCGCTGATTTGGGTGACAAGCGGCGGCACAGAAGCTTGACCTAAAGTCACTTTGCCCAAGGTTTTGGCCTCTGCAAAGGGCTGCATCTGGCCCACTAACTTCGTATCCGATCCCTGAGTCTTGATCAGGGCGGTCATTTCTAGCATTTCGCCCTGAGAGTTGCGGGCGATCAGTCGGTGCGGCAGATGGGGAGCCTGAATGGCCTCTCCGGTCAAAGACTCAACGGTGTGTTCTTGGACCAAGAGCCAACGGTAGCCACACTCCTGCAAAGCCTTGATAAAAGCGTAGAGCACGTCAGGATGATTGGGCAGATGCATTTCTGGGGGCGAAAATCCTCGCACCCGAGCCAGCGCATCTAAGCCAAAGAGTGCTGCGAACTGGTGCTGCCAGGCGCGAATATGTAGCTTGAGATCGGGAATGGGGGTCGAGGGCACGACAGCATGCCCCCAAAAAGTTCCCATCCATTCAACGTAGGGCTGATAGGTTGGCTCAGAGGTAATGCGGCGTAGCTTGGCCAAAACATCTTGCCGCCCCATTTGCTGTAGCCCCCACAGCAAGGTGCCTGAATAGTCAAGCATCACGCGAGGATTGCAACCCTGCTCAACCAGCTCAGGAATAAAATCCCCTAGCCGGGCATAGCAATAGGCAAACGGTCCTGCGTTGTGGTTGTCCCCTTGGTAGGGATGCTCAAACATGTATTGCAGGTGGTTGATCAATTCCCCCTGGCTGCCTGCTGGAATGGTGGGCTGGTGCATGTGGAGTGCGATCGCAAACCCAGCTGAAATATCTCGCAGTTTTAGGTTCGTGCGGGGCAGAAAAATGGCCCTGTCATGGCTCAACGCCGCCTCAATCTCAGCTTCCCAGCCCGACAGCATAGGCAGGCCCTGATGTAACGCAGGGATACCACTTGCTAGAGAGGGTGCAGCAGGCATAGACATTTCCTAAAGAAAAACATTAAATGCTGAGCATTAGAGACAAGGCAAACTTGCTCTGACCCTAGTCTCGCACTCAAGCCCCCTCTTTAAACCTTCCTATCGGAAAGATAAATTTCCATTAACATTGGTAGCTTCCGACTTAGCAATCGTACTCAGGCTGAGTCAGATCAATCCCCAATTCGTCTTGTAGCCAGTTAATGACCTGCTGCCGTTCTCCCTCAGTCAGATAAAACTGCCCGGTTCGGCGCAAACGCTCGTTGATATCTTCTAGATCAGCCAGTGTAAACAAGTCGGCGGTCATGCCAATGCTGCACAGAATATCGTCTAGGCCCTGTTGATCGAGGTCAGCATAGCGATAGCGGGCGATCTGCTTGCCCAACTTCTCAAAGTTGTAGGCTTCTGGAGCCAGCCGCTGCTTTTTCTCTTCAGGGATAGCTTCCCCGGCAGCAATCTTGGCGTAATCAGTGTCCAGGATGTTGAGATGGACAATTTTGGGGTCTTGGTTGTCGGTCAAACTCCGTCCTCCTGTCGTTTCACTCATAGCGTCAAGTCCGGGCTGATGTGCTTGACAGGTTCTCAGATAGGCTTCGTCAACATGCAAAGCATTCAGGATAGGCTAGATTCTTGTATTAGCGCGGCCACATACAGTATTTTTTAGCAAGTTTCCTGCAAAGCGAGGGATTTAGAAGTTTCAAGAGGCTTCATTTACTTCCCTAGAGGGACAATGGCTCAGCCTCTAGAAACTACCGGAGCTGCGTGAAGTCCTCCTATTGAAGGACTGAGGCGAGCTGAGATCGATTAGCTGTTCTCGTTGCCACCATCTTTGACCTGCTGTGAGCGCAGATCAATTTCTCTTCTCTCAACCTATCAAATGCCACCTATGAAACGATCCCTCTGGCTGATGCTGGCAACCCTGACGGTCGCGGGTCTGGGCAGCGTTCCTATCATTCGAGGCCAAGGCTGCCAGTTGCAGGCTTGGGCTGCCGAACTGAGGGAGTTTGGTACGGACGGCAGTGATGGACGTGATGGACGCAACGGACGCGATGGGCGATCCGGCAATAGCCAGACAGTAACGGCTAGCGGCACTTCCCTAAACCTAAACTTAGCAGGGGAAGATGGCGGAGATGGGGAAGCGGGGGAAGCGGGAGGCCGACCTCAGTGCAGGGCACAACCGCGAGATGTAGCGTATGACCTACAAGCCGCAGACGGCGGTGAAGGCGGTGAGGGTGGTCGGGGTGGCAATGGTGGCAACGGGGGATCTCTGACGGTTTATTACACTGACCCAGCGGCCCTGCGGCAAGTGGCCGTTGATGCACGAGGCGGTCGCAGCGGACGAGGCGGAACGGGCGGTCAAGGGGCTGCGGGCTGTAGATGCGATCGCACCGAATGGACTTTGCGCACCTGCACAGGTACCCCCGGCACCCCTGGATATAGCTGTCGGGACGACCGCTACGTCTGCCGCGATGGCCAATATGGTAGCAATGGTGGCTATGGGCAGAACGGCCAGGATGGACAACCAGGGCAGATACGCCTGGTAAATCAGCTAAATCCCCTTCCTCCAGAAGCCCCTTCGCTAACCCTAGCGCTGGAAAATCTGCTCAATCAGCCTGTTACCCTTTCTAAAAACTTGTGGGATGCCAGAACAGGAGCTGCTGCCTTGCTTGCGCCTGGTTCCCAGGTAGCAGACAGTTATCTAGCGTATCGAGGCCGGGTTGAAGGAAAAGCCCAGATCGTTTGGCAGGCCCCTCGACCTGTGACCTCATTTGCTGGAACAGGCGTTACGGCTGAAATCAACGAAGCAGGGGAGTTAGGACTAGCCTTTCCCAGCGATGTTTGGATTGCGGGCGAGCCTTCTCGCACCGATGGGCTCACGACCTTTACGGTGACAGGCGCTGTGCGGGCCAGTGACGCAACCCGTTTGGCTTGGGGCACCACGCAAGGACGGAGCCGGGATCTAACGATGAGTATTGTTGATTTGGGACGCGAATCCGCTTTCCTCACAACTCGATTCCGGCTTACCCTGAGAACCACTGCCGATGATCCTGGGAGCGATCGCAACCCCCGATACACTGTTCGTTACGATGACTGGATCGCAGACGACTTAGTAACCCGCGACGGCGATCGCTTTGTTCTAGCCATCGGACGGCTGCCCATCAGCCAAGGTGTTTTTCGCAGTGGCACCTTAGCTCGAATTGAGTTGAAGGCAGTGCGGTCCTTAGGCTCCAACTCGGCAGAGCAAACCCTGTCGTGGGAGGGGAAATTTTGAGCCGCTGCCATTCAACTAGCTCGATTGTCCTAAAACTCTGGCTGCGTATTCCTGCTCAGTCATTAAGTCAGCTGTGCTTTCCACACGGTCTAGAAACACCTTGCCCTCCAGGTGGTCTGCTTCATGTTGAAAGATGCGAGCTATGAAGTCCGTCCATACCACCCGCTGCGACTTGCCGTAGCGATCTAAATACTCGATTTCAACTTCCCGGTATCGTGGAACCAAACCTCGAATGCCAGGGACGCTCAGACATCCCTCCCAGCCTTTCACGCGCTCGTCAGAGTGAGTTAGCATTCGGGGATTAATTAAAGCTGTAGGAGCCATCTCAGGCGCACTCGGATAGCGAGGATTGGGCCGAGAAGCGACAATCAGCAGACAAAGCGATTGACCCACCTGAGGCGCAGCAATACCCACACCATTAGAGACTTGGACAGTCGCCAGGAGATCGTCAATTAGTTGCTGAACACTAGCCTCTTCAAGGGATGTAATTGGCTGTGCGGGCTGACGTAGAAGGGGATTACCTAGTTGGATGATAGGGCGTTCGGTAGTCATGGCTCAAATTTGATCCCTGGGAGCTGCAAAGTAGCGGTGCACACAGTCTCGCTTCCTACTATCTATAGCAGTTGCTTTTATTTTTTGAATGGGTCGTACTCGGCCAGCAAGCGCTCCAATTTAGCCTCATCAATGCGGCTTAGCATCCGCTTAGACTCTTCTACATCTCGTAGCGTCTTTGACAAGCTAATGGTGGAGCCTACAGAAAACAGCATACCCATACCCAGATACCCCTTCATCCAAGCATTCATGGGCATATAGAGAATGCCGATCGAGGTAGCTGTCAGGGCAATGACAAAAGATAACCAGGTTTGGGCAATCCAAGCAGTTGTATGAACAACCGGGGTGTTGACGTTTTTGCTGCTCATAATGACGTCCTCGTAATTCATTTCCGTGGGAGACTCTTGCATTGTGACAAGCCCAGCGGTGAGGCTCCAACGAGCAGGCCCAAGCCCAGCGAGGAGGGCGAAGGAAGGTGAACCACCCTGAAGTAGGGTGAAGTAAGATCGAAGCTCTTTCCCCCCAAATGCGATGGATGCAGAGCAGTTAAACCAATGGCTGCCGCCCGACCAGCAGCAACAGATGGTTTCCCGATTGATTCAGCGGGTTGGGGTAACGCGGGTGCGGGCCGAGTGTTTTGTGCGACTGTGGGTCTATTTATGGGTGAAGCAGAAGCGTGTTGGGGGCCAGACAAAACCACCAATGCAGCCGTTAGAGCCAGTAGTTGGACCAGTTAGTTGCACACTGCGGGAGGCGGCTGAACTGTTTTACAACGACAAGGAGCAGGGGAGCGATCGCGCCGCTGGCATGATGCTCGATAAGCTAGCCGCCCTAGGGCTGATCACAAAACATTTTGATGGCAATACTACACTCATTGAAGTACAGCCGATTCCCGAAATTGCTGAACGACCTGCTGGGACTAGAGCAGAGACGAAAGTTGAGGTAAAGGTTGATGCTTTTGATCCCCGCTGTGATGCCATTCCAGTTGCAAATTTGCTAGCGGCTAACTACAACTGGATGAATCACAGCACTGAGACCCTGCCCCACCGCATTGTTCAACTCCTACGGAGCTGGGCTAAGCAGTACAGCGGCGGTATGCGAGTGCTGCGGCGCTGCGACACCCTCAACCCAGTCGGCTTCTTTCTGCTGTATCCGACAGCAGCAGAATCAGAGGCACTCTTTTTTGGATCGCCGAATAAGGGGCTGCACTTGAGTACTTTAGCTGAGGTCGATCCCTTCAAAATGGCTCTGCCAGGCGATCCCAACTGTGTTTCGGTCTATGTGCGCAGTTGGATGATCGAGCCAAGCTACCACAGTTACCAAGGGCTGTTTCTGCACTGCGTGCAAGAAACCCTACGGCAAATGCAGCAGGATTTTCCCAATCTCTGCGACCTCCATACGCTGATTATTCACCCCAGCTATGAGTCATTAGCAGCCGCTTTGGGGTTTCAAAAGACCGGACAGCAACCCCAATCCTCGCTCTACTGGATGTATTTACCGCTTGATCGGTTTCTCGGCTTGGATGTCGAGCGTGCGATCGCAAATCTACGCGGCTGACCCGATGACCCAAGCCAACCGCGTTTACTCCAAACGTTTACTCCAAAGTTTAATGCTTACCGCTGTGCCTGGGCTGGGAGAGAGGCCGGACGAACGCTGACGGTTACAGACTGCCCACTACGGTCAAGTACCAGCGGGACAGGCTGACCAATAGTGCTGTTCTGAACCACATTCTGCACAGCCTCAGCAGTGGTAACGGCTTGCCCATTCATTTGTTGAATGACGTCGCCCGGTCGAATTCCTGCTTGAGCCGCCGGAGAGTTGGGTAATATGCCCAAGACCAATACCCCCTGATTTGCCCGAATGCGAATGTTGTTGCGGCGATCGCTGTTCACCACATCTCTGACCTCTGGGGTGAGGGTTCGCATTTGCAGCCCTAAATAAGGGTGCTCAGCATATCCCTTAGCAATCAGTTCATCTGCAATTTGACGGGCGGTGGTAATGGGAATGGCAAAACCTAACCCTTGAGCACCCCCGATAATGGCTGTGTTCATACCGATGACTTCACCGCGCTCGTTCAGCAGCGGCCCACCGGAGTTACCTGGGTTGATTGCAGCATCCGTTTGAATGAAGTTAACCCGCTTATCAGGAACCCGGATTTGCGCGCTGCTGCGTCCCGTCGCACTGATGATGCCAGCAGTGACAGTATTATCCAGACCCAGGGGGTTGCCAATTGCGATCGCCCACTCACCAGGGCGTAAGTTTTCAGAATTCCCTAGCGTTACCGTGGGTAGGCCCTGAGCTTCCACTCGGATAACAGCAACATCGGTCACTGAGTCCGCTCCTACGACCGTACCGCGAAACTCACGACCATCCTTGAGAGCCACAATGACCTGATCAGCCCCCTCAACCACGTGGGCATTGGTCAAAATTACCCCGTTGGCATCGACGATAAAGCCCGACCCCGTTCCACGCTCAACCCGGGTTGTCGGTGGGCCTCCCGCACCGAGTTCACCAAAAAACTCGCGGAAGAAGGGATCATTAAAAATGCTGGGAGTCCGCTGGACTACTGTTCGAGCTGAGTCAATGCGTACCACCGCAGGCCCAACCCGATCTGCCGCATCAGCAATGAAGCTACTAGATTGTCCAGTAAGCAATCGTCCAGTGCTCTGACTGATCAAGGTTGGTTCTTGCAGGCTGGCATTGGAAGGGAGGGTGCGACTGGCTAAAACAATGGTGCCAGTGCTCGTTAGCGTCAATAGACCGTAAGTGACAAACTGCCGCCAGCTTGATCGGGGCCTAGAGTGCTCAACAGGTGGCTCAGGGGACCGTTCAGAATAGGGGTGTTGATTACGAGTGTTGTAGGACATGAATCGACTGCTCACGCTCACTGAAAATCATCTACCAGGGGGGCCAGGCTACAAGGGCACGGGATCTCTCAGGAGGCCTCACCCCTAACGTAACGAATCCTCTACACGATGGGTGGAGAGCTAGGCTTGTGGCAGTAGCATCTCCCATCAGAACCATTTCCCTTTCAGTATTCCTGACCGTAAGATGGCTAAGGGAGTTCCGGCCCGTGAGGATTCTGGCATTAGGACATCTGCAAATGTAGTCTCAACCTGAGTGATAAGAGTCCTCTTCATGGCTACATGTTTAAGGTTAGTACTGGGTCTACGCCCCAAGTTTTGTCGTTAAGACCCCTTCAGATGTCAGGATTCCACACCAGATAGGGCATCAATTCCTATGCTTTGCGCCTATATCTAGTACGCTAGTAAGTCCTAAGATATCAGCGGATACGGGAAAAACCCTGAGAGGGAGAGGGTTGGAATTGATTTGGCGGACAAACAGAGGGCTACTCATTTCGGAGGTTTGCTGTGGAGAAGGCTTTGGATGGGCTTTGGGAAGAAGTGCTCAACCGATTACAAACACAGCTCAGCCGACCCACGTTTGAAACCTGGATCAAACCTGCCCGCGTTCAGTCCTTAAATGAGAACGCACTCGTCATCTCAACCCCGAATCCCTTTGCCCGCAACTGGCTCCAAAAGCATTATGTCGAGACAATTGCTGGGGTCGTTAACGACATTTTAGGCAAACCCATCGAGATTCAAGTGACGGTCAGTAGCGATGGCCCCAGTGGGGAAACAGTGATGACCGCAGTTCAGAGTGATGTGGCTTGGCCCACACCAGCCTCCCTGCCCCGCCAGAATGAACCCATTAGCTCTTCTACCAGTCGCCGTTACAACGAACTCAATCCCAAAGCTGTCTTCTCCCGATTTGTCGTAGGGGCCAATAATCGAATGGCGCACGCGGCTTCGCTGGCCGTGGCTGAGTCTCCAGGGCGGGAGTTCAACCCCCTCTTTCTTTGCGGCGGGGTAGGCCTTGGCAAAACCCACTTGATGCAAGCCATTGGTCACTACCGCATTGAAATTGATGCCAGGGCGCGAGTGTCGTATGTCTCGACTGAGCAGTTTACCAATGACCTAATCACAGCGATTCGCAAGGACAGTATGCAGACTTTCCGGGAACATTACCGGGAGGTTGATGTGCTGCTAGTGGACGATATTCAGTTTATTGAGGGGAAGGAATACACCCAGGAAGAGTTTTTCCACACCTTCAATACGCTGCACGAGGCAGGTAAACAAATTGTATTGGCCTCTGATCGCCCCCCTAACCAAATTCCTCGGCTGCAAGAGCGGTTGTGTTCCCGTTTCTCGATGGGGTTAATTGCCGACATTCAGCCGCCCGATTTTGAAACTCGCATGGCCATTTTGCAGAAAAAGGCGGAGTACGAGAACGTTAGAATCCCTCGCGAAGCTATTGAGTATATTGCCTCAGCCTACACCTCTAACATTCGAGAGTTGGAGGGCGCGTTGATTCGTGCGATCGCATATACCTCCATTTCGGGTTTACCGATGACGGTAGACAACCTCATGCCAGTGCTTAACCCACCTGTGGAGAAAATTGATGCTTCTCCCAATTCCGTCATTAGCGCTGTCGCTGAGATGTTTAATGTCTCTATTGATGAGCTTAAAGGCAACTCTCGCCGCCGTGAGATTAGCTTAGCCAGGCAAGTAGGGATGTACCTAATGCGCCAGCACACTGACTTGAGCCTGCCCAAAATTGGTGAAGTCTTTGGCGGCAAAGATCACACGACCGTTATGTATAGCTGCGACAAAATTGCTCAGGTGATCAAGCGTGATATGAGCTTGGCCCAGACGATTCGACAAATTAGCGATCGCATTAGTCTATCTAACCGGATCTAAACGCCCAGTCGATTAGCTAGCAACAATTCAGTCAATTCCTAACAAGGATCCTTTTCAAGTATCTAGACCGGCACAAAGCTGGTCTTTTTTTGTACCTTTCTGGAGATCCAATCTAGATTGTCAAAACATTAAGTTTTCCCTAACCCAACATTTTGGCCTGTGGAAAACTGTGGAAAACTTGTGGAAAAGAGGCCAAAAGATCGGGATAACTAAGCGGTTTCTGTTGAGACAGAATGGGGGTTTCTAGTGCCTGTGGAATACTCCAGTTTTTTTCCACAGGTTTTCCACAGGCTGTCTAAAAACAAATCCTTTATTTTCAGACGATCCCGGCAATTTCCACAGATTCCACAGCCCCTACTACTACTACTACTTTTAAATTTTTAAAAAAGAACAGCTTAGAGTTTTCCACACAAAGGAGGTGGAATTGATGTGCCTCCCTAACGGTGTTAGGATCGGCTTCCAGAGTCAGAACCCTATCTCGTTACTGCACCATGAAGTTTGTCTGCTCTCAAAGCGAACTCAACAACCAGTTATCTCTTGTGAGCAAAGCGGTACCGTCTCGCCCTAGCCGACCAGTACTGGGCAACGTTCTCATCAATGCAGATGGGCTAACCCAACGAGTAACGCTAATTGGCTTTGATGAAGCCATGGGAATTCAAACCAGCTTCGCTGCCCAGGTTGATGACGAGGGTATGCTGACTCTGCCCGCTAAGCTCCTAGGAGACATTGTTGCCCGTCTGCCCGGAGAAGACATCACCGTAGAGGAAGAGCCCGAAGATGCCTCAGTAACGCTAACCTCCTCTTCTGGTCGGTATCAGGTGCGCGGCCTCAGCGCTGAGGACTATCCCTCCTTACCCACGGTTGAGGGAGGACAAGCCGCTGAAATTTCGGCTGAAGCGCTTTTAGAAGGGCTACGAGGAGCCTTATTTGCTACTAGCTCCGATGAGACCAAGCAGGTTCTTACAGGGGTTCACCTGCTCTCTGAACCAGATCAGCTAGAGTTTGCAGCAACCGATGGTCACCGTTTGGCCGTTGTTCAAGCCGCAGATGAGAAAGCCTCTGGCAACTCGGCAGCAGCGATGAATGTCACCGTTCCAGCCAAGGCACTGCGAGAGCTAGAGCGCATGCTGCAAGGCTACGCCAGTAACGACCCTGTTTTCCTCAGGTTTGACCAGACCCAGGTTCTCTTCGAGCTAGGCCATCAGCGCCTCACCACACGGCTGCTTGAGGGCCAGTATCCCAACTACCGTCAACTGGTGCCGAAGCAGTTTGTGCGGCAGATGACTCTGGAGCGCCGCCAGCTCATGTCGAGCTTGGAACGGATTGCAGTGTTGGCTGGGCAAAAGAACGATATCGTCAAGCTAACGTTAAACAGTGCTGAGCAGACTCTAGCGATCTCTGTTGAAGCGCAGGAAGTTGGCAGTGGCCGCGAAGTTATCCCTGCTCAGATTACAGGTGACGATCTTGATATTGCCTTCAACGTCCGCTATCTCTTGGATGGGCTGAAGGCCTTTGCTAGCAACGAAGTGCAGTTCCAATGCAACTCTGCAACTAGCCCGTCAGTACTCATTCCTCTGGGTGAGCTGAAGATGACCTACCTAGTTATGCCTGTCCAGATTAGGGGTTAACTACACTTCCTTGCACACACGCACAACTCCAATTAACCTTCGTTAACTCAGTCTGGGACATGGGCATTGCACAAGTGGGGCAGCACCTAGTAAAGAGCGAATGTGTGTTTAGCAGTTCAAGCTGTTGTTTCAACGTAGGCTGAACTGGCAGCTCAGAATCAGAAGTAGGCTCACCGTTGTCGGTGTCTGGGGCCGGAGTGCTCATCTATTTTGTTTCTAGCTTGATCAGGCTGCCACCCTGAATATTGCTTTTAGCGATCCGATTACCTTCGGGCCCGACCAGTTCAATTTTTGAGGCATCTGGTTTTTCTGGACTGTGAATGCTTGCCCAAATCTTCCAAAGGTTTTTGGCCAAATCCAGCTTCACACGGTCGTTCTGCTTCAGTAAGGGAGTTGATAGTGTGAAGATAGCAGCATCCTCATCCTTCAGCTCAACACGAGTGATCAGGGCGCTGCTAGGGTCTTGCTGGGCTACTAACCTTTGTAGGCGGCTCAGATCTGAGGCATCTGGAACAGTGCCCACTTTCGGCTGAAATCTGCGTTTGCTGAACATGATCCGAAATCTTAAAAGCGCCCTTCTAGGGTGCCCACGGCGTCTGTCAGAATTTTGATTTGAGAATCTGTTAATCCTGACATGCAACTTTTATTGAATTTTTTGTGCATATAAACTTTTGCAAAGAGCTGCATAGTTTCAGCACCTCCTGCCGATAAGTTCCTAACGGTTCAAAAAGTTAGATGCAATGACCGCTTTTGGAACCTAGAAATCGCTTGATTTTATGCTCTATCCGTCTGCAATTGATGGTTTTAGTTAATAGAAAGATCGGCTTACTACGCCTCTAAGAAGTAGATAAGCTGCTTAAATTCACACTCTCTAAACTTTATAAAGCAACACAACCACCTGTAAGGAGTCGAATAATGAGCAACGTACGTTCTGTCGTTAATGCTGATCTTCACACTGTAGAGCAGTCCACAATTTCTCAATACTCTGGTATCTCAAAACTCAACTTTATTAAGCGTTGGATTGCCCAGGGTTGTGAATGGCTGATGAGCAGCCTGATAAACAATTCAGAACTGCAGGTTTATCAGGACTGTTATCGTAATGGCGATACTCAATGGATCATTCATAACCCAGCTACGGGTAAGCGTGTCTTTTTCTCCTCGGAACAGGAAGCCTTGATCTGGATAGAATCCCGCTACCTTAAGTGATTAGCAGCTTACAGCCGAGCTTCTACCAAAGCAGAAATTTCGTTGCGAGCTAGGGCAATGGGATTGTTGCGGTTTTGAGTATCGTCCAAAATTTTGTTCAGGTCAGACTTCCAATATGCTGAATCCTGACCTATAGTCATCTCTTCAATAGACTGAAATTGTCTGAACTCGCAGTTCAAATTCGCCGGGTGAAAAGTGGGGATTGAGGCCACCGTCATACTCAAACTTGCTGAGCATGAGTTGGAAGGCGCGAATTTTAGTGATGTCTAGAGGCTGGGCGTTGTTAACCGTTTTGGCTCGAAAGACAGGCGTCAGTTCGGTGAAGGGAATCTGGACCGTAATCCACTCATCGGCAATGGTATCGAAGGAGTGAGTGTAGGCGATGCTGTCCCAGGTGCTCTCGTCACGGACTAGAAATTTGTAGCGCTTACCGTCACCCTTGAGATGCAATTGCAATCCGCTGTGCCCAGACAAGTTTAAAGGTGGTTCGAAGTTGCGGGTACGAACAGAGGCAAAACCACCGGAGTTTGCCGTAGAGACATTCCCGGTAAATAACGCGGCCCCATTTTCTTGGTAAATGCTGCTGTTGCTGACGCCACCCATCACGACATCGTCTAGAGCACCCCAAATCTGGTTTAGCTCAGGCGTGGGCTGGCTAAAGTCAAAGAGCAGGCCCGCTTGGGGTTGCGGTGGGGTCGGGGGAGGGGTGGAGCCGAAGAACATTTTTCGTAGGCAGCTAACAAGGGGAATGGTGTCGAAGAAGTTGAGGGTTTGCAGGAAGCGGCCTGCATCCCAGGTAGAGCGAGTCGATTGCGACATTGCGGGACTGGAATAAGGGGGTAACTCGATCTTAGCGCTCCTGTTTGGAAGCCTTGAGAGGGTGAATTACCGACCCAAAGCGGTTTTCACTTGAGCATCCCACCCTAAGGGTTGCATCCAGCCAGGATAGAGAACGGGGGGAGCTGTGAGTTGATCTAGCCTATTGACATCTTCAGGGCTGAGGGTGAGATTGGCTGCACCTAAATTGTCTTGCAAATGGGAAATCTTGTTGGCACCCACAATTACAGAGGAGACGTAGGGCTTGGTCAGAAGCCATGCGATCGCAACTTGGGCTGCTGAAGCTCCATACTGTGCGGCAATCCCCTGCACTGCTTCCACGACATCGTAGCCTCGCTCCACATCCACCGGCGGGAACTGAAAGCTTTGACGACGAGAACCCTCTGGAACAGGAGCATTGCGAGTGTATTTGCCGCTGAGGAAACCACTGGCAAGTGGGCTCCAAACCAGAATGCCAATTCCGGCCTCTTCGACAAACGGCACTACTTCGTGTTCCAGATCCCGTCCTAGCAGAGAGTAATACATCTGAGCAGCCGTAAAGCGGGCATACCCCCTAGCTTCTTGAATCCCGACCATGCGGGCTGCTTTCCAGGCTGGGAAGTTGCTAAAGCCGATGTAGCGAACTTTGCCCTGCCGCACCAAATCGTCTAGTGCCTTGAGGGTTTCTTCTAGGGGAGTGATCGGATCGGGAATATGGATTTGGTAGAGGTCAATATAGTCTGTGCCCAAGCGCTTCAAACTACCCTCAGCCGAGGCTATGATGCGACGATAGGATAGCCCAGTATCGGTTAGAGCATTTCCTAAGCGAAAGCCGACTTTAGTGGCAATGATGGCTTGATCGCGGTGATTTACTAATGACTTACCGAGCATTACTTCAGACTGACCTTCGGTATAGGCGTCAGCCGTGTCAAATAGATTAATTCCTATGTCCAAAGCCATGCCCACCATTTGATCGGCTGTGGTTTGATCAATACTATTGGTGACCCCAGGGACAAGCTGCCCTTCTCCAAAGGTCATGGCTCCAAACGAAAGGCGAGAGACAATGAGACCTGTTTTGCCAAGGGGGGCGTACTGCATGGGGGCTGTCTCCGTTGCAGAGAGGATTGTTGATGACTCTAACGTAGGGATCGCCAGTCAACCAATTTGTGCAACAAATTAACGTTTTCTATAGGGAACAATGCTGTGGGCAAACTCTATTCCGAGATTACAGATGATCTAAGAACCTGGGTTGAGAAACAGAAAATTTTCTTCGTGGCAACGGCTCCTTTGGCATTGGAGGGCCATGTGAACTGCTCACCAAAAGGAACGGATTCCTTTCGGGTGCTGGGGCCACAGACGGTGGCTTACCTAGATTTAACTGGAAGTGGTGTGGAAACCATTGCTCATTTGCAGGAGAACGGGCGCATTGTCATTATGTTTTGCGCCTTTGAGGGAGCCCCCAAAATTGTCCGGTTTCATGGCATTGGCACCCCGTATCTGTTAGGAACGCCAGAGTTTGAACACCATTGCCAACACTTCGAGGTAATTCCGGGTGCGAGAGCCATTATTTCTGTGCAAGTCAATCGCATCAGTGACTCTTGTGGAAATGGTGTGCCCTTCTTTGACTTTAAAGAAGAGCGAAACATTATCGAGAAGTGGGCTGAGAACAAAGGCGAAGAGGGGCTAACACAATACCGCCAACTCAAGAATCGAGTCAGCATTGATCAGCTGCCAGGACTCTAGAAAGTTTAGATCTGGCCGTGGTCAAACGTTGTCATGGCTGAGACTGCTTCTACCTTTCTGGTGATGTGACGGGCTGTAACCTGTCTTAGCATCAGAAGAGGGTGCCCGGATGAGATTTCGGTCCCTCGGATGAAGCCTTCTGATGTGTTGTAGGGCTACCTTGTGGCATGAATCAACCCACTGAGTACCCCTCATTGGACCGCTGGCCGCTGATTTTGG
Source organism: Trichocoleus sp. (assembly GCA_036702855.1). Classification (GTDB taxonomy): domain Bacteria; phylum Cyanobacteriota; class Cyanobacteriia; order Phormidesmidales; family Phormidesmidaceae; genus JACVSF01. Next base: position 4,938 of record DATNQF010000081.1, on the reverse strand, counting down.
CAGGCCCGATTTTAAGACGGACCGAGCCTGAGGCCGTCACGGTTTGGCTAGCATTGCAATCAGCCTGTCAGGTCTCGCTAGTGGTATATGAAACCGAGCAGCAGGGAACTGTTTTAACCCGCAAGGTGCTGGTCGGAGACAGTGAGACAGTGGCGTTGGGAGAACGGCTGCATGTTGTGGCGGTGACTGCCTACCCAGCGGGTGGGGAGGCTCTTAGTAGCGGGGTTCTCTATGCTTACGATCTGCAGTTCCAAGGGCTGGATGCGACCCATTCTCTGCGCTCTCTGGAACAAGCCCTGACGGTTCCCGGAGAAGAGTCTCCTTCCCTCAGCTATTTTCCTCACCAGAAACCCACGTTTGCCCTGCCGCCCCGACAAATTAAAAACCTGCGACTCGTGCATGGATCTTGTCGTAAGCCTCATGGAGAAGGGTTTGATGCACTGCCTATTCTGGATTCCTTGGTTGAATCCACAGCCGATCAGCCCCAGCATCGGCCTCACCAACTGTTTCTCACAGGAGATCAGATCTACGGTGATGATGTGGCGGACCCCTTGCTGTGGGTGGCGACGCGGCTAGGCGATGCGTTGCTTGGATGGAAGGAAGTGCTCCCGGTTAGTTCCGAGGTTCCAACCCGACGAAGGTTTAGGATACTTCCCCAAAAGCTGTTGCCGGGAAAGCGCGGTGCGATCGCAACTCATAAGGGTGGCTTTACCGCTGGGTTGGACAACAAGCGGGACAAAGTGAGCAGTCACCTGCTGGGCCTGGGAGAATTCTTTGCCACTTACTTACTGGTGTGGTCGCCCGTCTGTTGGCCGACTCAGTTTCCCACTGCTCAGGAGAGCGTTCAAGGGTATCGGGCGAGCCGGGCGTGGGACCACCAGGTTGCTGTGCTACAGCAGTTTTTACACACCCTGTGGAAAGTGCGGCGGGTCTTGGCTAACATTCCCACCTACACCCTCTTTGATGATCACGATGTTAGTGATGATTGGAACCTGAATCAAGCTTGGTGTTTGCGGGTGCTGGGGCAACCCCTAGGACAGCGAACCGTGCAGAATGCTCTAACTGCTTATGCCGTGTTCCAAGCTTGGGGAAATACCCCCTGGCAATTTGCCGATCATCAATCTGGGCGAAAACTGCTCCAGGCGATTCAAACTTGGTCTGAGTCAGCAGGCAAGAATTCCCAAGCCTATAGCGACATTACTCGCTATTTGGGGTTACCCGACACTGACCCTGGCACGAATTTACCTCGCTTTCACCAGGATGGGCCTGTGTGGATTTTGCAGCGGCATCCAGAGGCGTTGACCTGGCATTACACGGTGCAGAGTGAATGCCATGAGGTGATTGCGCTGGATACTCGCACCTGGCGTGGTTATCCAATTGAGGGTCGGGCGATTTCGCCCCCGCGACTGCTGTGCCCTCAGGCGTTGGAAGATCAAGTGAGTGGTTTATTAAAGGAGGAGTCGCCAGAAAGGCTGACGCTGCTGATTTCTCCGACCAACGTCTTTAGCCTAGAAGCGATTGATTGGGCGCAGAAGTACTACCTACAGCAGGATAAAGTCTTTTCTGCTGATGTCGGCGATGCTTGGAACTTTCCGTCGGATGCCTTAGCCGCTTTTTTGGTCAGGCTCTTTGAGCATCGCAAGCGTTTGGTCGTGCTCTCTGGCGATATTCACTACAGCTTTGCCGTTCGGTTGTCTTTTGCCAAGACCTCTAGCCGCTCTGCTGATCAATCCGTCATGATTCAGCTTACCGCCAGCCCCTTTAAGAATGAGGAGCCGCTGACTCGGCTAATCCACACTCGTCTGAAGCAATGGCTGCTGCCGGAGCGCACCCGTCGCTGGTGGGGATGGAGTTATCCTCCTCACATGCAGGAGCAATCTCGATGGTCGTCTGGGCAAACTTCCCCCAAGAAGTCAGATTGGACGTGCGCTTTGGAATGGGTGCCTAGGCAAGCAGCTACGGTTCCGGAAGTGGGCAGGAATGTGGCTTGGATGGGAGTGCGATCGCACTTCTATCCAAGCTGGCTGCAATCCCTACAGTTCTGGAAATCTCGCTGGTTTCAGGAAGGGCGTGAAGTTGTCGGCCTGAATAACTTAGCCTTGGTGCAGTTTGAGTCTGAAGAAACAGCGCCAGCCATTATCGTTATTCAAGATGCGTATTGGGTTTCCCCCTGGTCACCCGTCCAAATCATGCGTAGTCGCTTCTCTAGTTCTTTGACTCCCAATCAAAAGCTGGTCTAGCAAGGTGTCATTCAAAAAGTCTCTTGAGTAATGGGAATGTGGCGGGGCTGCTGTTGTACTCGCTCGATCCATTGCTGGATCGCTGAATATCGGCTGAGGTCAAAGTCGCCCTCAGCAGCAACGTGGGTGTAGGCAAACAGAGCAATGTCAGCCACCGTGTAGTTCTGCCCCACCAAAAAAGCATGGTCTTCAAGGTGCGCTTCCAAGACATCTAAGGCGGCGTACCCTTGCTCCTGCTTGTAGGGCAGTGCAGCTTTTTGGTAATCGTTCAGGGTGGGCACATGGCTGAGCCAAAAGCGAACGGTAGCGATATTGGGCTCGTGGCTGTACTGTTCAAAAAAGAGCCATTGTAGGACTTGCGATCGCAACCACTTATCCTCTGGCAAGTACTGAGTTCCCTCACTCAGGTACATCAAAATCGCATTTGATTCTGACAAGTACTGACCCGGAGCGATTTCCAACAGGGGAATCTTGCCGTTAGGATTTTTGGCTAAAAAGTCATCCGTTCGGGTTTCGCCTTCCAGAATGTCTAACTCAACGTATTCAAACGGAACCTGAAGCTGGGTGAGCAGTAGGCGCACCTTGTAGCCATTGCCTGAGGGCAGGTAGTCGTAGAGGCGGTACATCGGTTCACTCCCTGAAATGTCCCGATTTTGTACCAAAGTTGACGGAATGAACCACCCCGGTTAAGATTCGGATCAATAGCAGTTCTTCTTTTGCGAATGCACCGCCAGCAGCGACTCCTCAACACCTTCACCAGCCTACTGCTAGGGCTGGGACTGCTGCTGCGCCTCGGGCGCAACTAATCTTTCAAATAAAGGCGGAATGCCCTGAATAGTTTCGAGAAGCCCTGTAGGGACAGGACTCGCTAATTCATTTCCATTTTGGGAAATGTTTAGTGGAGTTTGCCCGATACAGATGAACATCCTGCACACCACTAGGGTGGGCTGATGTGTGTGGTCTTTGAACAATGACCGCATCCAAGACAGCCGCGAGTTGGTTTGGAGATTAACCATGCAACAACCTTTAGACCTGGAACTAGGACTGCGACTGTGGATGGGTTGTCAGGTTTGGATGCCGTGGCACCCTGGCAACCCTACAAGCGTGATCGCCACTTGTTCTGATGATCGAAGTAACCGAAGTAACCTCATTTAGAGATTTTGACCATGTTGACTAATCCCGCTACCAAGTACCGCGCTTTTGCTCCTGTCAATTTGTCGGATCGCACTTGGCCCAACCGCACCATTACCCAAGCCCCAATTTGGCTCAGCACCGATCTGCGGGACGGGAATCAGGCCTTGATCGAACCCATGTCAGTCGAGCGCAAACTGCGGATGTTTGAGATGCTGGTAGCGATTGGCTTTAAAGAAATTGAGGTGGCTTTTCCCTCAGCCTCAGACACCGATTTCTCTTTTGTTCGCAAGCTTATCGAAGAGAACCGCATTCCTGAGGACGTGACGATTCAGGTGCTCACCCAAGCACGCGAAGACTTGATTCGCCGCACTTTTGAGTCTTTGCGAGGGGCGAAAAAGGCGATTGTTCATGTTTACAACGCCACGTCCCCCGTCTTTCGCCGCACGGTGTTTCGCCTCGATCCACCAGAAACAATTCAATTGGCCGTATCTGCGGCAATCCTGATTCGGGACTTGGCAGCAGCACAGCCCGACACCGACTGGCGCTTTCAATACTCCCCTGAAACCTTTACCGCTACCGAGTTGGAATTTGCACGGGACATTTGCAACGCCGTTTTAGATGTGTGGCAACCTACGCCCGATCGCACCGCCATTATCAATCTACCTGCAACAGTGGAAGTCTCTACGCCTAACATCTTTGCCGATCAGGTGGAGTGGATGCACCGCCACTTAAGCTATCGAGATAGCGTTGTGCTGAGTGTGCATACCCACAATGATCGAGGCTGTGCGATCGCAGCCGCTGAATTGGCGCAGATGGCCGGAGCTGACCGGGTAGAAGGCTGTCTCTTTGGCAATGGCGAACGCACAGGCAACGTAGACTTAGTGACGTTAGCGCTGAACCTCTACACCCAAGGGGTTCATCCTGGCTTAGATTTCTCTCAAATCAACGAAGTGGCGCGGACTGTGGAAGACTGCACTCAGCTTCCTATCCATCCTCGCCACCCTTATGTGGGTGATCTGGTTTTCACGGCATTTTCTGGCTCTCACCAAGACGCTATCCGTAAAGGGTTGGCGGTGCAGGAACCAGATGCCTTGTGGGAAGTGCCCTATTTACCGATTGATCCAGCTGATGTGGGCCGTACCTATGAGTCTGTTGTGCGAGTCAACAGCCAGTCCGGAAAAGGCGGCATTACGTTTCTTCTAGAGCGCGACTACAACTTGAGCCTGCCTCGGCGTTTGCAGATTGAGTTTAGCCGGGTGGTGCAGCAGGCCATGGACGCCACGGGCAAGGAAATGACCTCCGCCGATTTGTGGCACCTATTCGAGCAAGAATATTTGCAGGCCATCCAGCCCTTTAAATACGTGCTGCACCACTGGCGCGATGACGATGTTCAGCCCTCGATCATGGCCGCAGTAGAACTGAACGGCCAGCCTATTACCCTAGAGGGGGTTGGCAATGGCCCGATTGATGCCTTTGTCCATGCGCTGGGTCTGGGCGTGCGAATTCACCACTACGAGGAACGAGCCTTGAGCCAAGGCAGTGGAGCCGATGCGATCGCAATCGT
>DATNQF010000077.1:0-10111 GCA_036702855.1 Trichocoleus sp. | reverse complement strand
ATTAAACGTCTTCTTAAATTCGGAATGACAAGGGCCTCAGGGAGTAGAGACACTCAGCACTCTTTGGGTAGTAACTAAAAATTAATCTGGGTCAAGCTTTATTTGCATTTTGTTACATTAGTTGTTACATTTGTTTACAAGACAAGGCAAACAGCCAGTGCTGCTCCTTCCCCCAAGATTAATTAGCGTGCTGTTAAATCTATGGGAAGCAAAGCACGACACTGGCAGAACCGTGCCAGATTTCGACTTGTACCGAACCGATATCCCGCTTCGTAAATTGACAAGGAGACAATTCTGATGGCGATTTTAATTGCATTGATTGTGGTGGGTTGGGTCGCCGTTGCTGTCATTGGGACTCAAGCCTATTTCCGGGGTGAACAAACCAAGCCCATTCATGAGCGCAATTGGCGCTCTGACTCCTTTGAAACCCTGGCAAAAAGTGTAACTGGGTGCTCTACAAACTACGTTGAGCGCGTGCCTGCTTACAGTGGTGATGCTTACGCGAGTAGCCAACTGCCTAGCAAGTAGACAGTTGCAGTGTAGCCTCACCTTGTAGATTCAAGTTTTGTCCACTGCTGAGAATGTTCCAGGGGTGTCCCGGCAAGTCATTGCCGGGACTTTTTTTAAGCTTCTCGCTCGACCACAATCACGTTTTCGGTCACCTTTTCAAAGGTGTCGTCATGGCTAATGACAAACAACTGACGGAATGACTTGATCCTGGCGATTGCTTCTGCCAAGCTTTCCCGGCGAGGACGATCCATATTGGTAGTGGGCTCGTCAAAGAAGGCAATATCAATGTCGGCCAGAACTTTCAGAAGGGCTAGGCGTACAGCCAGTGCTGCACACATTTGTTCTCCCCCCGATAGATTCATAAACCGCCGTTTGTTGGGTCCCTCCTGCACCTGAATTTCATAGTCGCCCGTCCACTCTAGGGCAACATTGGGGCGGTTAAGCAATTCTCGAAATAGACGGTCGGCTTCCCGAGAAATGCTTTGGACGTAGCACGCTGTGATGCGGGGACCTGCTTCTTTGTAAGCTGTGCGAGCAAAGTTGACAAAGCGTCGGATGCGCTCCTTTTGCAGGCGGTTTTGCTCTGCCTGGCCGCGTTTCTCCGCTAGCACTTCTAGAGCTGCGATCTGCTGATCTACTTCGGCCAGCAGTTTTTGCTGCTGAGGCAGGCTGCCAGAGATGCGATCGCACATCGACCTCATCTCTCGATATTGTTCTTCCATCTGGGTTAGCGCTGCCGGGTCGAAAGCGGCTTTCTGGTTGTCATAGTCAGAACTCACCTCGGCATAAGTCCGCTGAAGCGCTTGAATGGCTTCTTCGGCGGCGGCTAGTTCTGCTGCGAGCGTGGGTTGCTGCTGGGCCATCTGTTGGTTTTGTAAGTACAGAGCGTGGCCTTCTTGGTGGGTCTGCTTGATGGCTTGCTGCTGGGCCACAATCTGCTCTAGCTCAGCGAACTGCTCAAGTTGCTCCTCAAGGTGAGTGAGCTGAGCTGTCAAAGTTTGCTGAGCTGAAGCAGCCTTTGAGTACGCCGCCTGAATGCGGGGTTGCTCTTGAAGCGACTGCATCAAAATCTGGTACTGCCCCTTAGGATTACCCAGTGCTTCGATCTGCTGGTTCAGGGCAACCAATTGGGCTTTCAATTCATCTGCCTGTGACAGGCTGGTTTCAAGGTCTGTCAATTCGGATTGCCACTGACTCTGCTGTTGTTTGAGGCTGTCGAGCTGGCTCTGAAAAACTGGAACTTGAGTCAGTTCTCCCCGATACTGGTAACGCTGATCCAATGTCCGGCGGTGCTCTCTCAACTGCTTCTGTAGTGCGGCAATATCAGTCTGCTGGGCCAGATCCTGCAAGATAGCTTGCAGTTGAGCCACTAGGGTCTGATTTAGCACTGTGCCAGACTCAATCGCTGCTTTTAAGGCTGCTACTGCATTGCCTGGAAGTGACGGAATGCTTGCTTGCAGAGCTGCTAGGGTTTGCAGTGCAGTATGAGCTTGCTGCTGTTGATTCTGTATTGCAGACTGATTAACGCTGACCAGGTTCTGCAGTTCTTGCTGAAATTGGCCGGCCATTGCTAGGCGGCTGATCTGCTGCTGGATGCGATCGCAACTTCCCTCTAGGTCTGCAATCTCGTCTACCAAGTCTGCTAGGGCTTGAAGCTGGGTCAGTTTGGCTGCTAAGTCTGCTTGCTGCTGGGCATTCTGGGCCAACTGTTGCTGTCGCTGCTGTTGCTGTAGTTGCAATTGCAGCAATGTTTGTTGCTGTTGCTGCACCTGACTCAAGTGAGTTTCCAACTGGGCTTGTTGGTCAACTAGAGGTTGCAGGGCGGCAACCTTAGTTTCTGTCTCAGCCAGCGTTTCTAACTGCACCTGCCAGCGAGTAAGTTCAGCTTGCTGTTGTTCCTTTTGCTTTTGGACTTTGCGATGCTGGACTTGCAAGCTTTGCCGGGTTTGCTGCTGCTGGCTCACTGTTTGAAGATGAGCTTCTGCTGCTTGGTACGCCTCATAAGCGGGCCGATTAACTTCACAGAGCGCTGCTGCTTGGACTGCCCGTTCTAACGATTGCTGAAGCCTAATCTTAATGGGATGTTGGCCTTCAATCTGAGTGTTGAGGGTTTGCAACTGGCTTTCCAGTGCTTGCAACTGTTGGGCCTGTTCCAATAAGCTTGTTCGCTCTTGCTGGAGAGTGACTAGCGTTGCTTCTAGCTCACGCAGCCGTTGTTCGTTGTCCTGGATCTCTTGTGTCATGGCCTGCCGCCGCAGTTGCAAGCCGTCCCACCCTTGGAGGGCTTCTTCATACTGGGCAAGCTCACGCTTGATCGACTCTACTTGGTCTTCGGCGTAGCGCCTTAAAGCGTTCATTTGCTTGTAAGCAGCCTTGTACTCCTCCACCTTGAGAATGGAGTCAAAGACTGTCTTGCGGTTTTCTACCGTCTGTAAAAAATCTGCTGTGAACGTTCCCTGGGGCACCCCAATCGTTCGAGCAAATAACTGGGGCAAATCGGTGCTAGGCCCTACGCCCAAATGTTGCCGTAGCCAAGGCAGTACCTCGTCTTTAATCCGCGTGTAGGGCAATCGCTCATTAAGCTGAGGATCATAGAGGGTGTAGCCCCGCTGGGTGCAACGCTGAACTTCGTAAGTGCGACCATCTCGGCTCGAAATAAACGCTACTGTGACTTGAGCGCTGCTGCTGCCGTTGCGGATCAGGTCTTCCTTGGCGTAATCTCCTTGGTAGTTAAACAGCGTCCAGGCAATAGCTTCGAGCAGACTGGTTTTCCCGGCCCCATTTTCCCCACAAATCGCGTTGGTGCCCGGTTGAAACTCGAAATGGCGGTCGCGATGGCTCTTAAAGTTATTTAAGGTGACCGACAAAATCTGCATCAGCGGGGCTCAGCGAAAACTCTGCCCACCAGCATAGATCGCAGGTGTAGAAAATGTGGGCTTGAAAATGTGGGCTTTGCCTTACTGGGATAAAGAGGTTGTGCAAACTGGACCAGAGGCTTCCTGCGCACACCAGATCACAATGACTTGGGCTTGATCTAGCTTTGCACCCAAATTTTGTGACTGATTGACATCCCTCATGTAAGGCGTACTGGCTAGAGTCGTTGGCATGGCCGCTTCAACTGCCGATATCGCAGCAGCAGGGATATCAAGAGTTGCTTTGGTACGAACTCCATTTAGAAAGGGAGCGATCGCATTCTCAACATTCCCAGACAGCATGGGCTGTAGAGGGATAGCAGCTTGATCAGGGTGAATCTTCTGATCAAAGGAGTATGTTCTCAATCCGGCAGTTTTCACGGCTTCAGATGGCAATTGCTGTTCTGCAGTGCCTACGGGTTTGGAATCTTGGCTGGTTGCTAAATACTGAGTCAGCTTGTAGTGCCCATAGGAGGAGAACATGCCTAGGGCCACTGAGACAGGAATGAGCAACCGCATGGCCTGGCTGCGCCACTGTTGTTTATGGGCTTCTGATTCACTGACCTCAATGTACTGTTGAGCGAGAGAAGATAGCCAGTGGTTCTGGGTCTGCTGAAAGGTTTGGGCATCCCGAAGACGAGTGCCTGTTAGTAGGTACTCAGGGTGAGTAGGATGACCCTGACGCTGCCACTCTAGGGCTGCGGCCTCTAATCGGCGCTGCAACCATAGGATCTCCCGATTTTCATCCAACCACTGGCGAAGAATAGGCCAAGTACGGATAAGGGACTCATGGGCAATGTCGAAAGTTGGAACTGGACTGCTTGATTCTAGGGATGTAGATTGGCTCCGCTGAAGCAAATTGGCAATTGCGGGGGGATTATCCTGCTTTAAGGATCGGGGTGTTTTCCAGGCAGCTTCAGGTATTTCAATCCCGCTTGAAGTGGTTTCTGCCAGGGGAACTAGCATGTGATTGACGACGACTAGATGAGCCTTAACCAACTTATTCAGGGTTTGCTCGATCAAGGGAGTTGGAACGGCCGGGCTCATCAATTCACTGATACAGGCCCGACGGCGGCTGTCTTCGGTGCCTTCGCCCAATTCGCACACGCTCAGAAAAATCCGTTTAGCTGCTTCCTGCTCTGCGGCAGAAAGGGATTGAAAAACTTCAGTGGCGCGCCGGTTGAGCATATTCCGCACGCCTCCTAACTCGGTATAGGCTTCTAGCGTTAGTTTAGGAGCCTCTTGACCCGTTGGATCTTTCTCGCGCCGCTGCCACATAGCGTGGAGCGCAAGCTGCAACAGCGGTAATTCGCCAGGGGCACCTACCAGATCCAGCATGAGGGTGTAGATCAAGTTAGGGTCGTAGCGCAAGCCAATTTTTTCTAGCGGCTTCAGCACTGCTGCCTTAATTTCCTCATAGGCCATAGAAGGCACCACTAAGGCATGCTCTGTCACTAGGGCGTAAAAATCTGGGTACTGGCGTAGGCTCTCGATGCGATCTGAGCGTAGGCCAATCACGACATGAACTGGCAGATTGTGATCTCTAAGGACTTCAGTAAGACAATGAATAAAGTGCGATCGCTCGATAGCTAGCGAATCGAGCAGCTCGGAAGCTTGTTTGGATAGGGGAGACAACGCCAACTCAAACTGGTCGATGACCAGAAGCAAGCGTTTTGTGGGTGCACAAGAGGCTGCCAGGTTGCCATTCAAGCTAGCGCGTACCAACTGGGCTAAACCTTGCCCACCTGCCTTCAAAAAGGTTTCAGCTTGACGCAGTTGGCTAGCCCGCTCGACCCCTTCTGCTTTAGGGTTAATAAAGGCTTCAGCAAGCCGTTGGAGCGGATTACCCTCGGGCAGTATTTTACGAATATCCCAGGAGATAGCCTCCGCCAGAGCGGATTGTTGTTTGAGGGAAGGAATCAAGCCAGCCTGAAGAACAGATGTTTTGCCCGTTCCAGAGGCTCCTACAACTGCGCAGAAGGGTGAGTTCTCAACATACTGAGTGAGCTGAGCTGTAAATTTTTCTCGTCCAAAGAAATAGGGTGCATGGCTTTCCTCAAACGGATTCAAGCCCCGATAGGGACAGAAACTATAGCTCAACTGCTTTAGGCGATCGAGCGTAGTTGCTGCAGAGGTGGAGACAGCAGGGGCGACCCCTGAATAGCGGGCCAAAATAATATCACTGCCAGAGCTTTCAAAAAGGGGCTGTTGGATCTCGCCTTTGAGTTCGCTGCTGACAACCTCCATTAAATGATGGCCACTCACAGTGCCTTGGCGCGCCTGATAAGGGTTAAGTCCTGACAACAAGGCTTTTGTAAATACGCTGTGAGAGCCTTCTAGGGACTCATAAGCCGGTTCGTACTCCCGAGAAGCTGCCATAAACAGGCGATCGGTGCCCTCTTTCGCGCCCGGATCGGCTTCCAAAAAATTCAGTAGTTCTCCACTGTGGCAGCAGTCTAGCCAAATAATTCGCTGCCGCACCGGACTTTCTTGCAGCAGTCGCCGTAGCCAAAACATTGATAGTCCATAGTGGCCCCGATCAGGGTCGGCATCACTCGTCGCTAGGTAGCCCTCCCGGATTCCTACGTTGCGCTGTAAGCCATGTCCTGAGTAATAGAAGACAGCAGCTTGCGGAACGTTTTTACCAGCAGGTTTGAAGAGCCGAATGAGCCCTTCCTCTAACTGGCGCGTGGTTACTCCTCCTTTTTGACCAACTGCCGCATGACCGGATTGAATGACCTCTGGCATACGGTAGACCCGGAACTCGCCAAATCGTTCTAGACATTGGCCAACGGCCTCAGCATCGATGGCAGGGGCATTAAGAGTGGGGAGTTTTTGATAGGCATTAATGCCAACGACAAGAGCATCTCGTGACATTTCGATTGCACCCGACAGCGATGAATTTGATGAGTAAATTGAGCGGTGTAAGTCGTGATGAAGAAATCGTGCTTTTCAATAAAAAGCTTTGTTGATTTGTGACAAATCAACAGTGCCAAACTAATTTTCGAAAAAGTTAAAAATTAATCGACTTTAGAAGATTTGTTGACTAAGATTGCCGTTGCTTTGCAGGGGCAGTAGTCTTATCTAAGAAAAGCTATTGCCATCGCAGAAGCTGATTTCTTAATGGCAAAACCAACGTATAGAGATCAAACTTAGTCGGAAAAAGACGCTTCACAAAATTACGCTATTTTTGAATCAAAAGGTTTGGAGTGAACTTTTATAAGTTCGGTAGTTTAAACATAACGAATCATAAAAGCTCTTTGTAGAGGGGCGAAACCCCTTAAAAGAATGGTTTTAAGAGGTGTGCAAAAGCTCTACGACTTTTCTGATCCGGGAAATTGCGGTTATAGATTCTATGTCTTAATAGAAAACTATTAAAAGGTAGTTCCAGAAGGCTTATTTATGAATAAGCCATAAGTAAGAATTGTTTTTTCTCTGTTTTTATCCGTAGAATCTCGGTGGTCAAAAAAGACTAGGATGCTTTGCGTAATTGTTTGAAGCAAGCGTTGAAGAATTGCAATGAAGGCTTAACTCCTGAAAACTTTCAGGGACCTTTAAATTAAGTAGAATCACTGATAAAGCCAAAAGCTCGAATTTTGGCCCGTGAATACCCGAAGAATTACGGATTCTATTAGCTCTGCTTTGCACAGGAGTTTCCCTGCCGAAGGAGAAACGGCAAAGGAAAAACAGGAGCGTTCAATGGTTTTCCACAGTCTGTGGAAAAAGTGAAAACCTTAAAGTGAAACTGGAATTGGGGCTACTAGCTGTTTTTTCAGCTGCCTACGCCGTATACGCCAGGCCAAGTTGTAACAACAAAGACGAGCATGGCAACAATGGCCAGTAAGCCCTGAAGTAAAGTTCCCACCAGGTTGCCAACCACGATTGCGATCCCCACTTTGAAGGACTGCTGGACCCGTTGGGGTAGTTGTAGATTGCGTCGATGCAGAAACTCGCCCACAAAAGCGCCTGAAACGGTGCCAAAAATCAGGCCGAGAAGGGGTCCCCCAACGGGTAGAGCAGGCAAGAGACCGAAGACTCCTAGAAACATACCAACCATCGCTCCAACTTGGGCCCAATTGCTGGCCCCTACCCGTTGGGCTCCAATAATGCCGGACAAGTAATCAATGGCGATCCCCAATAGAAAGGCTGCGATCGCAACCCCCAGCGCCACCCATAGCCCAGCAAATCCCTTCACAAGCCCCCAGATTACAACTGCGGCCACAATCAGAATAATGCCGGGTAGGGCCGGGACAAATGCTCCCACCACGCCAGCCAACATCACCAGCAGCAATACCCAGTACAGGACTGATTGCCAGAGACTGGTGCCGCTCAAAGCCCCAGAAAAGTTAGTTGTTGCCTCCGCGACAGCATGACCTGCTTGGCTGTACCAAGTGACAAAGCTGTGAGCCAGTTCAGATGCGGTGCCAAAGAAGTGGATGTAGGTGTCTGTTAAACCCTGGGTTAACGTTGCAAGCACAGGGAACACAGTAGACAAGTCAGAAATGGCAGCCATAGAGCAGGGATGGGGAAAGGAAAAACGGTACGCTGTCAAGTAAAGGCTACAGAGGGCAACTGCATCGATAATTTCGGCCTTAAGTTAATTTAACAAAACTTTAAGTTTTGCTCTAAGGGCAATTTCCCTACTTCATCAGTGCGCTTATTTCCTTGCTTTTGCCAGGGTAGGGCTTGCCTAGAACACTGCCGATAGCAATGCGGCCCAAAAGCCGTCTAATGCCCGGTGTCTCCTGCCAACCGATCAGGAAGACTGGAGGTGCGATCGCAACACAAGGGAGCCAGAGATTGATTCCAAAGACTAAGTTACTCACACCGTCACCTGTCCTGCTAGTGATGGCTTCTATTGCATCAACCCAACTAGGTGCTGCAATTGCGAAAGGTCTCTTTGCTCAGGTCGGCCCAATTGGTATGGTGAGTTTGCGGGTTAGCTTTGCAGCGCTTGTGTTGGGGCTGCTCTGGCGACCTCAAGTACGGGGTCATACTGCGTCAGACTATCGACTGCTGTTGGGGTTTGGGCTCTCGCTGGCAGCCATGAATGGACTATTTTATTGTGCGATCGCTCGCATTCCTATTGGGGTTGCTGTGGCGCTGGAATTTTCGGGTCCTTTGGCAGTCGCTCTCATTCATTCTCGACGACGGTTGGATCTCGTCTGGGTAGGGCTAGCTGCTGTGGGTATTGCGTTGCTGGCTCCCACCGAAGGTTCCTCGCTTGACCCCATCGGTGTCCTCTTGGCGCTGTTAGCAGGCCTTGGCTGGGGCGCTTACATGATTTTGTCTGCGAGAACGGGGCAGGCCTTTGAAGGGGGCAATGGGTTAGCTTTGGCAATGGTGATTGGGGCTATAGCGCTTCTACCGCTGGGCATCCTCAGCGAGGGGGGAACTCTGCTGCATCCCTACATTCTGCTGTTGGGCTTCGGGGTGTCGATGCTGTCTTCGGCTATTCCCTATTCCCTGGAGCTGTCGGCCCTGCGGCAAATGCCTCTCAATGTGTTTGGCGTACTGCTCAGTTTAGAGCCTGCGATCGCATCGCTGATTAGCCTACTGGTTCTGGGCGAAACCCTGACTCCGCGCATGATCATTGCAATTATGCTGGTGACAGCCGCCGCCATTGGCGTTGCCCAAGCAAAGCCTAATCAGGAGCTCGAACCTTGACTCCCAACACCTAACTTCTTAGACTTGACCTTTACTCTTCAGCTAGAGTCATTGTCAAAAATGAAGAGATAGGCCCCGTAGCGTGGAAAACTCTTAAAAGTAAGGGATGTGCTCTACGGTCAGCTATGAGTCTTTGTATCAACCCCCGGTGCTCTCAGCCCGATCACCCAGAGAATGGCCTGAACCGTACCTGTCAGGCCTGCGGGTCTGATCTTCTGTTGCAGGGGCGCTATCGGGTGATGCGATTGATCAGTAACCAGAGCGGATTTGGCCAGGTCTATGAAGCCTACGAGCGCAACGTTCCCAAAATTCTCAAGGTTCTAAAAGAGTCCCACACTGCCAATGCCAAAGTGCTGGAACTGTTTCAACGAGAGGCACTGGTGTTGAGCCGTCTCAATCATCCGGGTGTTCCGCAAGTTGAACCAGATGGCTATTTTGTGTATCGCCCCGAGGGAATCAATTTCCCCCTTCATTGCATTGTGATGGAGCGAATTGATGGACCCAATCTTAAGCAGTGGATGGTGCAGCAAGGTAATCACCCAGTCATTGAGCAGCAAGCTCTGCTTTGGTTGGCTCAGCTAACGGATGTGCTGCACCTGGTACATCAGCAAAATTACTTTCACCGCGACATTAAGCCCGAAAACGTCATGCTGCGCTCAAGCGGTCAACTGGTTCTGGTTGATTTTGGAGCAGCCCGGGAAATGACCGATACCTACTTAGCCCATTTAGGGTCTAGCGGCATTACAACGGTTAGCTCGGCTGGGTACACGCCGCCGGAGCAAGAGCAAGGGCAAGCTGTTCCTCAATCTGACTTTTATGCGCTGGGCCGCACCATCATTTATTTACTGACGGCCAAAACCCCCAATGACCCTACTATCTACGACTCCCGTACCAACGCTTTCAACTGGCGATCGCATGCCTCCCACATTTCTCCCGCCTTTGCTCAGCTAATTGATGATCTGATTGCAACAAGAGCTGTTGATCGGCCTCAGACAACCCAGGCGATCTTGGAACGATTAGCG
>DATNQF010000062.1:0-23633 GCA_036702855.1 Trichocoleus sp. | reverse complement strand
GCGCAAACCCAGTAGCGTTTGCAGGTGGGATCGCACGCTTCGCACTAGGTCCAAAGTTTTTTCCAGCCGCTCAAATCCCTCTAAAGCCATTTGTTGACGGGCTGCATCGAGCGAGGCCAGCAGCAGGTAGCTAGGGCTAGTCGATTGAGTAAGTTGCAACGCCCGCTGGAGTCGCTGACGACAAATGCGATCGCCTTGCACATGAAGCATCGATGCCTGGGTCAGCGCTGATAACACCTTATGAGTAGACTGCACCACAAGATCTGCCCCTGCCGCCAGGGCAGGCAGGGGCAGATCAGGATGAAAGGCAAAATGAGGCCCATGGGCCTCATCCACCAGCAGGGGAATATTCTGGGCATGAGTCAGTTGAGCAATAGCGGTGAGATCTGAACACACCCCGTGATAAGTCGGCGAGACCAATAACACCGCTCGACTGTCGGGGTGTTGACTCAGGGCTTGTGCGATCGCATCGGGCGTGACTCCCAACACTAGATCCCAGTCTGGGTCGTACTGGGGCTGTACCCATACAGGAACCGCTCCCGACAAAATTAAGGCCGACACCACTGATTGATGAGCGTTGCGGGGAACGATGATTTTCTCGCCAGGTCGGCACGTGGATAGCACTGCCGCTTCAATACCACAGGTCGAACCATTAGCCAAAAACCAGGTTTGCTCAGCACCAAAGGCTTCAGCCGCCAGATCTTGGGCTTCTGCAATAACCCCAGTAGGTGCAAACAGGTTATCCAGTTCCGGCAACTCCGGTAGATCAGCCCGAAAGACGGCTTCTCCAAAAAGTTGCTTTAGCGCCAATGGAGTACCCTGACCCCGCTTATGGCCTGGAGCGTAAAACGGTGCATGAGGGCGGCCTGCGCTTTGGGCCAATGTCGTTAATAAAGGCGTTTGAGTTTGATCGAGCATCCAGCCCATGTCGGTCCAGATTGTTAGAAGAGTCAATTAAAGGATTATTCAACCGGGTCGCAGCGAATCTCAATTAGAAACCCGTCGGGGTCGTAGAAGTAAATGCCCCGGCCTGTTGGTCGGCTCACTGGCCCGTGATCAATGGGAACCTGTTCCTGTTGAAGCACAGTAACAGCTTGATCAAATTGCTCTGGGGCAATGTCAAAGGCCAAGTGATTAGCTCGGGTAAAGGCCTCCTCTGGATTAGGATGAGGCGGTGATAAGTCTGGCGTGCAGAACAGGTCTAGCACCATGCCATCAGGGGTGACAAAGTTAGCTACTTTGCCCTCCGCCACCAAATCTTTAAGCGTTGCAGGAATCTCATTTCCAGTCAGTTCATGCAGTCCCAGCAGCGTGCCATAAAACTGCCGAGAGACCTCCAGATTCTTGACGTTCAAAGCAATGTGGTGAACTCGACGAAGCTGACCAGGAAGAAGGCTAGAGGTCACTGAGGATGAAGAGGAAAGTGCCATATCAAGTTTTTTGAACAAGATTTGAACAGAGTCAGAGGTAAGCTCTCCTGCGGTTCGGGCCAATATGTCTCACTGTACCTTGGAGGGAGAAGGAAAGCTGATAGGCTCCATCGTCTGGTTGGCTACTGGATAGATATACCTTTGTAAATCCTTTGTTAGGTTGGCTTTGAGCCTGGGTGAATCCTAATTGATATTCGATGAACCATTGCTAAGTTTCCTTGGAGACCCAATGAAAGCAGAACGAATATAGGAGAAGTTTTGTCAGCCGAGTGCTGCTTGAACTTTTCAGCCGTGTATCTACCTGACTTTCTCTTGGCCCGATTGCCCTTCACCACGGTACCCCCTCATGCACACCTCCTCTCGTCTAATGGTAGTTTTGGGAATAACCAGCGTACTGATCCCTAGTGCGGCTCTAGCCAATAGTTCAACAGAAGGGGCTTATGGGTTGCTCCCCTTAGAGAGTAGGGTGATTTCGGCAGACTATGAAAGCAACCCGCTAGACACCGTAGCCAATCAAATTAACCAGGTTGTAGCCCCCTCTACAGAAGAACAGGAAAGTATTACAGACGTTGTGAAGTTGCCCTTGTTGGATCAGATCCTAGATGAGAATGGCAAGGTGAATTTGCCCATGGGATTGACTGTATTCACTACATTGGGTGACCCTTCTATAGGCTTTGGCTCAAACTTCTAAGGCCAAGATTCAGCCTTTAAAGCCAGCAATATTCAAACTTCTAAGGTTGTCTGTCCCCTCATCTGTGTTTCAGTATGAGCAGACCTGCCCCCGCTCCGTCAATTCAGCTCCAAAATCGAGAAGATGCTGGGCACCAGTTAGCTCAGGCGCTTTTAAACTACAACCGTCAGCCACAGACGATTGTGGTAGCCCTGCCTCGGGGCGGAGTTCCAGTTGCCGCTAAAATCGCCGATGCCCTTCAGCTGCCGTTGGATGTGTGTCTGGTGAGAAAGCTGGGGGTGCCAGGACAACCCGAACTGGCTATGGGTGCGATCGCTGCTCATGGTGTGCGAGTCCTCAATCAGGACGTCATTAGTCGAATGGGTATTTCTGAGCAGGCGATTGAGCAGGTAGCCCTTACTGAGACAGAAGAGTTACAGCGGCGCGATCGCACCTACCGTCACAATCGCCCTCCACTGAACGTTGAGGGACAAACGGTGATTTTGGTTGATGATGGAGTTGCTACCGGATCAACCCTACGGGCTGCGATCGCAATTCTGCGGCAACAGCAGCCCCACCGTATGATCGTGGCTGTTCCCATTGCTCCTCCAGTCACTATCGCAGAATTGGAACAGGAGGTGGATAAAGTCGTCTGCTTGATTCAGCCAGACCCGCTTTATTCCATTAGCTTGTGGTATCGCAATTTCGACCAAACTAGCGATGAAACCGTCTGCCAACTGCTCAACCAGACGCGAGGTTAGGCGGCGTCTAGCAAGACCCCAGCCCCCACATTCTTCTCCCTTTAAATAACTTAGGCAACCTTTTGCAGAACTTGAGCAGCCCTAAGATCTCGCAGAGTCGGTTGTCCTGTGCAGAATAACACTGTAGTCAACTCTGCAATAAGCACCTCGGCCAGGGTTTCCACGGCAGCTTCAGACTGGCTGGCCGCTTGTAGAAAGGGGTAAGCTAGACCCGCCAAATCAGCACCCAAAGCCAGAGCTTTGGCGGCATCCAGGCCGTTGCGTAGCCCCCCAGAGGCGATCAGGGGAACTGTGGGTGCGATCGCACGGACCTGCTCAATACACTCTGCTGTGGGAATGCCCCAATCAGCAAACGTATTCCCCAAACGTCGTTGAATCACGTCTTGAGCACGCTCGCTTTCAACTCTAGCCCAAGAAGTTCCCCCCGCACCTGCGACATCAATGGCCGCTACCCCTGCTTCAAGCAACCGCTTAGCCATCGGAGCTGAAATACCATTGCCTACTTCCTTTGCAATCACAGGCACAGGCAGTCTTTTGCACAATTGCTCAATCTTGCCAAGCAAGCCTCTAAAGTTAGTATCTCCTTGGGTTTGCACACATTCCTGAAGAGGGTTGAGATGCAAAATGAGAGCATCGGCCTCCAACCAATCAACAACTCGCTGGCATTGATCCAGACCATAGTTGTAATTAAGCTGTACTGCACCTAAATTGGCCAGCAACAAAATATCGGGAGCAACCGAGCGCACAGCAAACGTGCTGTGCACCTCTGGCTTTTCTAGCGCAACCCGCTGAGAACCAACCCCCATTGCTAGGCCGTAACGCTGGGCCACAACCGCTAACGTTTGATTAATGTGCTGGGCCTGCTCAGTTCCTCCTGTCATTGACGAGATCAGCAGGGGCACACCAACAGGTTTGCCTAAAAAAGAGGTACGCAAGTCAATATCGCTCTGATCCAGTTCAGGTAGGCAGCAATGCATAAAGCGATATCGCTCTAGACCTGTTGTGTTTTGCTGACACTGAACATCGGCATCTAGGCAAATACGGATATGATCGGCTTTGCGGTTTTGGGTTTCCGAAGCAGAAATATGGGTTACAGTCACAGTCCGTAGGCGATGAGTTTAAGGATAAAGAAACTGAAAAGCAGTTCATTAATGCCCTAGTTTCCCACAGGCGAAGCGCCCCCTTCACTCCCTTTAATAATCTCCAAGAACAAGACTGCCATGCAGCCAAGCCTTGGGTGTTCCCATGAGGTGTTTTCAAAAGATCAACTTATGAGGCACTATGAGTCAGGAGCCGCGTAATCCCGCGCTAGCAGACGCACACCGTCTCGTCCATCAATGTCGTGCAGAAAGACTTTGACTGATTCCTCACGGGCAGTAGGTAGGGTTTTGCCAACGAAATCAGGGTGAATCGGCACCTGTCGATGACCCCGGTCTATCAGCACTGCTAAGCGCACAACCTCAGGCCGCCCGTAATCGTAAACCGCGTTCAAAGCAGCCCGCGTGGTTCTGCCGCTGTAGATGACATCGTCCACCAAAATGACCGTTTTATCGGTTAAATCAAAGGGAATTTTGTTGCGGGCTGGGGTGCGAGTTCCGATTTTGTCTAGGTCATCACGGTAGAGGGTAATATCGAGCGCCCCGACTGGAAGTTGAACGGATTCTAGCCGCTGGATCTGATGAGCTAGGATGTGAGCCAACGGCACTCCCCGCGTGTACACGCCAATTAGCACCAGTTTGGAGAGATCACCCGCTCGCTCCACTATTTCAGAGGCCATGCGGTTGACCGTGCGACGCAGTTCTTCAGCAGAGAGAATTTCAACGACCTTAGACGACATGGGGGTGAAAATAGGTGGGGCTTAACTGATGAATCTTGACTTTAGTGTAAAAGACCCATTCCCACTAATCCGATAATTGCAAAACATAACCAGATTAAGAAAGCCCAGCGGGTAAGTTGCATTGCCTGCTGAATCCGGTCAGGGGTAATAGGGTGTAATGCATCGCCCAAAATGGGCTTTATTTTGATGATGCCTTGGTAGCGGTTTGGGCCTCCCACCTGAACGCCCAATGCTGCTGCATAGGCGCACTCACTCCAGCCTGCATTGGGACTAGGATCTGCGATCGCATCTCGCTGGCACACCCGCCAAACGTGCCTAGGTTGCTTCGACAGCACTGCGATGGTCCCAACAACCAAACGACAGGGCACCCAGGTCAAGCCATCCTCCAAGCGGGCGCTAAACCAGCCTAAGTTTGTGTAAGGAGCTTCCCGGTAACCCACCATAGAATCAAGAGTGCTGGCGGCTTTGTAGGCCAATGCTAGGGGTACACAACCCACAACGGGCAGGACACTTCCCACTAATGCGTAAAAGAGGGGCGCTAACACCCCATCAGTGGCATTCTCCGTCACAGTTTCAAACACCGCTCTCAATACCTCTGCTTCAGAGAGATCGGCTGTATCCCGCCCAACGTAAAGACTCAAGCGCGAACGAGCCTGTGCTAAATCGCCCGCTTGCAGAGGAACGAGCACATCTTGAGCAGCTCGTCTGAGGCTACGTCCGGCAAAGCAGCTTGCCAGCAACACCCCTTCTAGTCCCCAACCCAAAATGGGATGTAGGGCTTTAGCTGCCCAAATCAAGCCCCAGCTCACCAGCCCACTGCCAACAATTAAACTGATAGCCAGCAGTACCCCTGCTAGCCGCTGAAGCCGAGGTGAAGCGATCAGCTTTAACGCCCAGCGACTGTAGAACTGGATGATTAACCCCATAGCCTGAACAGGATGCGGCCAACCCCACGGATCTCCTAGGGCAAAATCTAACCCAGCAGCTAAGGCTAAGACAGTAGCCTGTTCAAAAGCCTGCTCAAACCACAAAACTGGCTTCCTCCCCCTGTGCTGCCTGCCAACTCCGGGCATCGTAGTAGAGGTCTTCCAAGGAAACACTATATAGCGCTTCCTTAAGCTTTTGATGCAACCGTTTCCACACGCTATAAGTCACCCAATCCTCAGTTTGATCAATTTGGGGCTGATGGTGGGGCAGTGGAGCGACTGTTTCTCCCACGGCTTCTAATATTTGGCCTAAGGAAATTTGGGCAGGCGAACGTGCCAACCGATAACCCCCATGAGCACCCCTCACCGAAACCACAATTCCGGCTCGCCGTAGTTCAATTAGCAGCTTTTCTAGATAGGGAGCTGGCAGATCTTGACGCTGTGCGATCGCATTTACCGAGGTGGGTTGCCGACCCGGTTGCAAACTGAGATCGAGAAGTGCTTTGACACTGTAATGCCCCCGAGTAGTTAGTTTCATTCATCAACAACATGAGTGGCCAACGGGAACTATGCAAAATAGATGCTGCCTAACAGGGGTATTTCTCGCACCCTAACCCCAGAGTACATCTGCTTGCATAACTCAATGAGTTTTTATTTGAGCTAGTATCTCGTTCTTCAACCATCACCCCATTTCCAAATTAAGAAGACGGAGGATTATCTAATAAGCCCTGCTCCATTGATCGTAAAACTTGGGGAAAAGGAGCTTTCCCCTCACCTCCAGTTGATCAAACTAGCCTTGAGCGGATGCCATGCCTTCCGTATTACCCCCTAAAACAAAGAGCATCCTGTGGAAAATGTGTCTTTTACACCTACCCTCTCCAGCAATATTCATCTCGCCTTCAATGCCTGCAAGGAGTTTTGGATTGCTGCTGCCAATGCTGACACTGCTGTAAGATTGATATCACCAACCAACACAGCCAGCCTCTAGTTCTAAAGGTGAATTTGCAGTCAGATATTATGGCACCAACTAGAGATGAATTAAATGCAAAAAACTATTGCGCTGTAGTATCATTTTGCGTGGCATCATTAAAGTAGAGCTAGATCAAGGCAAACCCAACTTTAAGTTTTGGGAAATTTGCAGTACAACATTGTTGATAGTAGAGACTAGAGTTGATGGCTAACGATACTCAGATTGAAGCACTTACAGGCAAAGCCCTGCTGAAAAAAGTCAAAGAACTGGAGAACTTAAGCAAAGAGGAAAAAGCTAAGGCCTGCGGTTACTACACCCTCACAAAGAATGGGGTTGAGCGGGTCAATATGATGAAGTTCCTCAATGCTTTGATTGAAGCTGAGGGCATTCAATTAGACAGCACTCAGGGCACCAACGGTCGGGGTGGACGCAGTGCTAGCTACCGAATTACTGTTCAGTCGAATGGCAACCTTCTGATTGGTTCTGCTTACACCAAGCAGATGGGACTCAAACCTGGAGATGAATTTGAGATTTCTTTAGGTCGCAAACATATTCGCCTGAAGCAGCTTGAAGGCGAAGGCTATGAGTACGACGATGATGACAGTGACGAGGAATAACGTCGCTTCAAGACGTTCTCTTCTCCTCGTCAACGTCGGCCTCAATGGCAGTGTAAGTAGAGCCTGAAACCTAAAAGCGGGAATCTAACGGGAAAAACCTCATTGATTCCTGCTTTTCGATTAGCCAGACTAAGACTTATTGAAAGACACTAGACTACCCTCTTGAAGCCTGGGAAGCGGTCTGAGGCCATAGGTAAATTGCGCCCGATATCCAGGTCAACGCAACGGCTGACCAAAACAAGATTTGAGCTGACAAGACCCAGTTCATACCAAGAGGAGCAATCAGCAGCGTGATTGCAGCAATTTGAACCACAGTTTTTAATTTTCCCCAGAAATTTGCACCGGGTACGCCTGCTTGTTGTAGGGATGGACTGACCCGCCATCCAGCAATGGTCAATTCTCGGGCCAAGATTAAAAATACACCCCAGGCAGGTACCTGTCCCAACTCTACTAGAGCCATGAGTGGGGCTAAAACCAGCAGTTTATCCACTAAAGGGTCAAGGAATTTACCCAGTTCTGTAACCTGATTTAATCGCCTTGCCAAATAGCCATCTAACCAATCAGTCCCCGCTGCAACTAGAAAAATAGCCGCAGTAATCCAGCGATCTTGCCGTGTTGGTTCCTGGAGCAGGTACAGCACCAGAGGAACACTTACTAAGCGCGATACAGTAATCCAAGTGGGTAGGTTCATAGTCAAAAAGCGAAATAGATTTAATAACTGATATGTCCCGGCTCATCATGATGGGGCTCGATATGAATAGTGATGCGAGCAGGACTATAGATTTTTCAACGGAATTTCAACTTCTTCTATAATCCGGTGCGCACCTTCTACATTCGTAGGCTCCACAATCAGGTGCATATCGATAAAAACCTGAGCCAAATCCCAACAGGGCTTCTAACACGGCAACCGTGATCCAGACATCGCTATAGTGCGATGACCAGCACACGTCTTAGCGCCCTCTGTTTATCAGGGTTAAGTTGAGAGGGAATCGTGTAAACGGGCTGTCTTTGTCTGTGAGGATGCGTCAAGGAAGTTCCTGCTGTCAACTTCTCATTTAGACTAGCGAATTTACTGTTTTGTCAAACGCAGATCTTTAAGGCATCAACAAATAAGAACAATCAGTTTTACACATAAATCATTCTTTAGGTAGATAGGCCTACGTCGAAAGTCTGGGAACGTCTGTATGAAGTTAGCGATAAGACGTTCTTCAACCCGTATTGGGCCTTAGATTAATTTGAAGTTGTCTTTTTAAGTTGTCTATAGAGTTGAGTCTTTACTAACGCTTCAAAAGCTGCTCGATTACAAAGAGTCTTAACAAAAATCTTGCCATTGAGGAGAAATCCTGTATGTGGCAGGAATTTTTTGTTCGCAGAGAACATGGGGTGACACCCCTTATTGGCAGTTCCACAGCTTCAAAAGCTGCAATAAGTTCCCTAACTAGAACGTTCTTCAAGAAGCAATCTCTTTTTTGAAGTTTTCAGTAAAAACCCGGATACGGACAGTAGGCTACCTGTGTATTCGGCTATTGTCGGAATGTCAAGGAGCACTCTCAAAGAGGGTGGCAGAAATGTGGACACTGCACCACCAGGAGTCACAGGATGATGACTATCCGACCTTTACCCTTTCAGACCCTGGCTAGCCTACTGTTAAGTGTGGGTTTAGTGGGCCTACCCGCTCAGGCTCAGACCGCTAAGACGGTTGAACTGAGCAACGGCAATTCCAAAGTGCTCGTAGACCTCACAACATTGGGTGTTTACGATTGGACGGTCGATGGGGTCAATCAAGTTTTTCGTGAGGATACTTATCCGAGCCCCCTGGGAGAGTTGTACTTTCTGAATATTGGGCAGGATCCAAACAGCCCGGAGGTTGGGCTCAAAACGTTTACCTTAAACACGTTTGAACAGCAGACGAACAACACCCTAACCGCTCATTACACAGGTTTTGGCGGCATTCTTGACTTTCAATATGAGATGAAAGTGCAAGGGGGAGAGGTAGGGAGCGGATTCTCTAGTCGCTATGAATCGGTAACACTCGTTAACCGAAGCAATACTGTCCAGGCAGTATCGCTGTTCTCTTACCTGGATTTTGAGGTTGCTGGAACCTTTAAGAACGATTCTCTTTTGATTCAGGGAAATCAGCTAACTCAAAGCGATTCAACCGGAACGAAGGCTACCGTCACCGTTGATCAACAACCTGATTACGTTGAGGCCGGGAAGTATCCCATGTTATTAGCAAAGTTAATGTTTGGTAATTCCCGCACAACTTTAAACAATCAAACCTCTATCACAAACGGCGACGGAAGTGCTGCGTTTCAGTTCAACCGAGTTCTAGCACCTGGTGAATTTACTGTTTTTCGATTCTTGAAGCAGATTGAGAATACTTCGTCACAAGATGTTCCGGAACCGGGTAGTGCGATCGCACTCAGCACTACTGCAATAGCAGCCCTACTGCTAAAGAAGTTCAAGAAAGCTAGTTAAGTTTTAGTTCTTCCTCTGGAGAGCCTTAAAAAGAGAGGCTTAAGGGTTCGCACGTTTTGCAATTGCTAAACCCGAACAGGCATCCCAAAGCTCTTAAAAATCTCAACAACCTGTTGAATCTGCTCCGGTGTTGGCGGTTCTACAGCTTTCAGAGCATAGTCATAGCCCAGAGCTTCCCACTTATAGGCTCCCATCTGATGAAAGGGCAATACCTCAACTCGCTCCACGTTATCTAGGGTACTGACGAATTGAGCCAGCCCTTTTACATTTTCAACACCATCCGTTAAACCTGGTACCAGAACAAAGCGAATCCACGCCGGTTTTCCGATTTCCTGCAAGTAACGAGCAAATTCCAGAGTTGGACGCAAGTCTACCTGAGTAACGTTGCGGTACACGTTAGGGTCAAAAGACTTGATATCAAGTAGAACGAGGTCGGTAAATTCCAGGACAGGTTTGGCTGCTTCTAGCTGGGTGTAGCCGGAGGTGTCCAAGGCCGTGTGGATACCTAGTTGTCGGCAGCGCCGAAAGATTTCCCTCACAAATTGAGGCTGTTGTAGAGGTTCACCGCCTGTGACGGTAACTCCACCGCCAGACAGCTTCATATAGTCCGTATACTTCTGAACCTCAGTAATCAGTTCATCAACGGTCACTGCCTTGCCATCCTCAGGGTGCCGACAGTCAGGGTTATGACAGTAAAGACAGCGAAGAGGACAACCCTGCGTGAAAATGACAAATCGAATGCCTGGGCCATCTACAGTGCCACAGGTTTCGAGGGAGTGGATGTAGCCTGTGGAGACTACGGGAGGGATAGGGGATGAGGGGTGGGTAGCAGAGATCACGAGTTAAGCCTTGGGGAAGGTGAGACTGGGGTAGAAACGCAGGTTCTTGTTAGGAATAGAAACCGATTTTCTGCCCCTAGATGTTTGGTGGTGTCCTACAAAGCAGAAACCGAGTTTCTAATATTGGCGCAGGATGAAATCCATTTGCGGTAAAAGAAACCCGGTTTCTTTATCCCCTAGATTTCTGCTAACACAGGAGGAAGCAGAAACCAAGTTGCTTACACAGCAGGATTAGATGCGTTCGTGGAAGGTGCGGCTAATCACATCGAGCTGCTGTTCGCGGGTGAGTTTAATGAAGTTGACAGCATAGCCCGATACTCGAATGGTGAGTTGTGGGTAGTTCTCAGGGTGCTCCATCGCATCTACCAACGTTTCTCGGTTAAAGACGTTGATGTTGACATGGTGGCCGGTGTGATGAGTATAAGCATCCAGCAAGCCGACCAGATTGTGCTGACGATCGCCCTCGCTCTTGCCCAATGCTCCCGGCACAATCGAGAAGGTGTAGGAAATGCCGTCTTTGGCGTGAGCATAGGGCAGCTTTGCAACTGATTCGAGAGCTGCGATCGCACCTTTCGTATCTCGTCCATGCATTGGGTTTGCACCGGGGGCAAAGGGTTCACCCGCCTTGCGCCCATCTGGAGTGCTGCCTGTCTTCTTGCCGTAGACCACATTGGACGTGATTGTGAGCACCGACTGGGTCGGTTCGGCCTTGCGGTAGGTGGGGCACTGGCGCAGCTTGTTCATGAAGCTGCGGATCAAAGCAGTTGCGATCGCATCTACCCGATCATCGTTATTGCCATATTTGGGATAGTCTCCTTCAATGGCATAGTCTACCGCCAGCCCAACCTCATTCCGCAGCACCTTCACCTTGGCGTATTTAATCGCCGAGAGCGCATCTGCCACAACTGACAAGCCAGCCACGCCGCAGGCCATCGTGCGGTACACATCGCGATCATGCAGCGCCATTTCAAGCCGCTCATAGCAGTACTTGTCGTGCATGTAGTGGATAACGTTGAGCGTGTTGACATAGAGCTGAGCCAGCCAATCGAGCACCTGTTCAAACTTATGGGTGACGTCTTCGTAGTCCAGATAATCGCCCGTGATGGGTGCAAATTGAGGCCCAATCTGCTCACCCGACTGCTCATCCTTGCCCCCATTGATGGTGTAAAGAAGGGCTTTAGCCAGGTTCGCGCGTGCGCCAAAGAACTGCATTTGCTTACCGATACGCATGGCTGAAACACAGCAAGCAATGCCGTAGTCATCGCCAAACTCAGGCCGCATCAAGTCGTCATTTTCGTACTGGATGGAGCTGGTATCGATAGAAACCTTGGCGCAGAAACGCTTGAAGGCTTCCGGTAAGCGCTCTGACCATAGCACCGTCAAGTTTGGCTCCGGCGCTGGCCCTAATGTATACAGTGTGTGCAGAATGCGGAAGCTAGTCTTAGTTACAAGGGGACGACCATCCAGGCCTATTCCAGCGATGCATTCCGTTACCCAAGTGGGGTCACCCGAAAATAGCTGGTTGTAGTCTGGCGTCCGCAGGAAACGCACCATCCGCAGTTTCATTACAAAATGGTCAATCAGCTCTTGCAGTTCAGCCTCGGTAATGAGGCCTTGCTGCAAGTCCCGCTCAAAGTACACATCCAGGAACGTAGAAACCCGTCCCAAGGACATAGCAGCCCCATTTTGCTCTTTCACTGCACCTAAGTAGGCGAAGTAGAGCCACTGCAATGCTTCTTTTGAATCACCCGCAGGACGGCCAATGTCAAAGCCGTAGCTAGCAGCCATTTCCTTAAGTTCAAACAGCGCTTTGATCTGCTCGGAGATCTCCTCGCGCAGACGGATCACGTCCTCCGTCATTACCCCTGCTTCTAGGGATTCTTGCTGGGTTTTCTTATCCCCAATCAGGCGATCGACCCCATACAAAGGCACCCGCCGATAATCCCCAATGATGCGGCCTCGTCCATAGGCATCTGGCAGCCCAGTGATGATGCCGGAGCGACGAGCCAATCGCATTGCCTTGGTATAAGCATCAAACACGCCATCATTATGGGTCTTACGATAGCGAGTAAAAATTTCCTTCGTTTGGGGATCGAGTTCATAGCCGTAGGCTTTGAGTCCAGCCTCAACGACGCGGATCCCGCCATAGGGCATGATGGCACGCTTCAGCGGTTTATCGGTTTGCAAGCCGACAATTTGCTCAAGACTTTGGTCGATGTAACCTGGTGCATGGGCTGTAATACTAGCAGGCACTTGAGTGTCTACATCTAAAATGCCTTTTTGCCGCTCCTGGGCCATAAGGTCTAGCACCTGCGCCCAAAGCTTCTGAGTGCGATCAGTTGCTGGATTGAGAAACGTCTCGTCACCTAGATAAGGGGTGTAGTTATCTTGAATAAAACCGCGAACGTCGGTTTCATTCGTCCATTGACTACCTGCAAATCCCTGCCATTGCTGAAATTCCATTTTGATTCTCCTCCCTGATTCATTCAGGGAATTCACATCACTCCCGTAGTGTTGAGTGGGAGGTTTAGGTCATTAAAAATGCGGTTTAATTTGAAGGAGCTGCTAAGCAGCGATTAAGAATTGTCTGTAGCGGGAGGCAAGCTCTACATCCATTTCGTTACGACTGGGTGAGCACTGCTGAGATTTATGAAACAATCTACCTCTCTATGCTCTCTCTTCTTATGCCCATTGGCTTGAGTCTCTTACCGCTTTTGTCAAAACTTTGCACTCTGTAATCAGGTAGCGATGTGTTGACAAGCTATAGGAATGCTATGGCTCTAGGCAAACGCAATGGGCAGGGGTAGTGAACCGACACAGCTCAATCAAATTCTCAAGCCGTGTCGTGATTGGGATCAGATTCTCCATAAGAATCCAACCAATCACTTTTGAGAATGCCGTAGAGCTTGATGTCTTTAAACTCACCCCACTTAAAAGTGTGCTGACGACGACAGCCCTCGTAGGTCATGCCGATCTTTTGCATCACTCGACCTGAAGCCGGGTTATCAGTGTAGTGAGTAGACTGAATCCGATTTAGATTCAAGTCCTTAAAGCCAAAGCCCAAAACAGCTCTAGCAGCTTCAGTGCAGTATCCGTTTCTCCAATACGGTTTGCCAATCCAGTAACCCAGTTCAGCAAGTTGGTTTTCGGAAAAAATTCCCAGCCCAATTGCTCCACAAAGGGTGTTGTCGGTCAAGATAATGGCAAAGTTAACAGCATTTCCAGCTGCGAACTCCTTAGCATGAGTGCGAATCCAAGCTGCTGCTAAACCATCCGGGTAAGGATGGGGAATCGCAAGGGTGCGAGCAGCAATCTCTCTTTCTCCCGCCAAATGCTGCACAATAGGCGCATCAGCTAGGGTAAAGGGACGTAGAATCAGCCGAGCTGTATAAAGGGTTGGTTGGGGGTTTGCTGAACCGTGCATTATGACATCAAAAATGCTGTTTAAACAGTCACTCTCAGCATCTCATTGCCACCTTTTTGAAACTCATAGTCAACAGTTTGAATCTGGAGCAAATACCCTAGGGCTTCAAGTTTAGCCATTACAGTATCCAAGTGGCGGGACTTCACCGTACCAAGTTCCAAAAGCGGAAAAATGCGGACTTCTTTGGCAACCCGCAGCATTTCCCGAATCGCGGCTAGGTGAAAGTCTGCATCTAACTGAAGGCTATAAAGAAATAGCAAATGAGAACACAATGCCAAGTCAAAGCTATTGTCTGCAAACGGGAGGTTGGGCAGGCTAGCTGTAATATATCGGCCTCCTACCTTGCCACGCTCATAATCTGCCAAGAATTGGCCCATTGCTGCCATTCGTACTCGCCCGAGTTCATCGGGAGAAGAGATTGTTGTCCAAACAAATTCTTCTGGGTTTTGACGAACTTTCTCAATGACTTCATCAAAGGTAGCCGCAATTCGACCTTGAATTTCTTGGGCTGTGAACTGATAGATCGGATCGACTGATATAACCTGTCCGCCCTCCGTCGTCAACTCGTAGTTAAAAGCGGCTGGCCCATCGCCGCAGCCCAAAATCCGCTTCTCCAGATCTGCCTCAGACAGGCTAAACATATCAACGTATTCTTCAAAGGAGCGGCCCCAAGGCACAACTGTATCTAGCGTAAATGCCATTTCCTACTCTCCTTCAACAACCTAATGAGATAACTGCTTTTCCATCACAAATCGGGTGAACCAAACACCTTGGCGCTCAACCTGTTCCTCTTGCACCACTTGGAAGCCGGACTTGAGGAAGAAGGGTTTGGCGGTGATACTGACTTCGGAATAGAGGCGGTTGAGGTTCCAGTCACGGGCTAAAGCATCTAACGCCGCCATCAAACGCGATCCCACGCCTTGCCCCTGATGCAGATGGTGAACATAGAACAGATCGACATGACCATCTGTTTCTAGATTGGTAAAGCCAACTATTTTGGTGTTTTGCACAGCAACGAGAACTTGGCTCTTGGGCAAGCGGGTGGCCCAGAAGTCGTCTTGGTTGGCGCTAGATGACCAAACTTCGATCTGCTCTGGGGAGTAATCGCGGCAATTGACCTGGCAAACGGTGTTGTAGAAGAGCGATCGCATGTCTGCCTCATCTCCAAGCTGCATCTCTCGGATAGTAATTGCGGCATGGCTGCTAGACGGAGAGGGTGGAAACATGAGTATGCACCTTCTATACTTCACTTCAGGCCGATTCAGACAAGGGTGCTAATTGACGAACCATGGTGAAGGAAACACCGCCAACTCGATTAATCACTTCGCTATCGGGAACCTTGACAAATCCTAGGCGTTCGTAGAGCCTGACAACAGGATTGTCAGCCCGCACATTGAGGGATACGGCAGAGTACCACTCCCTGGCATTGTCGAGCAGGCGAGTCATGAGTTGAGTGCCGATGCCTTGATTCTGGTATTCGGGGAGAACTGCGATCGCAAGCTCCGGTATATCCGCCGACATAAAACCATATCCCTGGGTATCTCCCTGCCACAGCCGCAGCCAAGCCGCTCCAATGGGTTGCTCACCGAGTAGCGCCACGACGCCCATATCTCCAGCACGTCCCCACCCGGCTGCATAGCGGGTCAACTCTGGTTGGTCTTTGACTGCGTCAAGAGACTGTTCATGAGCAGCATGCATCAGCATTTGCCAGACGATGTCGCCATCGGCAATTGTCATGGTTTGGAAATCGTAGCGATGCGCCAAGACGAGTTGATTCAAGCAGTTCATCGCGTCCTCAACCCGATCAGCCGGAACAAAAAGATGGTCGTGGTAGTAGGCAGAAACCGGATTCACACTGATTCCCCAGGCGGCCAGCGCCTGAGTAATGGTTGCCAGAAACCCGACTGCATGAAGACTGGAATGAACTTTGAGAGTAATGAGGCGGCAGGGGTAGTGATAGGGAATTTCTCGCCGCTCAGCCTGCTGTTTAGACAGGATTAGACTAATGCCTTCTTGTTCATAGAAGAGGCCGACAGGACGCACTGCAAGTTTGCTTAACTGCTCAGGCGGCACTGTGCAGAAGACAAATTCTTCTGCCTTCAGCTCAGGCTGCATTGTTTGCAGCAGTTTGGATAGATCTGTTTCACCGACCATAGGCTTGCCCGGTCACTCGCGCTGACTGTAGCGCCTAAAGGAGAAAAAATAGAGAATATCACACAAAAAAACCGGCAATCGCCGGTTGGGTTTTAACCTTCATGGAGTCAGCCTTTGTCTCAAACACGTTGCAAGCTGATGGATGCGATCGTGCAATTGCCAAAGCGGCCTTAGCGATAATTAATCCAAAAATTGAGTTCCCGGCGAATGCCATCTCGCTCCTGGGTCTGCGCATATCGAAGCTGGTGGCGCAGTTCCTGAATAATTTGCTGGCGATTGGCTTTGTCAACTTCCCGTCTCATGGGTGCCTCCTAGGGCTGAGGGGTTAAACCGTAGTCATTGCTACACTTTTTTCTTTAATTTGATGCTACGTCATTTCACAACCCCAACGCATCCCCCTTTGAATTACGTTTTATAACAGCCTTTTGGGAGAGGAAACCGCCCTTTTCGGCTCAAGCGTCGCGTTTTAAGCGTCGGGTTGTAGGATTGCCAGCACATACTCCCCCTGGTTAACCGAGTGGTTAATCGCAACGTCGTAAACCAGGCCCGAATGCTCAGCCTGAATCTCCTTAATCTGCGGCAGTTGGCCTATTTTGTTGAAGCAGAGTAAGGAATATAACCGGGTTCCTGCCTTGACCCAGGTTCCTGGTTCTACCCGGCTTTGGATCATTCCCCCCGCAGGCGCATGGTACTTCGTCATCTGGCTAGTGCGAGTTAGCATCGTTTCGCGAGCATCAATCGGTAGAGTCGCAACGCCCTCCAACACGCCTTTTTGGTTGAGATAATGCTGAATGCCCTGCAACCCTCTCTCCACCGATCCCCAGTCGAACTGCATGGCAGTGCCCAGTTCCAGCGTGAACGCTTCAATGTCAAAGCGAATCTCTCGACCAAGCTGAGCAAATGCTCGCTCTAGCGCTATCCAAGGTTTCATAAAGGATTCGTCGAAAGCATCGCCATCGTACTGGTCAAGCCAGATAGCAAAGTCAAGGCCAAACAATCGCGCCGATTCTGCTCTCCCTTCGCAGTAATACAGGTAGGTCATACCGCGATTGCCGGAAGTGTGCAGGTCAATCACGTAATCTGCATCCAGCATTAGCGCCTGCAAGCGAGTGCTATAGAGATGATGAACGGCAACCCCTGAAGGCGTAGTCAGCGCTGCCACTTCTTCTTGAAAGTGCGTCAAGATCTCCTGACGATATGCGCGAAGAATGGCATCAGGGTCAGCCTCCAAGTAATCCTGTGCAAAGGCTGGGATGTCCTCGGCAACCTGCTCATAGTCCCAAAAAATCCGATTCCAATCGCGCCCATCATACGGGTTGTAGCGCCCCGATGAAAAATTGTGAGCCCGTGTATTCACTCCTACCGGGTTACACACAGGAACGAGCCAGATTTCACCCCGCAGGCAATCAGCATCTAGGGTAGATAGCCACTCAATCAGCCGATGAATGACGGCGTTGCCAGCCAATTCTGCCCCATGCAGGTTTGACTGGAGGTAAACCTTTTTTCCGGGTGTGGTGCCGACAAAACGATAGAGTTGCAACGCAAGTTCGTCCCCTGATGCCAACTGCATCAGCGGCACTGTAGAGATGACCGGTTCCATAAGCTTTAATGCGGTGCCCGCAGGCCAAAGTAGGTTAAGACTAGCTCACCCTCACCGTTATTGACGACTTCATGGGTTTCTCCTGCCTCAACCGCTACACACGTTCCTGGCGTCAAGGAGTAAGGGTTGCCATCTATATAGATAATTCCCTCTCCCGACTCAACGAAAAAAACCTCACACATGTCTTCATGGGCATGGGCACTCGCAACTTGCCCTGGAGCAAAGCGGGTTTGGGAAAAGTTCGTCAGGTAAGGCAGGTCCCCTTTACGGAGTAGCACCCACTTTTTGATCTCTGGATTGTGGGAAACTGCTTCTTCGGGAACCGTGGTGAGGGAGGAGAGTTTCATCGGTCTACAACACTCCACACTGACCGTGATGCCGCAGCAAATGATCACAAAGCACCAGTGCCACCATCGCTTCTACCATCGGCACAGCTCGGGGTAAAACACAGGGATCATGGCGACCTTTTGCGGACAGGACGGTTTCCTCGCCCGTGGTTGTCACCGTGTTCTGGGCTTTGCGAATGGTGGCAGTGGGTTTAAAGGCAACGCGGAGGAGGATGTTCTCGCCATTGGAAATGCCACCTTGGGTGCCGCCAGAACGGTTGGTGCGGGTTCTCACATCGCCCGACTCGTCCACATAGAATTCGTCGTTGTGCTCGCTGCCTGTGAGCAAGGTTCCGGCAAAGCCTGAGCCGATTTCAAAGCCTTTGCTAGCAGGAAGCGACATTACGCCTTTAGCCAGATCGGCCTCTAGCTTGTCAAATACGGGGATGCCCAGACCTTTAGGCACGTTGCGAGCTACGCATTCGACCACGCCTCCAATAGAGTCACCTTGGTCACGGATTTGCTCAATCCGATCAATCATACGGTCGGCAGCTTCGGCATCGGGGCAACGCACAATGTTGCTTTCAACCTGCTCCATAGTGACGGTTTCAGGGTCGATGGTGGCTTCGAGATCCTGAATCCGCTTGACATAGCCAATGATTTCAACACCAGAGTATTGCTGGAGAATTTTCTTTGCGATCGCACCTGCGGCCACCCGGCCAATCGTTTCCCGCGCGGAGGAACGACCGCCACCCTGGTAATTGCGAATGCCGTACTTAGCGTCGTAGGTAGCATCGGCGTGGGAGGGGCGATAGGTGGTCGCCATCTCGCTGTAGTCCTGAGGACGGGTATCTTTATTGCGCACCAGAATTGAAATCGGGGTGCCTAGCGTCTTGCCCTCAAAAACGCCGGAGAGGATTTCGCAGCGGTCTTCCTCTTTGCGGGGCGTGGTGATCTTGCTTTGTCCGGGGCGGCGGCGATCCAGTTCGGCCTGAATCTCCTCCACCGAAATGTCTATCCGAGGAGGACAGCCATCGATAACCACGCCAACGCCGCCCCCGTGGGACTCCCCAAAAGTGGTAATGCGGAATAGATGGCCGAAGGAATTGCCCATAGTGTGGATCGCTTGAAATGCAGTTTTTCGATCCTACAATTCAGAATCCTCAAGCTTCAAGTAATAGCGCGGATTCACTGGTTGGCCGTTGCGGTAAATACCGTAGTGCAAATGTGGGCCAGAAGACCGCCCCGTGTTTCCCAAATAACCAATCAAGTCGCCCCGCTCGACGTCGTCACCCACTTCTACCTTGAACTCTGACAGGTGAGCATATAGCGTTTCATAGCCATAGCCGTGGTCGATGACGATGTATTTGCCATACCCCTTGTCGGTCAGCACCTTAACAACAGTGCCCTCTGCCGTGGCATAGACCCCCCTACCGATGGGTCCTTTGAAGTCGAGCCCCTCGTGCATTTCATAACTGCTTTTACCGAAGGGATTGCGTCGCAGCCCAAACTGAGAAGACATTTCGACGCTGCCCTTCAGAGGCATACCACTGGGAAACGCAGCTTCTCGGTCTGCTTCTTGGGCCAGCGTTGATTCTAAGGCTGGGCGCACGTCCGACGCTAGCGTGAGGGCCAGGGTTGGAATTTTTTGTTGGGCCATCTCAAACAACGATTCGGCACCCACCGGAGTTGCCGCTCCCCCTTGAGAAGCTTCCAGTTGCTCGTCGTCCGAGTCTGAGTCTGATTGGGACTGATTTCGTCTTCTAGAAGCCCCGTCTTCACTGGCCCTAGATTCTTCAGAGTCTTCTTCACCTTCTGAGGTCTCTTCTGACAGCCTAGCCCTTTCCTTCAAAGCTTCGATTTCAGTGTCTAGCGTGTTTAGCTCCGTCAGCACCTGATTGGCGGTATTGGTTAAGTCCTGATTGCGCTGGGTTAAGCGAATGCTGTGATGCGTAAGATACCCAATTGCAGCCAAGGGAAGGCTGACCAATACGAGCGCGGCGATCAAGAGTGGAAGGGGCTGAAGTCTTAGGGTGATCGGGGCTTTGCCCGTACCTGCGATCAGCACTGTGTAAGTTTCAGGAAGCTGGGACTGCATTTTCAGGAGTTGCCTCGAAGGGTGAAGCATTTTATGTTCTCTTAAGGCTTAGAGCCTCAAAAATTATACGGGGATCATAGATATTGAGCAATTTGACAGTTTTTGCCCCTTTTTTCTGGAGCCTGCTTGGCTTACTCCAGACAGTTCTTAGAAAATCCCTTAACATTTCTAAACAAAAACTTAGAATGGAAGGGTGCGTTTGTTAGGGCAATAGCTGATGATGTTCGCAACCTGGCTGGATAGCAACTCCTGGCTAATTGAGATTGCAGGCAAGCGCCTTTTAGTTGATCCTTGGCTGGTTGGACCTTTGGTCTTTGGCAATCAGACCTGGTTATTCAAAGGTGAACGCCCCCGGCTCTTGCCTCTGCCAGAGCAAGTTGATCTTATTCTGTTGAGCCAAGGCCTAGAAGACCATGCCCATCCCCCAACACTGCAAAAGCTGGACAAGTCTATACCAGTGGTGGGGTCTGCCAGCGCTGCCAAGGTTGCACAGGGTCTAGGCTACACCCAGGTCACTACACTGAACCCTGGTGAGATCTTTCTCTTTGCGAACTCGATTGAGATTAAGGCAGTTCCCGGTTCGCCCCTTGGCCCCACAGTGGTAGAAAACGGCTACGTGGTGCGCGATCGCAACTCTGGATTTTCTCTGTTCTACGAACCCCATGGCTTCCATCAGCCCGCCTTGAAGCAGGAAGGCCCAATTGATGTGGTAATTACACCAGTGCTCGATATTGCTCTGCCCCTGATTGGCCCCATCATTCGGGGCCAGAAGGGTGCTCTAGAGCTAGCTGAATGGCTGCAACCCCAGGTGATTTTGCCTACAGCCGATGCAGGCGAAGTGCAATATCAAGGGCTTTTGGTTTCCCTGCTCAAAGCAGTCGGTGGGGCCAGTGACCTACAGGCCAAACTGGATCAGCAAGGACAGGAAACTCGGGTGTTGGAAATGACCGTGGGTAATCGCGTTGAACTGCCCCTAACCCCTCGTCCTGCGCCTATTCAGGCGTAAACAGTCTTGTTCTCTTAAAAATCTTGTTCTCTTAAAAGATATTTTGCAGGAAATAGCTTGATGACGACTAATATTGCCGACATTACGGTCAAGACAGCCCAAGGTGAAGAAAAGTCGATTAAAGACTATCAGGGCAACGTTTTGCTGATTGTGAATGTTGCTTCTTACTGCGGCTATACCCCACAGTACAAAGGACTAGAGGCCCTGAATCAAAAGTATCGAGACGCGGGACTGCGAATTTTAGGCTTTCCCTGCAATGACTATGGCGGCCAAGAACCGGACAGCCTCGACAAGATTGAGCAGTTTTGCACGCTCAACTACGGCGTCACCTTTGAGCTGTTCGACAAGGTTCACGCCAAGGGGCCAGAGCAACATCCCCTCTATGCTGAGTTGACTCAGGGCGTTGCGCCGACGGGAGATGTGGCTTGGAACTTTGAAAAGTTCTTGGTCGATAAGCAGGGAAATGCGATCGCACGGTTTAAAAGTGCCGTTTCCCCTGATAGCCCAGACCTGATCAAAGCGATCGAAGCGGCCCTCAATGCTTAACCTTTTTTCCGCCCTGATGTTAAGCCCTGCGTTAGAGCCCTTAGACTCTTAAACGGCTTATTTTCAGAGCTAGGTAGGTGTTTTCAAAGTTAAATCAAATCTAAAGGTTCTTCGCAAAACTTTGAGAACACCTATAAAACTTTGATAAGGTAAACCCATCGACACTAAAGGATCGAGACTCATGCCCTATACCACTGAAGAAGGCGGACGCCTGAACAACTTTGCGGTTGAACCCAAGATGTATGAGGCTGCACCGCCGACTGACTCTCAAAAGCGCAACTATGTGATTCTAGGCGCGCTGGCGATTGGGCTACTGGGTGGTTTGATGGCTGTAGCCTTCGTAGTTTCCTAGGGGCTGCTCGATTCCTATAGAGTTCTTTGACAATTGAATTTCAGCAAGAAGCGCAGTTAACCCCTGCGCTTCTTCTGTATTGAGGCGAGTTCACCAATTCGGTCTAGGCTGGGAAAAGAGATCTACCCGTTCGTAGATGAGCAGGGTCCAGTGGCAGAAGGGAGATAACCATGAAAAGTCGATGGGATGACACCGTTGCACAGCAGTTTGCAAATGATCCACTGGCGATGCGGGTGTATACCTCACGGCTGCTAGGTCAAGAGCCTGACTTAGTGTTGCACGGTGGCGGTAATACCTCTGTTAAAGCCACTGTGCCCAACTTTTTTGGGGATCCGGAAGAGGTGCTCTATGTCAAAGGTAGCGGCTGGGATCTGGCCACTATCGGAGCGCCAGGATTTGCCCCAGTTCGCCTAGGAGTCCTCCAGCGCTTAGCTGAGCGGGAGCACTTGAGCGATTCCGAGATGGTGACTCAGCAACGGGCTGCAATGCTCAATCCCCACGCTCCCAATCCCTCAGTGGAAGCGATTTTGCATGCCATCATTCCCTTTGCCTACGTGGATCATACCCACGCAGATGCTGTGGTGACGATTACGAATACGCCCACTGGCGAGGCCCGCATTCGGGAACTGTATGGCGATCGCATGTTGATCATTCCCTACGTCATGCCAGGTTTTATTTTGGCGCGCAAGATCTGGGAGATGACCCAAGACCTTGATTGGGCCAGTTACGATGGCATGATCCTAATGAATCACGGCATCTTTACCTTTGCCGACAGTGCTAAAGAGGCCTATGAGCAGATGATTCACCTGGTGACTCAGGCCGAGGAGTACTTAGCTGCAGAGGGGGTAGGTGCCCTTGCCACAGGTAACGCTGAGGCTGATTGGGTGACTCTGGCTGCCATTCGCAAAACGGTTTCTCAGGTGCGGGGCAAACCGATGTTGGCACAGCTAAATCAAAGCCCCGAGGCCGTAGGATTTTCCAAACTGCCGAACGTAGGTGCGATCGCAACCCGTGGGCCTATTACCCCCGACCACGTTATTCGCACCAAGCCCACACCTGTAATCCTAGGTGCAACCCCTGAAGCCGACATTCACACCTACGCCGAGAAATACCAGGCCTACTTCGACCGCAATACCGATGGATCGCTGACCTGCCTAGACCCAGCTCCTCGTTGGGGCGTCTGGCCTGGCTATGGGACTCTCGCCTTTGATCGCACAGCTAAGTCGGCTCAAATCACGACCGACATCGTAGAGCACACCATCCGAGCCATTCAGGGCGGCGAAGCGCTCGGCGGTTGGACAGCCCTGCCCGAAGGTGATCTCTTCGACATGGAGTATTGGGAGCTAGAGCAAGCCAAACTAGGCAAAACCAAGGCCGACCCACAATTTACGGGTAAAGTTGCTCTCGTCACAGGGGCGGCTAGCGGCATTGGTCGAGCCTGTGCAGAGCACTTGCGATCGCAAGGGGCAGCGGTAGTGGGGCTAGATCTCAATGGTGCGATCGCAGCGTTGATGAACAAGCCCGATTTTGTGGGCATCCAAGGCGATGTGACTGATGCCGCTACCCTTCAGCACGCCCTGACAGAAACCGTTCGCCGCT
>DATNQF010000029.1:0-2587 GCA_036702855.1 Trichocoleus sp. | reverse complement strand
TGCTAACCGATTCTTCAGGAACCGAGTTAGCATCCAGCGCAAAACCATGGTTTTGGCTGGTAATTTCTACACGCTG
Source organism: Trichocoleus sp. (assembly GCA_036702855.1). Classification (GTDB taxonomy): domain Bacteria; phylum Cyanobacteriota; class Cyanobacteriia; order Phormidesmidales; family Phormidesmidaceae; genus JACVSF01. The sequence continues at coordinate 2,511 of DATNQF010000029.1, read as the reverse complement.
GCTGAGGCCGCAGGGCTGGTTCAAACCTCGGTGACCAAACTTGAGTTTGAACGTGGAAGCCCCCAGGGACAGCCCCAAAATTTGATGCCCCATACAGATCCCAAAGGTAGGAAGTTGCTGTTGCAAAAGTGCTTGCACCAAGGGCGGAGCTTCGGTTACCGCTGCGGGATCTCCCGGCCCATTGGACAGGAAAATGCCATCGGGGTTGTAACTGAGGATTTTTTCAGGCGGGGTGTCAATTGGCACGACAATCACCCGGCAGCCGTAGCTCGCTAACCGCCGCAAGATGTTGCGCTTAATGCCAAAGTCGATGGCAACCACCGTCAAAGGCTTTTCAGTTCCCATCGCGTCGCTCGGACCAAATTCCCAGATCGGGTTTGTGCCCTCTGTCCATTCGTAAACTTCAGAGGTCGAGACTTCCTTAACCAGGTTAAGTCCTTCCATGCTGGGAGCATCTTGGAGCTGCCGCAGCAGTTCCTCAGGGTCCAGAATCTCAGTGGAGATAGCCCCGTTCATCGCTCCCGTCGTCCGAATTTTGCGGGTTAGGGCGCGAGTATCAATGCCGTAGATGCCAGGAATCTTGTGCTGCTTCAGGTAGTCGGGCAAGGACTGAGTGGAGCGCCAGTTGCTGGGTTGAGGGCAGACGTTGCGTGCGATCGCACCTCGTACATGAGGTCGCTGAGACTCCTCATCTTCAGGATTGACCCCCGTGTTACCTAATTCTGGATAGGTAAAGGTGACAATCTGGCCGCAGTAGCTTGGGTCAGTCAACACTTCCTGATAGCCAGTCATGCCTGTGTTGAAAACCACTTCCCCCATGACTGTGCCCGGAGCTCCAAAGGAGAACCCCCGGTAAATTGAACCGTCTGCCAGCACTAATAAAGCTGGCTGAGCTTCCGTAAACGTCATACCCGATCTTGAAGTACTCGTGAAAGTAGCAGAGAATAAGCGCTACTATCCTAAGGCTTAGGGGCATGATTAGGGTAGAAAACGTTATCGGACGCAGACAAACAGGGACAAAACTATGCACTGGCGTTCATCCACGGCAACAATCCTGGCAGTTGGTAGCTTCGCACTCCTTGCAGGCTGTAGTCAAAAAGACATTGCAAAACAAGGACAACCCATTCAGCCAGTGGCTGCCGCTCCTGCACCGACGCCTGCTGCAACTCCTGTCGCCGCAGTTAAGCCTGCCACGACAGTCAATGCGTCCGCAGCGTCCAAACAAGACCCCTTCCGGGAAGGGGTCAACCGAGCCGCTAGTGCGGTTTCAATTGGCCAATCGGCCCAGTCGCCAGAAGATTGGAAACTAGCTGCAAGCCGTTGGCAACAAGCTCTAACGCTCATGCAGAAGGTTCCGTCTACTCATCCTAACTACAGCAAAGCTCAGACCAAAGTTAAGGAATATCAGCAGAATTTGGCCGCTGCTCAACAACGCGTTAAAGGGGTGCCCCAAGCTGATGTCGCCAGTACGAAGAAAAACAGCGACGGCTTAGTTGCCCAAATTCCCATTGTGGAGCGGCGTGGGGGTACGCCTGTTGTACCCGTCAATTTCCAGGGGCAGAACGGTAAAAAACAGTTCACCATGCTCTTTGATACCGGGGCCACAGGCACTCTAATCACTCAGGAAATGGCCAGCGCCTTAGGGGTTGTGATCGTCGGTAGTACCACCGTTACGATTGCCGATGGTAGCCAAGTGAGTCTCCCCATTGGCTACGTCGATGTCCTAGAAGTCGGCGGACTACGCAAGGAAGGCGTCTTAGTCGCTATCGGTGGCGATGTTGGCCTTCTGGGCCAAGATGTCTACGGAGACTACGGGATCTCGCTGGGTGGCAACATCATTAACCTATACGAATAAGTTTGTACAAGTATTTGTACAAGTAGCTGCATCAGCGAGTTTACTGGACAAGCTTGGAAGGCTGAGACAATAAGAACCAGGCTGTTTTTCTAGTCCTCCCTTAGCCGTCTAGATCGAGCCTCGATGAGGGCACGGCTCAGTTCAAGAAAGCCCTGGCTTTCAGCTCCCTGCGTGACGTAGGCAGGGTGATGAGTCAGCACCTCCCAATACGGCTGGATGTTAGCAACACCAACAGAATGGGGAAAGAGGTCAGCGTTAAATAGGCTGTCATCGTTGGGGCTGTCGCCAACAGTAACGACCTCCTCTGGGCTGATGTCAGGGAACTGAGTTTCTAGAACCTGAAGCAGCGCCTCGGCTTTGCCCTGCTGAGCTAGCTTCAAGTGACACTGCACAGTGCTATAGGTAAATCCCCATCCTGCCTGTTCACAGGTGCTTGCTAGCCTCGCCAAATCTTCTGCGGAAAGGCCCTGCACATCGAATGTCCAGTCGGTCAAACGGTAGCGATTGTCGGTGGATTCTTGCAGGTGGGCCTGCTGACCTTTTAGCTGGGCAAACAGAGCAGCAAGCTTTTGGCGGTGGGCATTGAAATCGGGAATATCGACCAGCACTATCGGGTCAACGTCTGCTTTTGGGAAAAAGAGACCGCCATTTTCTGC
>DATNQF010000026.1:0-12826 GCA_036702855.1 Trichocoleus sp. | reverse complement strand
GGTGTGGGAAAACGATAGATGGCTTAAGCTATCTGGCTAGCGATATCACTGTTGAAAACTGGCTAGAACATGGTTGCAAGTCCCCCATCCTCTGAAGCCCCCCAATCTTTTGAACAACGGCTAGATCAGTCGCCCTTAACTCGTCCTATGTGGCTGCTGTGGCTACTGTCGGCTGGGCTGATTGCCCTAGACGGCTTTGACTTCTTCATTATTGGGGTGGCGTTGCCCTTTTTAGAGCGGGATTTTGATTTGGGAGCAGGTGCGATCGCAACCCTCGCTGTTGCTGCCCTCGCCGGGTCACTGATTGGGTCGCTAACGCTCGGCCCCTTGACCGACCGGATTGGACGACAGCGCATGTTAGTCGCAGATGTGGCGCTTTTTGTGGTGGCGACAGCAGGCACCGTTCTAGCCTGGAATGCTGCTTCCCTCATCTGCTTCCGGTTTCTAGTCGGGGTTGCAATTGGGGCTGACTATCCCATCAGCGTTGCCTACATTACCGAGAATGTGCCCTCTCGTTTGCGAGGGCGGATGGTGGTGGGGGCTTTTACCTTTCAAGCGGTAGGGGCGTTGCTGGGAGCCATCACTGGGATAACCGTGATTCATCTATTTCGAACCCTGTATCCCGGCATGGAAACCCCCTTGGTGCAGTATGGCTGGCGCTGGATGCTAGGGGTGGGGCTGGCACTTGCGATCGCAGTTAGCCTCTTGCGATTTAGTTTCTTGCTGGAGAGCCCACGCTACTACATGACCCGAGGCGAATACAATGAAGCCTCCAAAGCAGCCTCAATTCTACTGGAGGAGCCGCTGACCCTCACCCCTGAAACGGATCCCCCAGCGCGAGAACCGAAGTTGCCCTACAGCCAGCTTTTCTCAGCCCGGTATCGCCGCAATCTGATTTTTGCTTCGGTGCCCTGGTTTCTACAAGACATCGCCACTTACGGCATCGGCATCTTCACCCCGACTATTATCGGAACCTTAGCCTTTGCCAGTGCCGACAGCTTTACTGACAAGGCAATGGCTTCAGCGACGGGATCTGCCTTCGTTGATGTTTTTTTGATTGTGGGTTTTCTAGTTGCGGTGCTGCTGATTGATCGGGTAGGTCGTATCTGGCTTCAAATCGTAGGGTTTGGTGGTATGACACTGGGATTGCTAATCCTGGCAGCTTCAGGTAGCAGCTTGGCTGGAGAATCTTCCTTGATCTGGGTATTTGCTGGATTTCTCGTCTTCAACTTAACGATGAATGCGGGGCCGAATGCCACCACATTTTTACTCTCAGGCGAGGTTTTCCCCACGGCAATTCGGGCGAGTGGGGCAGGTTTTGCCGCTGCTTTTGCCAAAGCAGGTGCGGTGTTAGGAACCTTTGCGTTACCCCTGCTCCAACACTCCCTCGGGGTACCCATGCTTCTGGGGCTACTCTCCCTAGTTTGTCTACTAGCAGCAGGAATCACTTACCTATTTCGCATCGAAACCCGAGGCCAATCCTTAGAAACGATTGATCATGAATAGATGTTGGGTTTCTATCAAAGATGAACCAAGCCAAGTTCAAGCTTGAAGCGAGGAAAAGGCCCCTTGTCCGCACTCTCCCTTCCTGCGAGGGGTGCCCATAGGGCGAGGTAGTCATCAAATATCTAGAACCAGCTTGAAACTAGGTTGGCAGGATGGTAGCCAGTTCTTTCAAATACACTCGGTCAAACGGCTCCTCTTGGTTTAACTGATATTGTTCAACCAATCCTCGCCGTTGGATAGTGATAGTTTGTTGCTCTTTTACAACTACCGTTGACTGCTCAAACACATCCCGAGCCAGGGTTCTTTCAGACTCAGTTGGATCGTCTAGAACGACTAAATTACTGCCGTAATAGAACATGCCTTCCCGCTCTAAAATATCCTCGGGATATTCAACAATGAGGAGGTCTAGTTTGGGGTGCCGCAGCAAGTTTTGAACGTTGGTGTTATAGGAAGCATGAAACCCTTTTGACGAGCGGTTGATAAAGACATTTCCTCGACAAACAGCTCCAATCACCATATCAGGGTGCTGCCACAGGATATTGTCAATCAGCTCCTGCAAGTCTTTAACCTGAATACGATTGAAGCTAATAACAGGAATGCGGGCCTCTTCTCCAGATGAGAAAAATGTTTTCAGGATAGAGGAAGGTACATCAACCGGTTCGCCCACCGTGGGCTTAAGGTGCATGAAAATGCCAGGAGCAGAGTTGATTTCAAGAATGGCAAAGTTGCCGTCTTTCCAAGATTTTGAAATGTCGGCAGCAATAACATCAATCCCTAAGCAAGTCAGGCGAAAATGTTGAGCGACGTCCTGAGCCAAGATTAAGTTATCAGGGTGAATATGAGGAGTTGCATCAATGCTCATACCCCCCACTGAAAGGTTTGCGACTTTGCGGAGATAAACCGTTTCATCGGGATCCAACACGCTGTTTAAGGATAGCCCTTGCTCCTTCAGATAAAGCGTCATCGCGTCATCGCACTGGATTTTGCCCATAGGCGAGGTAGGCGTATCTGAACGAGCAACCGATTGGTTTTCGTGGTCAATAAGCTCTTGAATGGTAGACTTCCCATCACCCGTAACAGAGGCCGGACGTCGCTCAGTCGCCGCGACAAACCGACCGTTGACGCAGAGTAAACGGTAGTCTTTTCCACTGATACTTTGCTCAACAATAATGCGGATGGGCTGTTCTGGGACAACGGCCTCTACCGCCCGTCCAAAGGCAGCTTCTAGCTCATCTGGATCTCGCACATCGGCAGTGACACCGATACCTTTGTGGCCGACCACAGGCTTGACCGCAATTGGATACTGGATGCGTCTTGCAACAGAAAGGGCGTCGTCCACCGTGTAAACAATGGCTCCTTTGGGCACTGGAAAGCCCAGGGTTTCCAAAAAGGCTTTACAGTCATCTTTGCGGGTCGTGAAGTCCGAGTCCAAATGGCTGTCGGGATCAAACGTTGTGGCAATTCCTCGAACCTGTTTTTTACCGTAGCCATACTGCATTAAGCCCTCATCCCACAGATAAAAAGCAGGAATGCCTAACTGATCTGCGGTTCGCAACAAGGCATAGGCAGTAGGGCCACCATACACAGAGCGACGAAACTGCGTTTGTAGTGATTTGATTTGAGCATCTAGGGAGAAAGACTGATTCCGGGTAATCGCTTCAAACCAGTCCCACACCGCATAAACAATGGCTCGGCTTGTCTTAGCATGTAGGGTTTGCACCGCAATGCGATATTCACAGGCTGAACCCTCGGAGGAATCATTCTGCCGGGGGCAAGGTTTAACGCTCCAACGGTTGAGATGCAAATCCATCTCCAGCGTGCTGACCTCAGCGACGGTGGCTGCAAAGAGATGAACCAAAGCGTCGTAGGAGTGCGCCTTGAGCTGGGGATAGCGATCGCAAACTACCTCCAAGTAATCTGCGATCGCAAGCGGTTCAGCATACTCGGTTAGGGCAAAGTCAAAAACGTAGGCTGCCGTATTGAGATACGGATTAGGGCCAACATAGTGCCTGAAGTTGAAGATGTCGAACACATCCGTTGACTTAGCGTTGACACGGGTGTGATTCAGGCTTTGCTCTAAAACCATACAGGAACCTAGAATTGCTCAATTCTCAATCTAGGATGGGCTCAATAACCTGTCCTCTGCCGAAGGGTTGCCCTACAGGAGGATTCCGTCCTACTGAACTTTCTTTTGAGTGCCTGTGTCTGGTTGCTTAACGTAGATCTCAAGCCAGCGGGTTACTTCCCACAGCACATGACCCACGGCTTCTCGGGAGCGGTAGCCATGGCCTTCTAGGGGCAGTTCTACCCAGCGCACCGTACCGCCCAACCCCTTAAGTGCGCCGTAGAGCCGTTCACTCTGCATAGGGTAAGTCCCCGCATTGTCATCCTCTGCGCCGTGGATCAACAGCAGAGGGCGCTTGATTTGCGCGGCGTGGGTAAAGGGTGACAGGCGCATGTAGGTTTCCTGAGCTTCCCAGAAGGTGCGTTGTTCCCCTTGAAATCCAAAGGGGGTGAGGGTGCGGTTGTAGGCCCCGCTCAAAGCGATCCCGGCCTGAAACAAATCGGTATGGGCCAGCAGATTCGCGGTGGTGAAAGCCCCATAGGACTCGCCACCGATAGCGAGGCATGTGCGATCGCACACGCCTCGCTGCACCAGGTAATCCACTGCTGCTTGCGCCCCCATCTTCAACTGCTCTAGGTAGGTGTCATTGGGTTCAGTCTTGCCCTCTCCCACAATCGGCAGGGTTGGCCCCATCATGACTGCATAGCCCTGGGTCAGCAAAAAGAGGGCTGACGTGCCCCAAGGGCGGCTAAAAGCATTTTCTGCTGCTGTAATTTGGGCTGCGGAATCTCGGCTTTTGTATTCTTGGGGGTAAACCCACAAGACGGTCGGCAGAGGCCCTTGTACGGCTGGGTCATAGTCCGGCGGCAGGTATAGCGTAGCCGATAGCTCCAACCCATCTGCACGCGAATAACTCACTACCTCCCGCTTAACGCCGGTAAACCACGGCAGCGGATCGACGAACTGTGTAAGCGGCTGGGCCTGCCTCGCTTCGCGGTCGTGGAGCTGATAGTTGGGCGGCTCTGTACTGGACTGCCGACTGGTAATGAACTGACGAGCCTCACTGTCTAGCAGGCGGGCTACTCGCTCAAAGTACGGATCCTCAGCCTGCCAAAGGCGAGTTTTAGCCAGGGTAGTTAAGTTCCAGCGGTCAAGAAATGGGTAAACGCCTTGGGGTGAAGCGCCTCTCCCCTCTAAGTACACGCTGTTGCCATCGGCAGCAAACTGTAGGCTATTCCAGCCGTAAGCATTGGGGCCAATAATCGGGTGTCCTGGGTTGCGGTAGTCATCTTGGGCATCGCGCTCATCGATCAGGACTGGAGGGCTACTTGGCTGAGACGGGTTGAGCAACCACGTACGGACCTGCCGCGTGTTGTGCCAGTACTCATAGCCCAATGCGCGAGTTTCGTCCCCCCAAAGAATGCGGTTGTAGCGTAACTGGGTTTGCCAGAGAGACTGCGGCTTCTCTTGAAATGGGGCCTCAATTTGATAAACGACATCTCTGAAGGGCATTTCCCGACGCGCATCTCCTCCATCTAGCGCTTCCACCCAAAACAGAGTGGCCGGACGGTCAGCCCGCCACCAGGTAATACGCCGTCCCGGACGCACCGAGGAAAAGCTTACAGGAATGGCATCTGCTAAGGGCAGATCTGCCGCTTCAAAAACGGGTTGTCCTGCCCGGTCCAACACCCTCTTCTTACGGGGAAACAGTCCCACGGGCACCTGATAGGAAAAAGGTCGCTCAATCGTTTCCAGCAAAATCCACTCACCATCTGGGGAGGGGGTCGCTCCATCAATCAACAGGGCATCCGTGAGACGGGTGCGATCGCCACTCAGGCTAACCTTCTCTAGCACCGAAGTCAGGTAATACTCAAACAGCGCTTCATCATGGGGGGATTGCAGCAGCTGCGTGTAGGTTCGGGCTGGGGCTTCTCGGCCCAGATTCTCCTCAATGCGGGGACCGGGTGGGTAAGGTGGCGGCTCTGGTGGCGCAGGTAGATCAGCCGGAACGATCTTGCAGACCAGCCCCTCAGTCTCAGAAATCCAGTCGTAGGGGGTGCCATAGGTACCGTTGAGAATGGGTGGGGTCAAAGCCCAAGCCCGTCCCTGCGATACGTCAGCTACCCAGAGTGCCAATCCCTCGGGCTGCGTTAGGGTAAAGGCCAGGTAACGCCCCGCAGGCGACCAAAGAAAATTGCGCAACCGAGCATCCCCAGGCAAGTCCAAAACCTGCTCTTTGCCAGAACTTAGGTGGCGAATCGTTAGGCTACGATAGGCGTACTCTAGGGCTGGACCACGGGTTGTCGGATCAATTTGAATCCCAGCCACTTGCACCTTGGGCCTAGCCAAGTCAGCCAGGGTCGGTAAAGGTGGTTGCTCTAGCTGCACCAACCACTGATTATCCGGGGAAATTAAGGTTCTCGGTAGAATCGGTGCTTCTAAGAAACGAGAAATGGGTTCTGGCGGCGTTTGCCAGGACTTATGAACCAGACTAGAGTGGGGCATCGCGCCAAAAATGCCAAGAGCAACCCTCCTAACGTAGCGTAAGGCGAGGCCACACAACACTTTCCTCGCTATCAGAAGCGACCGAGGGGTAGACCTCAAAACGACAAAAGCTCTTTACAATTCCGGCATGGAAGGAAAACGGCTATGTCCGCAGAGCAAAACCGCATTTTGATTGTTGATGATCAGCCCGATAACTTGGAGATTCTCTCGTTTATTCTCGATGATCACGGCTATCAGGTAAGACAGGCAACTAGTGGACCGATTGCCCTTGATATGGCGCGGGACTATCCGCCCGATTTGGTCTTGCTAGATATCATGATGCCCGGAATGAATGGGTTTCAGGTTTGCGCTGCCTTTAAGGCTGACGCCGCAATCAGTGATATCCCCATTATCTTCCTCAGCGCTTTGGATCGCTCTGAGGACAAGGCCAAAGCCTTCAACATAGGAGGAACCGATTACATCACTAAGCCGTTTGACAGTGCTGAGGTGTTGGTTAGGGTGGGCCATCAGATCACCATTCGGCGTCAGCGTCAGCAGTTAGTTCAGCAAAACCAGCAACTCCAAAAAGAAATTGAGATTCGCAAGCAGGCGGAAATTCAGCTCAAGTTAACCATTCAGCGCGATCGCATCTTCAGCCACATTACTCAGCACATCCGTCGATCGCTGCATGTAACCACCGTTTTGCAAACAACTGCCGATGAGCTGCGGCAAGCGCTGGAAGCTGACCGGGTCTTGATTCTAAAGCTGCCTAGTCCGCACAACTTGGAGTTTATGGCCGAGTCGATCCGGGAACCTCCGCTGGCAATCCACTATGGTATGGCAGAAGGCCTAGACTGCCTGGAATTTCAAAATTTGGGAAGCAATATCCGCCAGACTTCGCTCTTGTATGACGTCCGCGAGCTGAGAATGACGGAGGAATGTCATACGCTGCTGGAGCAATTGCACATTCGGGCCTCCCTAACGGTGCCCATTTTTCAGAGAGAGGAGCCTTGGGGCCTTTTGATGGTGCATCAAAGCGATAAACCTCGCCGCTGGCAACCTTGGGAAGTCAAGCTAGTAGAGCAAGTGGCCGGACAGCTTGCGATCGCACTCCAACAAGCCGATCTCTACCATCGCCTAGAGCGGGCCAATGAAAAATTGCGCTGGTTGGCGACTATCGATGGCCTCACAGAAGTCTTCAACCGCCGCTATTTTGACTACTATCTGCGGCACGAGTGGCGACGGTTATTGCGCGACCAACAGCCCCTCTCGCTTCTGTTGTGTGACATTGACTATTTCAAAGCCTACAACGACTACTATGGGCACCCCGCAGGTGATGCCTGCCTAAAGCAAATTGCCAGTGCGCTTCGAAGCAGTACCCGACGACCTGCCGATCTGGTGGCTCGCTACGGTGGAGAAGAGTTTGCCGTCATTCTACCCAATACCAACCTGACGGGAGCCCAGCAGATTGCGGAACAAATTCAGGCTGAGGTGGCCGCGCAGCAAATTCCTCATAACAGTTCCTTAATATCCGATTGCGTCACAATCAGCATTGGTGTGACAACCCACGTTCCTACGCGAACCGACAAGCCTGAACATTTGATTACTGCTGCTGATGCCGGTTTGTATTTGGCCAAGGAAAAAGGCCGCAACCAGTATCAGGTGAAGTTACTCAGTGAATATCGGCAAAAAGGACATCAGGGGGAAGACGACCCCAAGTAGCGGATTAGGGATGGCGTGAAGCCTACACGGACGACATATCAATTCTTTGCGAGTTTAATGTAGAGGTTGGGTACTCTGCAATCACCCAGCAGGGTCAACACGATCCTGTCTCAGAATCGCCACAGTGCTGTCATTTCGGATACCTAAACTGTGTCATGAGATTGTTTGGGCTCCGACATCATCAGCCCTGCCCACACGCTAACCTCACCTTTGTATCTCGCTGCTTATGTCCCGACCCCGTCGTTTTGCGTCCCTCTTGCAAGGGCTGTCTTCACTGTCTTCCGGTCAAGGAGTGCTAGCGGTTGCCTTCACGCTGGCTCTAATCGGCGCTCCGACCCTACCAACTTTAGCCCGGCCAACCCTGCTTCAAAACAGCCCGAAGGCGACCCTCGATGAGGCATGGCAAATCGTCAATAGAGAGTACGTAGACCCTGAGTTTAACCAGGTGGACTGGCAAGAGGTACGGCACTCTTTACTCTCCCCAAGCTATACCTCGCCTGACGAAGCTTACACTGCCCTGCGGGAAGCGCTGAAGCAGCTCAACGATCCCTACACGCGCTTCATGAGTCCGACTGAGTTTCAGGAGTTCCGGGACCAGAGCAGTGGTGAATTGGTAGGCGTGGGCATGCAGCTGATGCTCGATTCCGACACCGAAAGGCTGACCGTGGTGCAGCCGATTGAAAATTCACCTGCGCTTAAGGCCGGGGTGCGCTCGGGCGATCGCATTCTCCAAATTAACGACACCTCCACCGAGGGCATGACGGTCGAGACTGCCGCTAGCATGATCCGAGGTGAAGCGGGCACAGAGGTTAACCTAGTGTTTCAGCGAGACAGCGGCGCACCCTATACACTAACCCTAACCCGCGCCCGGATTGATGTTCCCGTGGTTCATTCTGCCCTGCGCACCGAAGGCCAGCACCGCGTCGGCTACATTCGCCTGAGTGAGTTTAATGCGCATTCGGCTAACCAGATGCGGCAAGCGATCACCAAATTGGAAGAGCAGCAGGTGGATGGGTTTGTGCTGGACCTGCGCAATAACCCCGGCGGTCGGCTTGATCAAGCCATTGCGATCGCACGCATGTGGCTGGATAAAGGCGACATTGTCCGCACTGTCGACCGTGAAGGCGATACCGAGCAAGCCAAAGCCAATGGCTCAGCCCTAACTGATAGACCCTTAGTTGTCCTTGTCAACGGCAACTCAGCCAGCGCCAGCGAAATTCTCGCCGGAGCCTTGAAGGATGACCATCGGGCAAGGGTTGTGGGTACTCAAACCTTTGGCAAAGCTCTGGTCCAGGCTGTCCACCCCCTCAGTGACGGGTCAGGTCTCAACGTGACGATTGCTCGCTACTTCACCCCATCCGGCCTCGATATTAACCACCGAGGCATTGCACCTGATATCACCGTTGACTCTTCCGAAGAGGAGCAAAAAGATCTCTGGACCCACCCTGATCGTCTGGGAACAGCTCAAGATCTTCAGTACGTTCAAGCCCTAAGCCAACTATCAGACCAATTGGCAACTGCAACCCGCTAGTGAGCTTCGGCGTTCATGAAGCATCTCCGGCGGAGAGAACCCAACGAGCCTTGAGCTCGTTGGGTTCAAGTTGCTTAACCTGGTCTGCCGAACGCCTCACTTAAGGCGTGTCAGAGCCTTGTGATGCAGCTGTGTAAGCCCCTAGTACTTGCTTACGGTAGCAGCTAGATGAGTCACATCCACCGCCAAACACTGCCCTAGCCGTAATAAGTGCTTCGTCAGAACGACTTGCTCTGGGCTCACCGAAGGTCGTCCTTTGCTACTCGTTTCTAGGGTGAGCAAAGTAGGCAAAATCACACCATGAAGGTGCTGGTAATACAGCTCTTGTACCCGGTCTAAGGACAACTGCAAGGAAAGGCGCGGCGGAACGGTAATCAGACGGCAAATCCAATCAACGTCGGCACCAATGGTCGTAGGCTGAGGTTGGCTCAATAAGCACCACACCGAGCGCCAGATTAGGCTTTCGAGCATGGGTCTAGCATCGGTTAGGGTCAACTGGCAGTGGAAGTGGCTGGCCTCAGTTGCGATCGCATCTAGCTCATCTAGGTGTTGATTACCAATCTGGAGAGGATTGCCATCCGGCGTGCTGGTTTCTCGCTCCAGGGTTTGCAGCACATCCAAGGCTCGCTGGGTCAGCGCAATTTCAGCGGCAACCTGCAACTCCTGAGGCACCGGCAAGCCATCTCGGTGAAAAGCACGCAGCAGACCATAGTTATCCCGATAGACCTGGGTATAGAGCTGGTCAAGCCGCTGTAGCGTTTCTTGACTGAGTTGCCGCATCAAGCGGTGCCGCTCCTCGGCAAAGAGGTCTTGCAAGCTGTAGGCCCGATCCCCAAACAAGCGGTTGATCGCTAGCACCGTTTGAGTGGCGCTGGCCTGTCCTAGCACCTCAAACAACGCTTCTTTAGCACGGGTATAGGTCAAGCGGGAGCGGAAGGGCTGAATGCAGCAGTGGAAGTCCCACCCTCCTAAATGAATCACAGCAAAAGAAAGGTCCAGCTTTTCTCGGGTAATGTCTGAGACGAGCTGCAAGTGTCCCACTGCTAACGCAACTGGCCCGATACGCTGGAGCTGGTAGTCCTTTTGCGTCACGGTGTAGCAGAAGAGTTGCTGCTCCCGATGGTATTCGGTAAACAGAGAACTCATAGCGTAGTGAGCGGCCACCTGCTCTAGGCTGACCCGGGCGGGGATCACCAAATGCTGGTAGACGCCTGCCCCGTGATTAAAGTCGCTGACGTTACTGGGTGCCAGCGCTAAACGCTGAACGAACTCCGTTTCCAGTTCTTTCCCGGCCACTTCTCCGGCTAGCTCCAGAGCGCGGGCTGCATAGCGGAGCACTTGAGTCCCCTCTGGGCGGGAGAGTTCTTCAAAGAACCAGCCACAACTGGTGTACATCAACAGGGCGTGACGTTGCATTTCCAGCAGTTGTAGAGCATCTACCCACTCTGAGCGGGAGAGTTTACGGCACTGGTGAGCTTGGAAAAAGCGCTTCAGGTTTGCTTCGCTGCGATCGCCCACCACCTGCACATAGTTATCTCGGGCAGCCCAGGGATCATCGAAAAATTTTCTTCCCTCGGCCTCAAACACCTCAATTAGCTGATCTCGCAGCCAGTCGAGCGTTTGCCGCAGGGGTTTACGCCAGCGCTGGTGCCACAATCCACCCCCGCCACAACCGCAGTCGTCTTGCCAGCGATCGACACCGTGAGAACAACTCCAGGCAGTGACAGGCTTGAGTTCAGCTTCCCAGACTGGGGGATGTAGGGCTAGGTAGTAGGCATAGTTGGTGACTGTCCAGCCCTTCTGCGGAAATTCTTGGGTGACGGCATAGGCCAAGGTTTTTTCTGCTCCGCCCCGGTGGTGCCCGAAGGTTTCACCATCCGTCGCTACCGAGATGAGCTGAGCCGGACGGTGATCCCCGTGGATGGCTTGCCCTAAACGTCCGGCAAAGTGCTGGGACGAACTCAGGACGTCATTAAAGCCCATATCGCGGGAGATGGGGCCGTCGTAAAAGAAGATATCTACAAATCGCTCGGGGTGAGGATTGCCGTGGGTATCTTTTAGAAAACAGCGGTAAGGTCGGCTGGGATCAATCTGCCCACCCCCGACTTCGTGCCACTCACCCGCTGGCTGATCCCCAGCCGCTAGAGGGCGACAACGCTGCGCTTGAGAGGGTGCCAGGATGATGAAGCGGATGCCCTCATCCACTAGTGCCTCTAGAGTTTCTCCATCTACCGCAGTTTCGGCTAGCCACATCCCTTCGGGATCACGGCCAAAGCGCCGCCGGAAGTCAGCCTTACCCCAGCGGATTTGGGTGTATTTGTCGCGCCGATTGGCCAGTGGCATGATGATGTGGTTGTAGACCTGGGCGATCGCATTGCCGTGTCCCTCAAAGCGATCGCAACTTCTTCGGTCTGCCTCTAAAATGCGCTGGTAAGTGACGGGATCATAGCTTTCCATCCAGCTCATTAGGGTAGGGCCGATGTTGAAGCTGAAGTATTCGTAGTTGTTGACAATACGAATGACCTCGCCCCGGTCGTTGAGAATGCGGGCAAAGGCATTGGGTCGATAGCACTCGTGGTGAATGCGCTCGTTCCAGTCGTGGAAGGGGGCGGCGGATGGCTGACGCTCAACCGTGTTGAGGTAGGGGTTTTCGCGTGGTGGCTGGTAAAAATGCCCGTGAATACAGACATAAATCCCTGTGGTGACCGGATGTGCGATCGCACCTCGATCATGGGGATCAGCGGCAGCGTCTAATACAGACACAGAAGGAGCCGCTGAAAACTGGAGAGAATCAGCCATAGGTTCAGTTGCAATGTGCAATGGAAATAGATAAAAGACTGCGCTTTGAGCAAGGCCAGGACGGAAAACTAGGGCTTACAAATCCTGGGATTGACGCTTAAAAAGGACGTTGGGAAGGTGTGACGAGTGCCCTTGCAGCTGTAGCACTATTCGAACATCGTAGCGCCCATCCGAACAACCCAGGTCAAGATGTAACGTGCCTTGATGTTTTCACCGTATCCGGCCTGGTATTTTGTTTGGCTCTTTCTGCGGGGTGAATACCCGTTCTACTACAAGATAGGGGATAGGGTTTTGGGCAAGAGCACCGTGACCGTCGTCCCTTGGCTAGGTTGGCTGTCAATGCGAATTTGTCCCTTGTGGTTGTCGACGATGGCCTTTGCGATCGCAAGACCCAGCCCTGATCCCGCCCCTCCATGCAAGCCGCGACTACGGGCGGGATCAGCCCGGTAAAAGCGATCAAACACATGACCCAAAGCGTCGGCAGCAATACCGATCCCCGTGTCACGTACCGTTACTTGCAGGCACAAGTGTCCCTGCTGGCGGATGGGTTGCAACGTAATCTGCACAGTTCCCGATCCTGGTGTGTACTGCACTGCATTACTAATCAGGTTGGTAAATAAGCGAGTGATTTGGTCAGGATCCCCTGTCATCACCGGGCTGTCCTGTCCCGGCAGATCAGCTTCTTCGCCCAACAGCCCTTTGCTAATCCCAGCACTTGC
>DATNQF010000020.1:0-57186 GCA_036702855.1 Trichocoleus sp. | reverse complement strand
GTACCTAAAGGCAACGCTGCCACCCTTTCAACCCTAAGCCCCCTGCTTCTCAACGAACTGATTAAAGCCTTGCGAGTTAACTTGGCAGGGTCTCATTGGCATGTGTTTTTTGCAGTGTCATTGCCAGAGCTCGGCCAATCCCACGCAAAATAATAAACCATGAACCTGCTAGCAGTGCCACCATCAGTAGCTTGGGCCAAACCCCCGATAAGAGGGCTAGGGCATTGAACAGAGCATAGGTCAAGATAGCGGCCAGCAGCCCCTTCCAAACGAAGCTTTGCGTCTGGCTGGACGGAGCAAACTTAGCGACTCCTAGTCCGTATCCCCAAAAACAGGACCATAGAGCATGACCCATCGCTCCCAACAGCCCTCGCACCGCAAATAGATTTAGGACGGCCCCGAATGGTGAGAGCGCAACTCCTGTTCCTGTAGGAGCCATGCTAGAAACGGTGAAATAGGTTAGCAGCAGCACCGCAATGTTTTCTAGCGTGGCAAACCCTAGCCCCACGACGGCGGCAAAAATAATGCCATCAATTGGTTCATCAAACTCTGGTGAGTTGTAAACACCCTGACGCACCACTGCAAACTTCCCCAGTTCTGCCAGGATCGGCACTACCAAAACTGCTATCCAAAGCGTAGGAAGGGGAAGCAACCACTGCAGCAGGATCACTGGAATGGCAGCTACCATGCCTAACAGAAAAATTTTGAGGATGAGGCCACGGGGTTCGGGGTTGAGCTTGTCGCGGGTATAGAAGAACCACACTAGAAAGGCAATAGGGGCAAGCACCAGCGCAATGATGCCAATAACAGTCGCTAAGACAGTCATGGTCTCAAATCAGCAAAAGATGCCTAGATAATACATGGATTGGCTCATTTCGGGGCGTGAGCACTTTGCTACCCGTTCAAAGTAATTTTGGGTTCAGACTTGTGCGATCGCACCTCCCCGCCGACTGTCCCCTGCCCCAATTAAGCTGTTATCGGCCCCGACCGCCACTGAATGAACGCCGCCAAAAAACATGTTGGGCTGCTGCCACCAGATCGTTTTGTCCGCCGCGCCAACGCCTTCGCGCTCTAGGATTGCCTGGTCAAACCCAGGTTCTAGGTTGAAAACACCGCGTTCCCAATGGATACGGGGAGCTGCCACAGCCCTCTCTAGCGGCATTCCAAAGTCAACTGTATTCAGAATGACCTGCAAGATGGCCGTGCGAATTCGGTTTGAGCCGCCAGATCCCAGCACCAGTCGAGGCCGATTGCCTTGCAGCACAATCGTTGGGGCCAT
Organism: Trichocoleus sp.; assembly: GCA_036702855.1. Lineage (GTDB taxonomy): Bacteria > Cyanobacteriota > Cyanobacteriia > Phormidesmidales > Phormidesmidaceae > JACVSF01. Next base: position 55,907 of record DATNQF010000020.1, on the reverse strand, counting down.
CATAGATGAAATTCGCTGATTGGGCTGCCATTGGTGGAAGCCATGAGGATTCAAGTCTTCCTCTCCCAGCATGTTGTTCACCATAATGCCTGTGCCTGGAATCACGTAGGAAGAGCCTTCGCCGTTGGAGGTAGTGACGCTAGCAGCATTTCCTTCACCATCAACTACACTAACGTGCGTCGTGCTGCCCCACTTGTTTACTGTGTTGGCATATTCGTGGTGATAGTGGCTCAGGTGAGACTGACCTAGAAACCAATCCGCAACGTTGTCTTGGTAGAGATTGGCATCATAACCATCACGACGGGCCTGGTTAGTCAGGCTCATGGCCTGCCGCAACAGTGCCAAGTGGGCTGGGCTGCCCTGCTGAAGCGACTTGAGATCGGCCTGTTCCAGCAGCTTTAGGGCAAAGGCAATCAGCGTTCCACCAGAACTGGGCGGTGGATTGGTGAGCAAGGTATTGTCCCGATAAGAAATTGTCAGGGGTTTGCGTTCCTTCACCTGATAATTTTGCAAATCGCTCAGAGAAAGGTAGCCTCCTATTTGTTGGCAATCCTGGGCAATTTGGCGAGCAATCTCACCCTGATAAAAGGGATCCGCCCCAGTTTTAGTCAGCTGGGCTAGAAAGGTGCCAAAGTCAGACAGGGTAAACACTTCCCCCGCTTTCATGAGATGGCCCTGAGGTGCATAGAGCGCGCGGGACTCTGCAGTTGCCAACAAAATCGGTTCAAGCAACTCAAAGCAGTAGGCCCGAAACGAATCCACCTCAACCCCCGCTTTGGCCCAGTGCTGAGCAGGTTCCACAATGGCTTCTAAAGGCAGTCGGCCCAACTTGCGATGAACTGTGAGCAAGCCTGCCAGATTACCCGGAACAGCCATTGAACCGAGCCCAATGTGGAACTCCTGAACAACATCTCCAAAGTTGGCTTGAATGGGGTAAAAGTCGGGCTTAGCAGTCGCCTTGGAAGCGGGTGTTTGACAGAAAAAGTCAAAGAGAATGTTATCTCCGGCCGCGGTATGAGCCAGTAGAAAGCCCCCTCCGGCAACCGAAGTTAACACAGATTCGGTAACGCAAGCAGTAAAGACTGCCGCCACGGCTGCATCAAAGGCGTTTCCGCCCTGCCGTAGCATTTCTGCTCCAGCTTCAGCAGTCAATGGATGCCCAGCAGCAACCACTCCACGGGTAGATCCCACGACAGTCTCCCATACACGTTTGAAAGTCGTTTTAGCTTACCAAACGACTCTCTTGAAAACGAGGGAGGCCAGCCATCACAATTCATGAATAGTGTGGTCTTAACCCCAGTCCTAATTTCGATAATGGAAGAATAGCCAGGTCTTTGTACTTTTTGAGGCTGAGAAGCCATCCTAAAACTGATGGCAGGGAGATAAACAGTCTCTTCTGGGGGTAGGACAGTAATGCACAGCGCTTTAAATCTGCTTCTCTTTGTGGGCTTGGGGCTAACCGCCGGAACCCTGTCTGGGTTGTTTGGCATTGGCGGCGGCATGGTGATCGTACCGGGACTGTTCTATCTGTTCACCCTAATGAAGGTGCCCCATGAAAGCCTCATGCACCTGGCTGCTGGCACCTCAATGTGCATCATGATCTTCACCTCAGCCGCTTCGACCTGGTGCCACCACCGCCGAGGGGATGTGCATTGGAACATCTTTCGCACCATCATGGGCTTTATCGGATTCGGGGTAGTTCTAGGCAACCTGCTAGCAAACTATCTCTCAACCGACTGGTTGGAACGGGTCTTTGGCCTATTTCTGCTGTTTGTCTCCCTCAAAATGTTGCTGGATTGGAGAAGCTTGACCAAAGAGCCTAAAAATCCTCAGCTTTGGTTAACGGGCTTAGTTGGGATTGCGATTGGCTTTAAATCGGGCGTTCTGGGCATTGGTGGTGGGGCTATTAGCGTACCGTTTTTACTGTTTGCTGGCTTGCCAGTCAGTCAAGCGAGTGGCACCTCGGCCTCGTTTACTCTGCCCATAGCCCTCGTTGGCACGCTGGCGTTTTTGCTGACGGCGGGTCAAGCTGAACCTATACCTTGGGCCACTGGATACATCTATTGGCCTGCGGTGGCATTGGTCGCCCCCTGCACGATGTTGGGCGCACCTTTGGGAACACACCTATCTCATGTGTTGCCGGGGCAACGGCTAAAGATGCTGTTTGCGCTGTTTCTACTGTTTCTGGGCCTGCGATTAATGGGGAGCAGCTTCAGTCACTTGGGCGTGTGAGTGCCTTTTGTAGGCCCCAATCTCTGATCAAACTAAATGCCAAAGACGCAGGCATTAGTTAGTATTTCCGTACCAAGGTTCTATCCTGCCAGCTATGCTCGACTTGATGAAAATTGCCCAGCAAATGCAGGGTATCAGTCAACACCTGACTCAAGAAGCTGAGGCAGCTCGTCGCCGGGTTGCGATCGCAGATCAGCTCATTCAGCGAGCTAAACTGCATCAGGCTGACTTGATTAAGCAACGGCAGCAGTGGTGCGATCGCATGGGCTTTGCTGTCGCCCAACCCATCGAACCCCTCGACACCCGTATCCTCCTACAAGCTGCCCCTGAGGCGCATACAGTTCTTGCGACCGATGGCTCTCAGATTGCCCCTAGCCATCACGAAATTGCTTATTGCTACCTGCTAAATATTGGCCGCATCATTCTCCACTACGGCCAGAGCCGTTATCCCCTGCTCGATAGCCTTCCTGAAGTGGTCTATCGACCTGAAGACCTCTACCTCTCCCGCCAATGGGGCATCTCAACTGAGGAGTGGATGGGGCACCGTCGAACTGTAGCAGAAGCGATTGTTTTGGCAGAGTTAGCAAGGGAGCTAAGAGAGGAGAAAAGAGAGAGAGGAGAAGCCGAAGGATGGCATGAAGCGACAGACTCGGCACATCTCTATCCCCCTACACTGGCCCTTGTCGATGGCTCTCTGATCTACTGGTTTTTGGAAGCGCTACCTGGAGATGCCAAAGACCACATTCTGCCGCCCATCTTAGCGGCATGGGAACAGTTACGGCAGTTGCGGATTCCTCTAGTGGGCTATTTGAGTGCATCCCGCAGTGGTGAAGCACTTAACTTCCTACGCTTAGAGGCTTGTCCTTACGAAACTCCAGATTGTCTAACCCACTGCAACGGCCAAACAGATGCGGCTCCCTGCCAAGTCTTTTCGCCACTACGGGATGCAACCTACTGGGTAACGGCTTTGGAACCGGGACAACGGGGACCGCTCTGGCAAAGCTCAGCACCCATTTTGGATCTTTACGGGGATCATCAAATCTTTTTTTGCTACGCCCATGTGGGAGCAGAGGTTGCCCGTATTGAGATGCCAGCCTGGGTTGTAGCCGATGAAGAACTTCTAGAAACGGCTCTGCAAATGGTGTTAACTCAGGTGCAAAAGGGCTACGGCTATCCGGTTGCGTTGGCCGAAGCCCACAACCAAGCAGTCGTTCGAGGTGGCGATCGCACTCGATTCTTTGCCTTGCTAGAGCGGGAGATGATTCGAGCGGGTCTGCAAAACGTGGGTACTTCCTACAAAGAAGCTCGAAAACGCGGCAGTATTGCCTGAAACCTTGCTTGAACTTAGTTTTGGCTCCTGAATACCATGCTCATGCGAGATCACCTAAAGAGGCACTTCTTCGATTTCCTCTAGAGCAGGTAAGTTAGCCAGATCAAAGCCCGCCGTCGATTCGGGTAGGCGACCACAAGGGGCAACAAAGGCACAGCGATCGCACACACCCAAGCTTGGACCGACTAAGGGAAACTCTCCTGCCGCTTGATAGGTCGAAAGCGCCTGGGTCAATTTTGTTAGAGCCTGCCGGGTCTGCTCGTGCTTAGCAAGAGAGTAGCGGATTTCAACCTGTTGGGGGGCAAATGCTTTAGTCTGTGGGTCGCGATGTCGAACAAACCAATAACTCATCGAAACCTGGTCAGGCTGGAGGTTCGTGGTTTCAACCAAAACGTATAGATAGAGCCGGGTTTGCCAGTCCTGTTCCAAAGAAGTTTGTTTTTTGGGTTGTAGATAGGTTTTCCAGTCTACAATCATCCCGCTCTCAGGCTTCAGAATCAGCAAATCGTAGATAACGGTCAAGGTATAGCCGTTGAAAACGTGCGATCGCCGATGCTCACTTTGACGAAAAGTGGACAAGTCTGATTTAAAGAGATCTGGCGCAATCTCAAGGAGCGCTTGCATACAGTCTTGCAGGCCCTCGTCGTCGACTGGAGCAAGAGGTAGCGGCAATCCCAATTCCCGCTGCTGCATCAGCAAGTGAAATCGCTGGCCCCAAAGCTGACTGTGCTGTAGCTCTGGCGAAGGCGGCCCGCTTAACCCCTCTAAATAGACTTGCTGGAACTTACGAGGGCAGCTTTCAAGTAAACCTAAATGGCCTTGAGTCAAGTTAGTTAGCATCGCAAGCAAAATTTTCTTCTATTCGAGCATAATCCCAGCTTAAGTAACAATCCTTGTCATTGCTTAAAGGCGGATGAAAAGGCATCAAAAAATATGAGGGCACACTTGACAGATCTTTTTATCTCGCCAGCAAGCAGACCTTTGAAACACCCACACAGACCTTAATTTATCAGCAATCTTACGGATGACATAATTTTAGGATTTCCAGCAGGAATAAATGTTGCTTGAGAGCTTCTCTACCATTTTCAATAAAGTTGTCAAGAATCCGTCTAAAGGCATTGATCCCCAAAAGTAAACTTTGTTTTCAAGGGATAGATTCTGTTAATAAAAGGCGTATATTAAGGATGAAGCAAATAAAGCTTCCCTGGCAGATAGAACAGCCATTATAAACCCAATAAAAAGGAGTAGAATCCTGATAAAGTTCAGTCTGTCTCGTTTATCCAACAACGCCAAACTCACACTCCATACTTCCTAAACTGACAAACTGAGAGCTCTGTGATCGGCAAAATTAATCGCTTCTAACGCCGAGTCAGTTACCTCTAACTATCTTCATCCAATGTCAGGAAGACCCTAGAGAAAGCGTTTAGGTGTTTGTTAATCTACAAGTCAATCATCCTGAATATAGGCACAGCTCGGCTGTGCCTATATCTGCTTTTAAAGGGTTTCTTGAGGGTACTTACTATTTTCGCCTCAGCGCTTGGCATCCATAGAGAATTTATTCAGAAATAATTCGCGTTTGGATGCCTCTTTTATGATTATTTTAGGCTTCTATCAGGTTGGCTAAGTATTACTTACAGAAGCATAAACTTATTTTTCAAGCGCTTGTTTCTGCTCTTCTTAGCGCTATATTAAAGATGGAGCAAATAAAGCTTCCCTGGCAGATTAAACAGCCAACTGTATACACAAGCAGTTAATACAACAAAGAGGTGAAACGCTGTTAACTTTCAATCTGTCTCGTCTAACCAACAACATCCAATTCTCCAATCAATACTTCCCAAACTGACGAAATGAGAGCACTGCGATCGCATCTTCTTTAAGAAGTCGCTTGATCGGTTAACTCTATTCAAGTTCAGCCTATGTGGGGGAGTCACTTGAAAGAGCAATTGGATGTTGTTGTTTTAGGAATATGACGTTGTGGGTTAAAGGTATCGGCAGACTTTTCAGGCGATCTTTCCAAGAACCAGCGTTTGCCAGGAGAGTGATGCCCAAGCTGTCTGCCAGCGCTATATTTAGTAGAAAACGCTGAAACGGCAGAGAAAAAATGGCCATTATTGCTCTAAAAGCCTGGTATTTGGCAGACTATGAGCCAGTTAGAGAACTGGAAAAGCGTCCTCACGATCTGCGGCTCAGCAAAAATAGCTTACTTAAGTCCGCTTTGCGCGCCGATTTTCTAGAAGACAGTGACGATGTTAAGAGAGCCTCCTGGTTTCAGCGTTACCTGGAAGGCGACACGGTCGAGTTTTACATTGAGGGCAGCGGCACCTACGCCATCTCTAACATTGATCTGATTAGCCACGAAATCTACTTCACTAAGCAAGACGTCTTCGCCAATCTAGATCCAGTTGTCTTTCTCTGTTATCAGAACGAGTATCCCGATTCCAGCAGCTTGCTACGGGAGGAACTGCATGCGGTGATCGATAAGTTGAATGTGCGATCGCGAGTTTCTCTCAAAATTGAGGAGTCCCATCGCCTTAGCGAGGGGCCTGCGCGCTTGGGCAGTGGCCTTACCCGCAAAATTCGTAAATGCCTGCTGTTTATTGCCGACGGTACACCCATCACCCAAATTGCAGGGACTCCCCCTCAACTCATTCCCAGTCCGAAGGTGTGCGTGGAGATGGGCTATGCCCTACAAAGCAAGCGGCCTGAGCAGATCTTGCTGGCTCAAATGGAGCGTCCTGACCTGCCAGGGCAATTTCCCTTTGATGTGCCAGGTCGCAATCGACTAACGTTTACGGGCAAAAGTGACTTGCACAAAGCACTACCCAAAGTAGTTGAAGAACATTTGACCCGTTTTAACCTTTGGGCTTAGTTCTTTAACTAAAATCAGAACCCACAACCAAACGCTGCCGTTATTCTAGACACGCCTGATTCACATCAAAAAGCAAGGTAACTTCGGCATTTTCAGGGATCAAGACAACGCTACAATCTCAGGCAGTGAGCCCCTGAACCTGCTTAAGTGCTATGTATCTGCCCAAAGAACTGAGACAAAGGCTCCCCCATTGGTGGCAATGGGGGTTATTTGTTGTTGGGTTGCTGCTGTTGTTGGATGCTCTGATTTATCTGCTGTCAGAGGGGCTATGGTTTCAGGAAGTGAACTACCTGGAGCCGTTTAAGCTACGGATGGGGGTTCAGCTTGGCTTAGGCAGCCTAGCATTCATAGTGAGCCTGTTTTTTACGCTGGGTAACTTGGCTCTGGCCTTTCGGTTGGAACCTCTGAAGCCTCCACTGGGGGAGGTGGCTTCTCAGCCTCAGGGAAAGGGGTTGCAATGGCTCTTGCTGCTGACAATGGCGCTGGGGCTGCTGGTGGGCATTCAATTGCTGTACCAGGGGCAGGTCATGGTGAGCTACTGGCAGACCACCTCTAGTCTCTACACCTCAAAGCCACCGTTGCCTCTATGGGTTAAGCCGGGAGCTGTACAGGCAGTCGTGAATCGGTTGATAGCGCAGCCAACGCAGTTGATTGCCTTAGGGGTAAGTGCGATCGCACTTCTGATCTACCCTCGTTGGGTCACGCGCTTAGCGGCCGTGCTAATGAGTTTGGGCTTTGGTCTGATTCTGTCGAGCCACTGGGCTAAAGTGCTGCTGGCGCTCAACCCAGCTCCTTTTGGGCAGGTAGACCCCATCTTTAACCGCGATATCAGCTTCTACATTTTGAGCCTTCCCCTGTGGGAACTGCTCAACTTCTGGCTGGTAGGGCTCCTGTTTTTTATGCTGGTGACGGTATCGCTAGTGTACTTACTAGCAGGTAACAGCCTCAGTCGGGGACGGTTCTATGGGTTTTCACTTCCCCAGCAGCGCCATCTCTACACGCTTGCGGGCGCTTTGTTTCTGGTGACAAGTTTGAGTCATTGGCTGAGCCGCTACCAAATTCTCTACTCCTCACAAGGAGTCATCTACGGGGCGGGCTATACAGATGTACACGTCAGCCTGCCCGCGAATACTGCTTTGAGCCTGCTGACCTTGGGGCTGGGATTAGGCTTTTTGTGGCGTTCTATCCTCTGGCAGCTAACGCTAGCGAGCATGGTGATGTGGCTGCGGGATGTTGGGCGGCGTCAGTACGCCAGATTACCCAATTTGTCCTATGGGCCATTGCGATCGCGCATCTTAATTTGGGGAATTGCCCTTTATCTGCTGGCCTTTTTAGTAGGAACAGTGCTCTTGCCACCGCTGGTGCAGCGCTTTGTGGTGCAGCCCAACGAGTTGGAGCGAGAGCGGCCCTACATCACCAACTCCATTCGCCTCACGCGCAATGCCTTTGACCTTAGCGACATTACGTCAGAATTGTTTAACCCTACCGAAAACCTAACGGGTGCAGACCTTGCCGAAAATGATCTGACGCTAGACAACGTTCGGCTGTGGGATAGCAACCCTCTGCTCGTGAGCAACCGCCAACTTCAGCAAATTCGTTTGTATTACGAGTTTGTAGGCGCTGATATTGATCGCTATCCCATTCTCAACAACCAGGGCACCTATGATCGACGCCAAGTTTTGGTGTCGGCCCGCGAACTCAACTATGACCGAGTACCCGATATTGCGAAAACCTGGATCAACGAGCATCTGGTCTACACCCATGGCTTTGGCTTCACGATGAGTCCAGTGAATACCGCTAGCCCCGATGGCTTGCCCTCCTACTTCATACGGGGCATCGACCACACACCTAGCAGCCCGGCCATCAGTGCCAGCATTCCCATTGGCAAACCTCGCATTTATTTTGGAGAACTCACGAATACCTACATCTTGACCAACACTCAAGTCCCTGAACTGGACTATCCCAGTGGGGAGGACAACGTCTACACCACATACCAGGGTCGAGCTGGTATCAACATTGGCCCTTGGTGGCGGCGACTGGTGTATGCCCGGCGACTGCTTGACTGGCGCATGCTCTTTACCGAGGACTTTACGCCCCAATCTCGGCTGCTGTATCGGCGCAATATTGCTGATAGAGTGCGAGAAATTGCACCTTTTCTTCGGTTTGATACCGATCCCTACTTAGTTGTGGTGGATGCTGAAGAAGCGTCGCGTGATTGGGGGACTGGCCCATCCCATGGCAATACAGCTCGTCCCTCACCCAATTTTGAAGTTCTCCGAAATCGCAACACTGACCTCAACCCAGAAAGCTTTGACCTTCAAACGGACGAGAACTATCTTTACTGGGTGATTGATGCCTACACCGTAAGCGATCGCTATCCCTACTCAGATCCGGGAGAGAACGATTTTAACTACATCCGCAACTCAGTTAAGGTCGTTGTCGATGCTTATCACGGCGCGGTTGGCTTTTTTGTCGTAGATGCCGATGATCCGATTATTCAAACCTGGAATCGCACTTTCCCAGGTATGTTTCGTTCAATTGACGACATGCCTGAGCGTCTGCGGGAACACATTCGCTATCCACAGGATTTGTTTCAGGTGCAGTCGGATCAACTCATGACTTATCACATGACTGATCCACAGGTGTTTTATAACCGGGAAGACCAATGGCGGGCTCCCAACGAGATTTACGCTAACGAAGCCCAGCAGGTGGCTCCCTACTACCTAATCATGCGCCTGCCTGGGGAAGAGGTCGAAGAGTTTATTTTGTTACGCCTCTTTACGCCTTCTCAACGCAATAACCTGATTGCTTGGTTAGCCGCTCGATCTGATGGCGAGCGCTATGGGCTACGACTTCTTTACCGTTTTCCTAAACAGGAGTTGGTCTTTGGCCCAGAGCAGATCGAGGCCCGAATTAACCAAGACCCAGAAATCTCCCAACGTATCTCTCTCTGGGACACCCAAGGATCACGGGCACAACAGGGCAATCTCTTGGTGATTCCGATTGAGCGATCGCTTATTTATGTTGAACCGCTGTACTTAGTAGCCGAGCAAAATCAACTGCCCGCACTGACGCGGGTGATTATGGTGTATCGGAACCGGATTGCCATGGCAGAGACCCTGCAAGATGCGATCGCAGCTATTTTCTCTCAAGAAAGACCTGTAGCTCCTCCTATTCTTCGAGAGCTAGAAGAGAGCGACGTTCCCGCTCTTGACGGTGATGCCCCACCGCCAGAGGAATCAGCTCCGGCTTCAGAGGAGGGCGAGGCTGGCCTTAGCCCACCAAGCTAAGAAATCCAGCGACGGTGTTAATCCAATGCACCAACTTTTCAGCCAATTCTGCTGCGATCCAAGGATGCTCTCGGCAAAATTCCTGCCAGCCTTGTTTACGATGTGCCTCAGCGATCGCAAACAGCTCAGTGGTGGTGGCCTGTGGGTAACTGCCTTGGATCTTCTGTAAGCAGAGCGCATCCAACGAAGCGAACAACTCAGCTTCGATTTTTTGGCGGGTCGATCCAGGCAGACTGATATAGTCTTCGCCTACTCGGTCAATCAGTTCTTGGCGGGCTACCCAAACAAAAGGTACCAGCATTTCCTTGAACGCTAAGGTCTTGGAGTCAAATCCAAAGTACTGATCTAGGTCCAGCGCTGCCCAAATGTTGGGAGGCGTTAACAGAATGGTTTGCCCTACCTGATGCAAGATGTTGTGATGACTTGGGAAACCTGCCATTCCTAAACAGTTGGAACTGAAGGAAGATTCTAGAGAATCGTCTTGTAGAGTTGTCTGTCCAGTTTCAGAAATAGAGGTTGTCAACACGGTATGGGCCTCGATTGAAGGACATCCTTACTTTAGGGATACCCACCAATAAACTCACGAATAAGAGGTGCCAACACTTTGGCCGAAATCTACCGAGTTGGTTGGCAGTTTTATGCAAGGCTCATAAAGTTGCTTGCAAGACTACCTATTGAAACTGTGGTAGATACGTAGGTGTTGGGATGCGATCGCATCCCAACCAAACTGTTGGACAAAAGCCTGCCCCATCTGCCCCAACCGCTGCCGCTCATCAGCATTTTCTAGGAGTGTCGTGAGTGCCTGAGCTAATTGCTCATCATCGCGGGGACTCACCCGTCGGACAAACTCGGCTGTAACCAACGCGGCATCGGTTTCGTCCGACTGGGTAATAACGGTCGGAAGCTGATGGGCTAGCAACGCTAGCAAAGAGCCACTTTTAAGTGTTACGCCGGGGTTAAATGGCAACACTCCGATATCTGCCCCTGACAAGTAGCGTGAGGCTGTGTCTCCGTCAACGTAGCCTGTGCAATGAACCTGCTGCTCTAGCCCTAAAGCGACAATTTGCTGCTGGAGTTTGTCCCAATACTGTTTAGCGTCCTGGCCCTGTAGTGCCAGCGTTTCTACCCCTCCTACTATGAGCAGTCGCGCTTGCGGATGGCGAACGACTACTTGGCTAAAGGCCTTGAGCAAGGTTTCTAAGCCCTTGACTGGGTGCAAAAAGCCAAAAAAAGCAAGCACTTGAGCATTCTCGGGCCACCCGCAGTGTTGACGAAGCTGCTGTCTGGCCTGGGTGCGATCGCACTCAACCACATCAATATTGGCTGCAATGGGAATCGGATAAATGCGATCGCGTAGCCAGGGCAGTCGATCTCCCATAACGCTGGCAATGTTGTCATTGGTTGTAAGAATGGCATTACTGCCCGTCAACAGAAAGCCATCCTCACGATCCCACCAGTGCCGCTCTTGACCCCACTGTTTTAGAAACTCCAGCAATCCAGCCGGAGCCCATTTGGGTTGCCACTCCCACCAACCATACTCATGAGCCGTTGTGACAATTGGTTTGCGGTAGCCCAATCTCCTCAGCAGAAAGGGTAGGAGAAAAAGCGATCGTTGAAACTCAAAGCTACCTGCTGCGTGTTGGATGTGCAGCAGCGTGGTCTCTGTGGCAAAAATCTTACGAACTAGGGGAATGAGGCTGCTCAAACTCCAGTTCGGTACAGCTCCCTGAACAGTAGCGTGATTGGCGGCTTGGGCCGCTGTGTGAGTAGTTAGAACCGTGGATTGAACCCCATGCTGTGCGAGGGCGTCCCGGAGATGGGCGGTGTAGTCAGCAACGCCACAACGATCCGGCCGATAAGCACCCGTTACAAAGGTCACATGGGTCATGGCACCAACTCCATAATCTTTTGAGCTGCTTGATGTTGCAGACTGCGGTACTGATTACCCACTTCAATCAGTTGTTGGCAGTAATCAGCGTAGGTTTTCTCTACCTGAACAACTAATGCTATTAGGGCATCTAGGCTCAATTCATCTGTTCTTAATCCAAAAGATTGTAAGCCAACAGACTCTAGAAAATCCTCACACTTAGGCGTGTATTTCAAAGCAATAAATGGCACCGCACAACCACAGGCCAAAACAATGGAATGTAGCCGCTGCCCGATCACCAAATCGTAGGTTTTGATTCTCTGGAGCGTCCTTTCTATTTGGGTGAAATGACTCCAGATTGAAACCTGGGGGGAGCTTATTTGCTGAGCGATCTGTTGACTGATCTCTAAGTCGCCCTGATGAAAGGGCAAGAGTTCAACTCGCCATTCGGCTGCAATAAACTTTCGAATCAATTCAACCACCGTTTTATAGACCTGAGTCTCCTCGCCCCATAGAACGCCGTGGCTACCTACATTGATTCCAAGGGTTCGAGTGAACGTAGGGGGAATGGGTCTAGACTGACACATTGATAAGGCTGGATCCCCAATAACCTCTGTATCAGGCAGTCCATAACTAGCGAGAATTCGAGCCGAGCGCGGCCCCCTAACTTTTACTGACACCGCATCCCTGAGCAGTGGAATCCAGGCTTTAATCTGATTCAAATAGTCTTCATGACCGTCGTACTCATGCCAAAAATTGGGATCAGCTACGCCCGTGCCAAACACAACGCAACGATTCTTCCGTCGTAATGCATGTTCGAAACGACTAAGGTACTGGCCGCGGTTAATGAGCGTGCCGCCGCCTAGAAAAACAACGTCATACAAAGCATTTGATTTGATGAATTGCCTATATAGAGCCAGCTCAACTGGGTAGTAACTAAACGGGGGATTGTGAACAGAGTCAACTGCTCCGTCATAAGTTAAAAACTGCAGGGTTGGAAACAACGATTGAAACGCTTCGAAAAGAATGTCATCCCCTAAATTTTGGTGACCTAAAAACCCAATGTACCCAGCAATGGATTGTGGTCTGAAATAGTCAGCAGGATGGTTGAGGCGTTTAGCCGTGCGATCGCAAAAAAGCAATTGCCGCGCCTGCTTTACTTTAGTTCTAGCCACTACCAAGGGATTTGAGGTCAAAGCGGTATCCAATCGGGCTCGACTGCTAACACCCTAAGTAGTTTTTCACACCCCTCAATCACTCTTGAGGGAGAATTTCAAGCGAGTAAATGTTAAGGAGTGCTTTTCAGGGCACTTCTGCCAAGGGATAAATCTCAAGGGGATACGTCTTGATCCGCAGCATTTACAAACAACAGCACAACGCCAACACAGCCAATGAAGCGAAAGGCTGGTTGCTGCCCGTTCCAAGTCTCAGATTGCCACATCGCAAACCATTCCCCTCCAACGGCCATAAAGCCCACAAACCAAAACAGAAAGGCCAAGGACAACCCTGCGATCGCAATTCCCTTGGCCTGCTCAAAAGTCTTAGCAGGTTCCTTTACTGCTTTGAGCAGTCGGTAAGCTCCTAGGAGACAGAGCAGTGCGATCGCGGCTTCGCATGCGACCAATACCCCAAACGCTAACCGATGAGCAACAGGTGAAGAAATGGCCCGCCATTTGAGTGCGTTGTCGGGAAAGGTCGTGTCCATGCTCATGACATGCTGAACGTAGAGCAAATTTGATTGGGAATCTTGCACGTTATTCAAGACTATAAGCAGGGTCAGCAAGCCAACCGAAGCAACGAGCAAAATCTTGCAATATCTCACAATCATGAAGTGCCTAGTCCCAATAAAATCTTTTACCCTAGAGCCGCGCTACCTGTTCCAGAAGGTTCACTTGAATCAGCCCGACAAGCCCACTATCTCTTAAGCTTTATGCCCAACACCACCCTTTTCCCATTGTTAGACTGGAGGGGTTTCTGCGCTTCGTAGGCCATCCTTTGCCCATGAAAATTCACCTGAAAGTATGGCGACAAACCGCCCCCGACACAACCGGGCAGTTTGTTGAGTACACGGTGGTCGATGCCAATCCAGATATGTCTTTTCTAGAGTTGCTTGATGTCCTCAACGAGCAACTGATTCACCAAGGCAAAGACCCGGTTGAGTTCGACTACGACTGCCGAGAAGGCATTTGTGGCTCCTGCGGCGTCATGATCAACGGACAGGCCCATGGCCCTCAGCAGCAAACCGCTGTTTGCCAGCTTTATCTGCGCCACTTCAAGGATGGCGACACCGTCACAGTTGAACCTTGGCGGGCCAGAGCCTTCCCGGTGATTAAAGACTTGGTGGTTGATCGTTCAGCCTTTGACCGCATCATTGCCGCTGGTGGCTATATCTCTGTCAAAACTGGATCGGCCCCAGAAGCGAACAGCACCCCGGTGCCCAAAAAGGATGCCGACCTCGCTTTTGACTATGCTACCTGCATCTCCTGTGGAGCCTGTGTCGCCGCTTGCCCCAATGCCTCCGCCTCCCTCTTTACAGCGGCTAAAATTGCTCACCTGTCGCTGCTGCCCCAAGGCCAACCAGAGCGTAAGCAGCGAGTGTTAGCAATGACTCAGCAAATGCAGGATGAAGGGTTCGGGGACTGCTCCAACCACGGCGAATGTGAAGCCGTCTGCCCCAAAGGGATCTCCATCGATGCGATCGCACGGATGCGTCGGGAGTACTTTAAGGCCCAGTTCTAGCCAGTCCCTAGACTTGCGATCGCCAGACCCTTAAAGAACCATCCCAACCGCCGCTAACTAGAGTTTTGCTGTCAGGAGCAAAGGCCACCGACCAAATCCAGCCATTGTGCCCTTCGAGCCGCGCAACGGCTTTACCGCTGTCAATGTTCCAAAGACGAACCGTCTTGTCATTGCTAGCGGTCGCTAGAAGTTTCCCATTGGGGCTGAACTTAACACAGTTAATGGGCGCATTATGAGCTTTGAACTGAGTGATTTGACGGCCACTATTGAGCTTCCAGAAGCGCACAGTACAATCGGCTCCAGCGCTCGCCAACAGCCAGTTGTTTGGGCTGACCGCCACTGACAGCACTTCTTCCTCGTGACCTTCCAAAACCCGATTGGATCCTCGACCCTTAACTCGGTGGATCCGCACCGTTTTATCCTGCCCAGCGCTAACCAAGGTCGTACCATCTGGGCTAGCGGCCACCGTTCTAACCCAATGAGAGTGGCCCGACAAGCGGTGAATGAGTTGACCCGTCGCGAGTTGCCAAATACAAACCGTACTGTCCTGTCCCCCACTGAAAAGGTATTTACCATCAGGGCTAAAGGTTACAGCTCGAACCCAATCTGTGTGCCCTTCTAAAACACCTTGGCACTTCCCAGTACGAACATTCCAGAGCCGAATAGTGGCATCGTTACTAACACTAGCAACCGTGCGACTGTCGGGACTAAAGGCAACTGAGCGCACCCAAGCATCGTGGTCGAGAATGACATGCAGCAAAGCTTTGGCATGCAAATCCCAAATTCGCACACTCTTGTCACCACTGCCACTAGCAATAAACCGACCATCTGGGCTAATTGCCACTGTGCGCACCCAACTATCATGACCCGGCAAGACCGAGATGCAGCACCACGAAGAAAGCGGCTTATCTGCCTGAGACGCTGGAGAATGAGTTTGAGAGAAAGATGAATAGCCTAGCGTAAAACTGCTGGCTGTCTTCTGGAAGGAAGCTGAACGATTCAGCTGTAAACGAGAATCAGAAGTTTTTGAAGCAGAGAAATAGGATTGCAGTGTCATGGGGGCTTAACCAGATTAATCTCAACTGCATATGAGGACGGATAGTCACTACTTACCTACGCATACTTAACTTCACCTGTAGGTTCGTAACCTATACCCGTCGCTGGTATCACTACACCTTAACACAGTCCTATTTCGCAGGGTCGTTCGCATAATGGGACAGATTAAGGCAAGTTCAATTTTCAACTCGTAACAACTACCCATAGCAACTGCCCATAACAACTGCCGGAGTTAATCACAGCAATTGAAACAGTAATTGCGCGTTAAACAGCTTGTCAGAATTTGTATTTTCTAGAGGTATTCACTCAATCTTTAAAGAACAATTGCCGTTCCAATTTGATAATTAGTACGGCAATACTGAGGCCAAAAACCTCATTCGGGTTTACTTCTTGCTATTGCTTGACAATGACCTGTGTTCCTAGGCCAACTTGATAGAAAATCTGCTCTATATCTGCATTGTGCATTCGCACACAGCCGTGGGAGACAGCTTGACCAATCGACCCAGGGCTGGAAGTACCATGAAATCCAAGCCAATCCCGACCATTTGTCCAAAATCCTATCCAATGGGAACCCAACGGATTTTCTGGCGCGCCGCCTGGAACAAGTGCATCAGTAAAGGGATTAATCCAGCTGGGTTTTTCCAACATTTGCGACACTCTAAATTGGCCTTCAGGGGTTTCCCACCCTTGACGACCAATTGCAACCGGATATGTTCTTGTTCTGATATTTTTTTTATAAATAGAGACAGTTCTATTACTAAGATCAATTTCTAAGCGATTTGGTTCTGCAACTGGTTCTACCGCTGATTGAGCCGTCGCATTTACGGCTTTCTGCCATCTAGAAAGTGAGGAAGAGGCTTGAGTAGCTGTGTTTTTTACAACCTTCTGCTGGGTAGAACGCGGGGGGGATAAACTAGCAACAGCTTTAGCAAATGGCTTTGCAGGAATCAGCGTGTTAGCTGATTGAGCCACTATTTGGGTGAATCTTGCAGGAGGATTAGCCGGGCCAAGCTGTAGCCAAGTTTGAGGACTTGCATACAGCCAAAAAGTCCAAGTTAAGCTGAATAATGTTAGGGGACGTTTGAGAAACTGAAACTCAATCATTAGAAATGCTTAACAGTAAACAATTAGGTGAGCTGTTAAACGCCTGTCCCAATTAGCTATTAGGCAGGCCATTGCCGCAGATGTTGCGACAATGGCCGGGTAAGTAGGCAGTTTTGAGACAAAGCATTAAGCAGTAGGCTACTAATGTAGGTGTTGGCTTATCCCAATACCTTGCCTCTCTTAACAGCTCTACAACTTACCAATAAGCACGAACGCCAGCAGTGCCGCCTGCACCCCCACCAGTACCGACTCCTGTGTTGTAGTTAGTGGTTCCTACAGCGCCACCTGCACCCCCACCAGTACCAACGCCTGTGTTGTAGTTAGTGGTTCCTGCAGTGCCGCCTGCGCCGCTACCAGTACCCGCGCCTGTGTTGTAGTTAGTGGTTCCTGCGGTACCACCTGCACCCCTACCTGTGCCAACGCCTGTGTTGTAGTTAGTGGTTCCCGTGGTGCCGCCTGCACCCCCACCTACGCCAACCCCTGTAACACCACCTGTTGTTCGATTGGGCGTTGTATTTCCTGTGGCATTACCGCTGGTCCCGGTACCTGTTCTGCCAGGGGTCGTATAAATCGTTGTGCCACCTGCACCCGTTCCTGTCCCTGTTCCTGTACCACCAGGCGTAGTGTAGATACTTCCTCTGCCCCCTGTTCCTGCTCCGACACCCGTAGGAGTGGCGGGGCTAGTGTAAATCGTACTGCCGTTAGGGGTGGTATAGATCGTACCGCCGTTGGGAGTGGTATTCAGAGTACCGCCTGCACCCGTTCCTGTTCCTACCCCTGTAGCACCAGGAGTTCTGTTATTTATTGTGCCGCCTGCACCTATACCGCCAGGAGTAGTGTTAATCGTACCGCCCGTTCCTGTTCCTGTGCCAATACCACCAGGAGTAGTGTTTAGGGTGCCACCTGCCCCAGTTCCTGTGCCGATGCCACCGGGCGTAGTGTTATTCACAGTTCCACCCGTACCCGTGCCGCCAACCGTTCCATTGGTTGTTCCTACGCCTCCAGTAGTCCCTCCAGCAGCACCACTGGTTCCGCTGGTTTGTGATAGAAGGGGTTCTCCGGTGGAGCTAGTTGCATTAGAAGAGGACTGGGAACTGAGCAATGCTAGTGCTGGAAAACTTAGTAGGGCACCAATACTTACAGTGCCCAAGATAACTGCTATTTTTTTGATAGATTGCTCTTTATCTTTTATGTTCATTGTTTTCTCTCAATGTTTGAAAGGAGTACTTGCAACTTTTTAGCCGCAGTAGCAAATTAGCCGCAGCAGCAAACCAAAATGCTGGGCAGTAAAAAAGGGAACCAAACTAAATGTTTGGATCAGCACTTTCTACTGCTAACGATGTTTAGAAGTACTGAGAACAAGCCTTCAAGGAAGACTATTCGACACAGCTCATGCGTCAAAGGCAGTTTCTCCTTTGAGAGCTAAGAAACAACAGAAGTTTAATTGTCTAGCCCTGAGCCAGACAATTACTAAGGCTATTGCTAAAAAGTAGCCCACTTGAACGGTATACCTGTCTATCTAAGGAATGATCCGTCTCCTAGAAAGGCTCACCAAAAGTCGGAACAGACGTATTAATAGATGAAGACCAATAAACCCTGATCATTGGCTCATGAGGGTTTCAGAGACCATGCATTAAGTCTTGTGATGGGTCCCAAAAAATTTTGAATTCAGGCTTATCGCAAGTTGTGGCGGTAGTTAGACAAAAAATATTTCTTGTCCAAAGTTATAGCTATTGCCTGAATTAAGGAACTCAAAACTTTTCTTAGAAGGCTGGAGTTTGTTACCGAAAAGGGTCTTTCCCAATGCCTAGAGATTCCTTAGAGAACTTGAGCTGTTCCCATAGAGTCTGGATCTGTTCGTAGACGTCCTGCGGCGAAAGTTTACCACCGGTTTGCAGATTGCAGAGAAAACCAACTCGCTGGGAAAATTCCTGTAAGTTGGCGTTGAAAACCAGGTTCTCAGGCTTGACTTCCCCATAGTAGTGGTAGTGGGGATTGAAAAATTCATTGCGATCCATAGCACACCTCAAGAGGGACGAGCTGAGGTTCTTCTGTGACCAGAGAATCTTCTATCTCTATTCTGGCAAAGTGCGATCGCACGCAACATCCGCAATTGTTCGATTTCTACCCGTGTTTGCTTAGGTATAAGAACTCCGAGAAACTACGGCCATTCATTGAGCATGACTCGGCGCACAATCTCAGTCACCTCAGCAGCTATACGGGCATCTAGTAAGGTTGCTTCGCGATCCCCATCTCCCAAGCGCTTAGCAGCAAGCAGAGTAAAACCAAAGGTCCGAAGGGGTGCAAACCCTTGAGCATCAATTACTTGAGGACGGGTATCTGCGAATTGTACAAAAGCCGAGTAAACCAACTCAGTGCGACGGCGCTGTCCGCTATAGCCAAACCCCATTTTTGAAGCAATGACAGGGGATTGGATGACTTGACGCAATCCCAGGCGCTCAATAGCAACATCAACATAGCGAGCTGAGTCCATCCCCATTGCTCGAATGATACTCTCCAGACTTTTCCATTGGGCCCGAGGCAGTTGGGCACTGCTCGGCAGATGGGGGTGCCAGCCCAGCATGGTCACCAACCGGGTGAGATCATAGGTCGAAATCGCATTGGGTCCCCCATGCCGAGTCCCTGACGCTTCTAAAACTGGCTTTTTCGACTGTTTGTCCCACAGCACTGGACTGCCCAAAAAAGGACTTTCACCATAGTTACCGCGGAAAGTGAGCTGAGTATTGCCTGTAATGCTTTTCAGCCAAGTTTCCAATGTCTGGGGAGTGGAGAAGAGCTTAAACATAGCGGCTAACGCATTGGAGCTGCTGATGTCGTACTCGTAATTGACCATGTCCACCGCCAAATCATGGACATTAAATCCCTGGCTGCGACCGCCTGATCGAATTGTTAGGTTGTCAATGTCAGTCTGAATTGATTTGCTATGAAGCTGGGAAACCAGGTTGAGTAGGGGAATGATTTTGGTAGCGCTCCAAAGTTCAGCGGTGGTTATGGCATTGCGGCCCAGCCAATTAACCTGGAGCTGATTATTGACGAATTGACCAAGGCAAAGGCAAGCCTGCTGAATATCAGCATGGAGAAAGGGAAGACGATCGTTTGCGATCGCAGGCAAAACACCCCGGTCTGGGTAGGGCTGTGGAGTAAGGCAGAGGGCATGGTGAGCAGAGGGATGAGGCCGGGCGGGCGAAGAAGCCAGAGATGGGGAAGCAGGAGCAGCAAAGAGTCGGGCTTTAGTACCGATGAGTGACTTCCCAAAAAGGAATTTGCGGGAAGTTGGAGGCGAGGACGCACCTGCCTGAGCAATCGTAGAGGCGGGCTGATCAGATTTGGAGTGCTTGAGCCTCAGATACACTGGGTAGTTTTCGACCAGCTTTTCAAAGGGAGAGCCTTGAATGCCCTTGTCGAGAAAGGCTAGGTGCGAAGCATCGTGGCCTTTTTCCTGTTGGTAGTACTCTCGAAAAATGCGATCGCGATTCTTGGCCATCTTCAGAGAAAAGTCCACCACATCCACCTGACGAAGCGCTTGAGCCAGACTGGCATCTAAGGTGTAATTTTGAACGTTAGGCAGTTGTAAGACCTGACAAAACTCCAGCAGGCCCATCTGAGTTAGGAGCAAAAATCGGCCATCGGGAGCTTGCTTAGGAGGATAAAGACGCACTTTTTGAAGTTGGGTCTGAATGTCACGGACCAAAAAGGCATTGCCTCGCAGTTGCCAAAATGGAACCGCTATCTCTGGCCCTAAAGTGGTCAGTGTTGTGTACCAGGGAACATATTGGGGAGGCACAGCATCTTTTACGCCAAGTCCTTGGCAGAGAAGCGCAGCAGCAGTGGCCCAAGTTAGAGGAGCCTGAGGTTGTAACCGCCGTACATCAGGGTAATTGACGACCAGACTGGCTAAGGTGGCAGCTGCGATCGCACTCTTATAAGCTGCCGGAACCTGGCTTCCATCATCGAAGTAAGCCTCTAGCAGAGGGTCTGGAACCAAAGGCCGGAGGTAGTGTAAGTGCTCAACCAGCAGCGCAATTCCCTCTGCCCGAGTAATCGCTGAGGAGGAGTTACTTGAGGGCGTGACGGGTGATGTAGCAGTGGGAGCGGCTGACCGCTGAAACAACGGAGACAAGAGCTGGGGAGACGAATCTGACAATCCTCGCTCCAGCAAAGTCATAAAAGCTGCCCGAGAAATTGGGCTGTCTGGCTGTCTAGGAAGGTCCGTCGTTTTGTCCAGAATCTTACGATCAACCAGCACCATAAAGGCTGCCTGAGCCCAATGGTTGGTCGGGATGTTTGAGGAGGAAGATGGGGCAGCAGACGGAATCGACTGATCAGACATTCCTGGTTTTTAGGAGAATGAAGAAGCAAGACCGCTATTTTTCTCCATTTCTACCAGATCATACTGCGTCCTTCGACACACCCGGGATCGGTCGTCTTTCTTAATTGCCGTTATTAGACCCAATGCCGCTCTTTCCAGAGCAGTTATTGAGGCGTGGGATTAATGTGGCGAGCGGCGGCAATGACGGCTTGGCCGAGAGAAAGCCCACCATCGTTGGGGGGTACTTTGCTATGGGTCAACACGGTTAAGCCTAAGGCTTCTAGCCGCTGTTTGACTTCCAGCAACAAGACTTTGTTTTGAAACACGCCCCCTGTAAGCGCTACCTGGGTGAAGGGGTGCTGGTGCCGCAGCGTTTGGGTCAGGGTTGCGATCGCATTTGCCAGTCCTACATGAAACCGAGCTGAAATAATTGCTGGATCAACCTTCTGCATAAGGTCCGCAAGCAGCGACAGCCACATTGCCTGTGGCTCTACTATCCAAAGGCCATCGTCGTGGCGCGTCACCAGTTCGAAAGGATAGGGCAAGGTTTGGTGCAGTTGCTCAGGGTCAATCAGCGCCTCCAATTCAACCGCCCCCTGCCCTTCGTAGCTAGACTCTTCCCGGCAAATCCCCAAAGCCGCAGCTACAGCATCAAACAGCCTTCCCACTGACGAAGCTAAGGGTGAAGGGACTTCCTTTTCCAGCATTTGCTCCGGCATTGACTGGGGTTTATCTGACAAAAACTCAATTAGCTCCAAACTACTACAGGTTGCTGTGAGTTCCGCCCAGTCAAAGGCAGCTTTGAGATGAGCATAGGTGTTGCGCCAAGGTTGACGGATGGCCAGCTCTCCCCCAAGCAGAGCCACGGGTTTGAAGGTAGCTAACCGTCGGTAGCCCCGATAGTCAGCTAGCAAAAACTCTCCGCCCCAGAGGGTGCCATCATCCCCAAACCCCAAACCATCGAGAGCAATACCCAAAATTGGTGGTGTCTTCAACGCTAAGCCATTCTCTGCCATGCAAGCCGCCACATGAGCGTGGTGATGCTGAATAGCCTGAATACGTGAAGGGGTAGGGATTCCTTCAGCACCCCTACCCAAAGAAAGACCCAGTTTGGTCGAGAGGTATTCGGGATGCTGATCCACGGCAATAATCTCGGGATGATGGTCAAAAAGTTGACTGAATAGAGCGAGTGTCTGCTTATAAGAGCGGTATGTTCTGCCGTTCTCAAGATTACCTATGTGCTGAGACAAAATTGCTTGACCGTGCTGTACCAAGCAAAACGTATTCTTCAACTCACTGCCCATTGCGAGCAAGGAGGGAGAACTCTCAAACCCTTCCGGTAAGCCAACTGGGCTAGGGGCATATCCTCGAGCCCGCCGCAGCATTTGTAGGTGGCCCTCACAGACCTGCACTACGGAGTCATCAACTCGATTGGTGATGTCCTGGTTGTGCAGCAAGATATAATCGGCAATCCCTGAAAGGCTCTCCTTGGCCTCTTCATTCTGAGTACACTGCGGCTCATCCGAAACGTTGCCACTAGTCAGCACAATAGGTCGATCCATCTGTTGCAAGATCAGATGGTGTAGGGGTGCGTAGGGCAGCATAAATCCCAGTGTCTGCTGCCCAGGAGCTATAGAAGGCGCAATTGGCCTGAAAGTATTAGCATCCTTCTTTCTCTTGTTTCCTGAAGCGGTTTTCTCGGTAGAACCCTCCTCCGATGAATCTGACGTGGGTCCTTCGCTTATGAAATCGTTTGATTGAGTGCTGTCAATTGCCCAAGCTCGGGGAATTTGATCAGCAAAGTCACCGCGATGGAAGCTCAGGAACTCGGATCCTAACCAGAAACCCGGTAGCTGGGATAGCTTTGCCTGCAACAGAACAATGGGGGCAGCAGGGCTAAGCAAAAGTGCTTTTTCCTCAGGGGCGACCTGACAGTATCGCTCGATCATGGATACACTTCGCGCCATTAGAGCCAGAGGTTTGTGAAAGCGGTGTTTGCGCTGCCGTAGCTTGCGAACCGCTGCTTCGTTACTGGCATCGCAAGCTAAGTGGAAACCACCAAATCCTTTGATCGCCACGATTTTTCCCTGTCTCAGCAGGGTACAAACCGTATCAACCTCATTTTGAATAGGGCTAAAGGAGACCGGGGCAGAACTGTCTAGTTGCTCTAGCCAAATTTTAGGACCGCAGTCGGGACAGGCAACGAGCTGAGCACAGAAGCGACGGTTCTCAATGTCTTCATAGTCTTGGCGGCAGGCAGAACACATGGGAAAAGCTGCCATGCTCGTTTGAGTTCGGTTGTGGGGAATGGGTTGAATGATGCTTAGACGCGGGCCGCAGTGGGTGCAAGTGGTGAAGGGATAGTGGTAGTAACGGCTAGCAGCGTCTTGAATATCCTGAAAACAGAGCTTACAAGTTGCAGCATCCGGCAGAATTAGCGTTTGAACGCTACCAAGTTGGCTCGGAACAATATTTTGGACAATATTAAAGTCAGAAAATGTGGTTTCACCTTTGTAAGGGGTGCGGGTAATAGCTTTAATTTGGGCTAGGGGAGGTGCTTGCGATCGCACTCCCTCCACCAAACCATCAATGGATTTTTGGCCCCCAACCACAACAATACGAACTCCTTCGCCATCATTGCAAATTTCTCCCCTCAAACCATAATGCTTCGCCAAGCGATAAACCGTTGACTGAAGCCCCACTCCTTGCACAGTTCCCTGTACCCGAATAACTTCGGCTCGCGGGATACCCATAATGTGCTTAGAGATAAAAGGGAAAATACTCATGCAGTAAATGTTTTCAGAGTGTCCTGACCATATTTTCTGGCGCTATCTTTACGGTAGGAACAGGGTGTTACGACTGTCTGATTTCTTAACTTCAGTTTTCAATCTTTGAGATGATTCGCAATGTTATGTACATTGCTTTATAGCCCTTGGGGGACGACAAGGTTTTCCCAACCAGCAAGTTAGGATTAAAGAGAGGCCTGAGCCAAGAGTTCACTTTCGATGTCAGCTAAAGCGGTGTTCACCCCCTTCACCTGGTTGTTTCGGCCCTGCTGTTGAAAGATGGTTTTAGCCTCTTCGTACAAGGCTTTAGCTTGGTTCAAATTGCGAGAATTTCCAGCTTCAGGTTCGCTAAAGTCATCCGGTAAATTGCAGAGCACGTTAGCTTTACTCGTCAAGGTATGGGCGTACTCTAGGGGCATGGCTTGGGCCGTGCGAACCTTAAGGGCTTCGTCATAGGCGAGGAGCGCGCGACGGCTGTTCTCCCAAGGAATCTGGTCCTGCGTGTATTGCAGAGCATTGCCCAAGTTGTTTTGCAATAGAGCATATTCATGGGGATGCTGGAGCAGCGTGAGGTGTTGCAATGCTTGCTCAAAGGCTTCTACCGCCAAAGTCTGACGCATTTCGTCTTGATGACCTGTCAATGGCATCGAGAGATATGCGATCGCAAGGTTGTTTTGCACAATCGCATACTCCTTGGGGTAAGTCTCTCCGGTAAACACCCGCAGAGCTCGCTGATAGACCTGCACAACCTCAGGGAGTTGAGCCATACCGTAGGCAGCCAAGGCCTGAAAGACCAGACCCAAGTTCATTTCAGCAGTGGCGATCTCTTCAGAGGCAGCGTGCTCTTGCAGCAGGGGCAATGCCTTCTGGTAGGCTAATTTCGCTTCCACCAGCGGATCGGCTACTGTCGTGGGAATCAACCGCAGACTCCCCCCTAAACCAGTTAAAGCGCGGGCTTGGAGCAGAGGATTAGCGCCTTCCTCACACAGTTCTAATGCCTCACAGTATAAGTAGACCGTATCTTTTAACTGCTGGGAAGATTGGGCATGATCCTGCAAGTGCCGAGCGATCTCTAGCAACCTGGCAATCCTTTCTGCTGGGGTTGTCGCTTCGGTTTCAAGGGCTGCGATCGCAGCTCTTACAGCCATATCGGACAAGCTCGGCTTCACGAGATGCTCACTCCTTGAAAAACCTAAAGGGCCTATCAGAAATGACAGGGAAATTTAAAGACCTTGTTTGTAAATCGAGAAAACAAACCAATTTTGTAGCTGTCAGGTGCAACTGTCAGGCGTACATGAGGCTTCTGATTTTACTTTTATTTAGTCAATCACAAATTAATCAAAGTCACCTCTGCTTTAATCTTTTACATAGATTCCCGACATTCCTGCCAAAGATAATCCCTGAGAGAAAGTCATTGTTATTAATAGGTCTTTATATTTCTTAAAAATTCCAAATTCTGAAAACAAGCTTTAGCCCTAAACTCTTTTCAAGAGATTCTGCATAAATACGCACTTTTGATATGACAACAGGTGCTCAAATGATGCAGCTAACGACCCCTGCGCTTCTATTTCCAGCCATTTCACTGCTTTTATTGGCCTACACCAACCGATTTCTGGTGCTAGCTCAACTCATTCGTCAACTGCACGGCTCTGACCGGGAACATGTGCGTGAGTTGGTGCAACGGCAAATCTACAACTTAAGAAAGCGGATTGTTCTCATCCGGAGCATGCAGGCGTTAGGAGTTTCTAGCTTTATTTTTTGTACGCTGTCAATGTTTGCCTTGTTTGTTGGACACCAGGCTCTAGCAGAGTGGCTCTTTGGCCTTAGTTTGCTGCTGCTAGTCGCATCCCTACTGGTCTCGTTATACGAGATAACGATTAGCACCAAAGCAATTGAGCTTGAGCTAGAAGATCTTGATTTGAGGCGAAAGGTGAGAAAGTAGCTGAAGGCTTCTAGCCGAACTCAAGGTGTGGAAATCCTAACTCTCCCTTAAGTAGAAGGAGAGATGGATTGAGTTAGGCTAGTATCGTAGTTAAAATACGTGCTGAATTTAAGAGGCTAATCTTATCGCTACAAAACAAGAGCAACTCATCAACCGCCAAATCAAAGCCCCCGAAGTGCTTTTGATTGATCATGAGGGTAACAACCGAGGTCTGATTGACACCCGCGATGCCTTGCAGTTGGCTCAGGAAAACAATCTAGACTTGGTAGTGGTCTCAGAGGGAAAGGATTGCCCTGTCTGCAAGATCATGGATTTTGGCAAGCTGCAATACCAGCAGAACAAGCGCCAGAAGCAGACTTCGCGACCTACGGTTAAGGAAGTCAAATTCCGTCCCAACGTCGGTGAGTCAGACTATAGCCTTCGCATTAGGCAGGCAACTCAGTGGTTGGGCAAAGGTGACTCTGTAAAGTTTTTAGTGCGACTACGGGGTCGTGAACACCAATACCGGGAGCGGGCTACTGACCTTCTCACCCGCGTAGTAACAGACTTGGAGAAAGTGGGTAAAGTCCAGTCTTTTGACAAGCGCACCTTAACCCTATTTGTTTCCCCAGGTTAAAGAGTTCTCGTTATCTATTTGAAAGCCCTGCCGAGGAATAACCTTGGTAGGGCTTTTGATATAAGAGGTCTTTTAAGAGGTCTTTTGCAAAATTGTGCCCTTCTAGTCACTCTCCTTAAGAACTTCGGTAAGAATGCCGAACATTTCGTCAATATGGGACTTCTGGAGCATCAGGGGTGGTGAGAGAGCAATAATATCGCCCGTCGTCCGAATCAGCAGACCTCGCTCGTAACAGTTGAGAAAAATTTCGAAGGCTCGGGTGGTTGGCTTGCCCGGAATTGGTTCTAACTCAATTCCCGCCACAATGCCCAAGTTACGTAGGTCAATAACGTGGGGCAAGCCCTTAAGAGAGTGAACAGCGTCTTCCCAATAAGGAGCAAGGGTATGAGCATTTTCAAACAGCCCTTCCTCTTCGTAAGTATCGAGCGTAGCCAGTGCGGCTGCACAGGCGAGGGGATGCCCTGAGTAGGTATAACCGTGGGGTAGTTCGATAGCAGTATCAGGACCCTGCATAAACGCCTCGTAAATCTCGTTGCGCACCAAGACAGCCCCCATCGGCACCGTGCCGTTGCTGATGCCTTTAGCCACGGTGATCATGTCGGGCACAACCCCAAAGTAGTCGGCAGCAAAGGGCGTTCCTAAGCGGCCAAATCCCGTGATCACCTCGTCAAAAATGAGCAGAATACCGTATTGATCGCAAAGGGCGCGCAACCGCTCCAAATAGCCTACCGGGGGTACCAAAACTCCAGTTGAGCCAGCTACTGGTTCAACAATGACCGCTGCAACATTGGAGGGGTCATGGAGTTTAATAAGGTTCTCTAGCTCATCCGCTAGGTGTCCTCCCCAAGCGGGCACTCCCCGGCTGAAGGCATTGTGCTCCAAGCTATGGGTATGGGGTAAGTGATCCACTCCAGGGATCAAACTGCCGTAGAGCTTGCGGTTAGGGCCGATACCGCCGACTGAAATGCCGCCAAAGCCAACACCGTGGTAGCCCCGCTCTCGTCCAATCAACCGCTGTCGAGTGCCTTCACCTCTAACTCGGTGGTAGGCCAGAGCAATTTTCAGCGCTGAGTCCACTGCTTCCGAACCAGAGTTCGCAAAAAAGATGCGGTTAAGCCCCTCAGGCGTGATTTGGGTTAGGCGTTCTGCCAATTCAAAGGGACCAGGGTGCCCCATCTGAAACGTTGGAGCAAAGTCTAGCACTGTGGCCTGCTTCTGAATCGCCTCGACAATGCGAGGGCGACAATGCCCAGCATTGACACACCAAAGACCTGCGGTACCGTCGAGAATTGAGCGACCATCGTGGCTAGTGAAATGCATATCCTGCGCTGCAACCAATAGCCGGGGCTGAGTCTTGAACTGTCGGTTGGCAGTGAACGGCATCCAAAAGGCGTCAAGGTCAGGCAGAGCAGGCTGAGGAGACATTGTTGTTTTAGGCAATGACAGGTATGGCACCAGCATAGAAGAAATTATTTGGCTGGAAACGTTGATGATGTGACAAATTCCATCGTGGCAAAGGCCAGATAGGAAATGGGGACAATCCATCTCTACGGGGTCTATTGTTCCTCGACCATTGATTTGATCACTAAGGCTGGGTCAACCCAGGCCCCTTTGTATTTGAGACCCCAATGGAGATGGGGTCCAGTGGTGCGGCCTGTCATGCCAACTCGGCCAACTCGGGCTCCCGCTTTGATCTGAGATCCTTGTTTAAGTTCAATTCCGCCATCGCGATCGACTAAGAAGCGATCGCCATCGACTTCCACCACGATATATCCCTGCATGTGACAATAAATATGGAGCCACTCTCCTGATTTGATAATGGCGGAAGTGCCGCAAGCGGTGTCATCAGAAACTTCCACCACAGTTCCGTCCCACCAGTTGCGAACGTAGCTGCCCATAGGAGCTGCCATATCTAGTCCATAATGGAAGCGATAGCCCCCGAAGGGATGGGCACGGTAACCAAAAGGTGAAGTGTAAGTAGTAAAATTTTCGACTGGGAAGGAAGCAAACTGCCAAGATTGAGGGTTAGCGCTTATTCGGGGGAATGGAGGATTACCTGCGATAACTCGGTTTGAGTAACGGCTTAGCCCAGCGATACTCCACCCCAGAAGAATCAGGACTAGGAGCCTACGAAAGCCGAGGGCTAGATGGGTATGCCAAGGTATGTCTCGGCATTGTTTACTCACGCTTCGGTCCGCCCGGAACAATATCTTGATAGTACACTAGTATTGCCATGGTAAGGCTAGGCTGCTTGCCCGTAATACGCTGCAAAACAAGAGCTGTAGGTTGGGATTTCTAGACGATGTCAGGGAATAGTGTTATTGGTTTTGCCGCGCCCATCGTTGTGGATGCCTAGAATGGGCAATGTCGTAGGTAGGCTATCAACTCAGGATTAAGCCAAACCAAATAGGACGGGTTGGTGACCTAGAAAGCATCTACAATATTCTGGATTTTTGTGAATCATCTGGTAACTGCCGCTTATGCCTCGTCGTGACGATATCAAGAAAATTTTGTTGGTTGGTTCTGGGCCGATCGTCATTGGTCAGGCATGCGAGTTTGACTACTCCGGCACCCAGGCGTGTAAAGCTTTGCGTGAAGAAGGGTACGAGGTGGTGCTGGTCAACTCCAATCCAGCCACAATCATGACCGACCCAGAAACGGCTGACCGCACTTATATCGAACCGCTAACTCCAGAGTTGGTGGAGCGGGTGATTGCTAAGGAGCGTCCTGATGCTCTGCTGCCTACCATGGGCGGGCAAACTGCGCTGAACATAGCGGTTGCCCTCGCCAAGAATGGAACGCTGGATAAATATGGAGTTGAGCTGATTGGGGCGAAGCTGCCCGCCATTGAAATGGCTGAGGACCGCAAGCTTTTCAAAGAAGCGATGGAGCGGATCGGGGTGGGCGTGTGTCCCTCTGGCTTAGCGGAAACCATGGATGAAGCGCGGGAAATCGCCGCTCAAATCGGTAGCTTTCCGTTGATTATTCGACCTGCTTTCACCATGGGCGGCAGTGGGGGCGGGATTGCTTACAACCAAGAGGAGTTTGAGGAAATTGCTCGCTCCGGTTTAGATGCTAGCCCTGTCTCCCAGATTCTCGTAGAGCAATCCCTATTGGGTTGGAAAGAGTACGAACTGGAAGTCATGCGGGATCTGGCAGATAACGTAGTGATTATCTGCTCGATTGAGAACCTTGATCCCATGGGCATCCACACGGGTGATTCGATCACAGTGGCCCCAGCCCAAACCCTAACGGATAAGGAATTTCAGCGCCTACGGGATGCTTCGATCAAAATCATTCGGGAGATCGGGGTTGAAACAGGTGGATCTAACATTCAGTTTGCGGTGAACCCAGTTAGCGGGGATGTCATCGTAATTGAGATGAACCCACGGGTATCGCGCAGTTCGGCTTTGGCCTCTAAGGCAACAGGTTTCCCAATTGCCAAATTTGCAGCCAAGCTAGCGGTCGGCTACACCCTAGATGAAATTCCCAACGATATCACTAAAAAGACTCCGGCTAGCTTCGAGCCAACCATTGACTACGTGGTGACGAAAGTACCCCGGTTTGCTTTTGAGAAGTTCCCGGGGTCAGAACCGAACCTGACAACTCAGATGAAGTCGGTGGGAGAGGCGATGGCGATTGGTCGCACCTTCCAAGAGTCTCTGCAAAAGGCGTTGCGCTCTTTGGAAACGGGGCGTGCAGGCTGGGGGTGCGATCGCAACGAAAAACTGCCTACCATCTCTCAAATTCGGGCCAGTCTGCGGACACCTAACCCAGAGCGAATCTTTGCGCTACGCCACGCGTTACAGCTGGGTCAAACCATTGATGAGATCTACGAACTCACTGGAATCGATCCCTGGTTCCTGAATAAGCTCTCGGAGCTGCTGGAAACTGAGAAGTTTCTCAAGCGGACGCCGCTCAAGCATATCTCTAAAGAGCAGATGTACACCGTCAAGCGGCAAGGTTTTAGCGATCGCCAGATTGCTTATGCCACCAAGACCCATGAGGACGAGGTCCGAACCTATCGCAAGTCGCTTGGGGTTATCCCGGTTTACAAAACAGTCGATACCTGTGCAGCAGAGTTTGAAGCACTAACGCCTTACTACTATTCCACCTATGAAGAAGAGAGTGAGGTACTGCCTTCAACTCGTCGCAAGGTAATGATTTTGGGGGGTGGCCCTAACCGGATTGGCCAGGGCATTGAGTTCGACTACTGCTGCTGTCACGCTTCCTATGCGCTGCGGGCAGATGATTTTGAAACCATCATGGTGAACTCCAACCCCGAAACGGTTTCTACTGACTACGACACTAGCGATCGCCTCTACTTTGAGCCTCTAACCAAGGAAGACGTGCTCAACATCATTGAGGCAGAAAAACCAGAGGGTATCATCATTCAGTTTGGTGGTCAAACGCCGCTCAAGCTAGCGGTTCCCCTGCAAAACTATCTGGCCGGATTTGACGTTTCAACGACCAAAATCTGGGGCACCTCTCCCGATTCCATTGACACAGCGGAGGATCGAGAGCGGTTCGAGCAAATCCTGCGAGAACTCAATATTCTCCAACCCGCAAACGGCATTGCCCGCAGCACTCACGAGGCACTTAAAGTTGCTCAACAGATTGACTACCCCGTGGTGGTGCGGCCTAGCTACGTGTTGGGCGGTCGGGCGATGGAGATTGTCTATTCCGACGCTGACCTTGAGCGGTACATGACTTATGCCGTTCAGGTTGAACCCGATCACCCCATCTTGATCGACAAGTTCTTAGAGAACGCGATTGAGGTCGATGTGGATGCGATCGCAGATCGTGAGGGCAACGTCGTTATTGGCGGCATCATGGAGCACATTGAACAGGCGGGTATTCACTCCGGTGACTCGGCCTGCTCTCTGCCGACGATTACGCTGGCGGATGGGCCACTGAACACCATTCGGGAATGGACCATCAAGCTGGCGAAGCGGCTGAAGGTGATTGGCCTGATGAACATTCAGTTTGCGGTCAAGGGCGACCAAGTCTATATCCTAGAAGCTAACCCCCGCGCCTCCCGCACCGTGCCCTTTGTCTCCAAGGCAACAGGCTTGCCCTTGGCGAAGGTGGCAGTCCGTGTCATGTCTGGCAAGACCTTACCGGAGTTGGGCGTGACTGAGGAGATTATTCCCAAGCACATCTCTGTGAAAGAGGCAGTGTTGCCCTTTGATAAGTTCCCTGGCACAGACACAATTTTGGGGCCAGAAATGCGCTCTACGGGCGAGGTGATGGGCATTGACGTAGACTTCGGCAAATCTTTTGCCAAAGCTGAACTTGCGGCCAGTCAACGCCTACCCTTAAAGGGCTCGGTCTTCATTTCCATGAACGATCGGGAAAAGTCAGCAGTGATTCCGGTAGCCAAAGATTTGGCCGA
Organism: Trichocoleus sp.; assembly: GCA_036702855.1. GTDB lineage: Bacteria > Cyanobacteriota > Cyanobacteriia > Phormidesmidales > Phormidesmidaceae > JACVSF01. The sequence goes on along the minus strand of DATNQF010000020.1, from coordinate 24,351 downwards.
TCTAGGCTTTAAGCTGGTGGCAACAGTTGGAACCCGAAAAGCTTTGATGGAACAAGGCTTGGACGTTGATCTGGTGCTAAAGCTCCATGAGGGACGGCCCCATATTGTTGATGCCATCAAGAACGGCCAAATCCAACTCATTATCAATACTCCTGTCGGAGGCGAAGCCCAGGAGGATGATCGATCCATTCGTCGGACTGCACTTGCTTACAAAGTTCCCATTATTACGACCATTGCGGGAGCTAAAGCAACGGCAGCAGCCATTCGCTCTCTTCAGAACGAAACGCTAGATGTGAAAGCTCTGCAAGATCATTTAGGCGTGATGGCGCTATGCTAGTGTCCCTTCCGGGGCACTGATGGCATGGGGGATAGGGGCATGGGCAGGAGACCTCAGCCCATGCTCCTATCCTTGACCAATGCCCTACTCTGTCACCTCGTCTTCGAGGCCTCCCTGTTTAAACAGCTAGCTCGTCAAATAGCTAGTTTATTTCTGCCTGAGATCTGTCAAAAGTACGATTGTCTGACTGGGGCGGCCTCGCTCATAATGAGAGAGTTGAAACGTTTTGTAAATTTCAATACTGTTTTTTAAGGTCAACTGTATGTCACACAATACGCAGGAACGGGCTTCTGCCTCAAGCAAAGGAGTCCAATCTGAGGTGGACTTTGATAAGTGGGCAAAAGCGGTTCGTCAGCAAATGATTGAAGCCCTTAAGCGGCGCGGCAACGAGTAAGTTTTTTTTGCCGTTTAGGCCAACGGACTAGATGAGCGACTGCTGCTAAGCGATGCACCAAGCAGCTAAGCGCTCCTTCCTCACTATTGATTAAAATCAAGCCTTCAGTACAGTCCGTACTGCGGCAGGTAGCCCGTTTAGATGTTGAGGGAGAAGGCATGGTCCTTCTCCCTCACGCTTTAAAGACTTGTCAACTGTGTCCAGTATTTGTCGTATAGGTCGAGGGCTGCGGTATCCAGGGGCGAAATTCCCTCGCACTTAGCCAGCATGTCATCAGGCGGGAAAAGCGTTTTGCTTTCCTTAATTTCGTTGGGCAGCAGATCAAAAGCAGACTTATTGGGAGTTGCAAAAGTCAGCTTGTCTACTGCAAACGCTGCGTCTTCAGGGTTCAACATGAAGTTTATCCAGGCATACGCGGCCTCTAAATTCGGAGCTCCTTGAGGAATCACCATGGTGTCTGTCCAAACAGAGCTACCGCTTTTAGGAATCATGTATTGCAGGTTGGGATGTTCTTTCGGCAAAGCATTGCCCAGCGTGGAATAGGACATGGACATCACCAGATCCCCAGCGATGAGCTGATCTTCCCAACCAAAGGATTGGAAGGCGACGACTGCTGGCTTGAGTTCCCGTAACTTGTTGTAGGCAGCTTCAATTTCTTTGGGGTCGGTGGAGTTGTACGAGTGTCCCAAGGATTTTAGAACTGCGCCCATCATTTCCCGCACATCCTCTAGCAACGTAATTTTGCCAGAGAGTTCTTTCTGGTTGTCCCACAGATAATTCCAATCCTCTGGACCGGGTTTGATGACGTCGGTGTTGTAGATGAGCCCTGTCGTTCCCCAGCTAACGGGAACGCTGTGTTTATTACCAGGGTCATAGGAAGGATCCTGCCAGCGATCGCGCAGGTTATCGAGCCCCTTCAGCTTTGACTGGTCAAGCTCAATGATCAGGTTGCTCTCAAGCATCTCCTGCACTGCATAGTCAGAGGGGTAAAGGATGCTGTATTGTTTGCCGCCGCCTGCTTGCAGCTTAGCTAGCATGACCTCGTTTGAGTCGTAAACATCGGCGACAACCTTGATTCCGGTTTTTTCGGTGAATCGCTGGTAGACCTCTTCATTGGAATAGTCGGCCCAGGTGTAGATGTGCAATGGCTCATCTGAGCCAGCTGCTTTGGGTGCCGCTCCACTGTTTGTTTCTGCCGATGGGGTGGCTTGTTGTCTTTGACAGTTCGCTAGGGCCACAGTAGAAACTGCTGCCGCTGAAAACTGAAGAAACCGACGGCGAGAAGAATTAAATAAGCGAGAATGCTGATTTCCTGGGCCAAATTGTCTAAACCGCATCGATGTCTCCTCTCTTAAAAGAAGGCCTGGAAACCAGGCTGAGGTAAAGTGACAGAGTTTTTCTGACATAACCAGTCACCCAGCACATTCACCTATACCTTTATAAGGAAACAGGGTCAACTGGCAAAGACTGATTACTAGAACCAACCACGACCAATGCGATCGCATCTCATTCTGTCTAGCGCCAATCCTACCGAAGCTCAGCTTCAAAAAATGCTTTAATTCTTTCAGTTTGGGTAGTAATAGCAATGCTCCAGATAGATGGTCAGGTTTGAGTTTTTTGGAAAAATACGGTGCTGACGTAGTAGAGTGTTGCCCATGCGAACAATTCGCTTGCCGTCAGGGCTCGAAATGCCCGTGCTAGGTCTGGGAACCTGGAGAATGGGGGAGCTTGGCCGGTACCATGAGGCCGAGGTCGCTGCTCTGCGGCATGGATTGGACTTGGGCATATCGCTGATTGACACAGCGGAAATGTATGGTGAGGGCGGAGCAGAAAAGGTTGTTGCCGAAGCCATAAAAGGCTGTCGAGAGCAGGTTTTTCTGGTGAGTAAGGTTTACCCACACAATGCCTCGCGTCAGCGAATGATTGAGGCCTGCGAACGGAGTTTACAGCGGCTCAAAACAGATTATTTGGATTTGTACCTGCTGCACTGGCGCGGTTCTGTTCCCCTGAGCGAGACGTTAGAGGTTTTTCAAAGCTTGAAGCAAGCGGGCAAAATTCGAGAGTACGGGGTCAGCAACTTTGATGTGGGTGACCTGGAAAAAGTGGTCAGTCTACCGGGTGGCGATGCGATCGCAACAAACCAAGTGCTCTACAACCTGACTCGTCGAGGGATCGAATGGGATCTGCTGCCTTGGTGCCGCCAGCATAAAATGCCAATTATGGCCTACTCCCCAGTGGAGCAGGGACGGTTGCTTAGCCACCGGGCTCTACAGGCTGTTGCTCACCAAAGGGGTGTCACTGCGGCCCAAATTGCGATCGCATGGTTACTCAATCAAGAAGACGTAATCGTCATTCCCAAATCGAGCAGCCTTGCTCATGTAGAGGAGAACTATGCCGCTCTTGACATCAGGCTTAGCCCTGAGGAGCTGAGTCAGTTGGATGAAGCCTTTCCGCCACCCGCAAGCCGAGTTGCTTTAGAGGTGTTGTAATTACAGCAAACCGTCTCGTACGTCCTGATCAACCGGAGCAAACGCATACAATGGGGAGGCTTTTGAGAAGGCTTTGAAAGACTTCTCTTTTGGTGTCTCTTAGTGTTGCTCGGAGTTGACAGTGGATGGTGGTTTAATTGCCCTCGATTTTGAACGGCTGCTGTGGGCGGTAGGTCTGATGGCAGTTGCGATTGGTCTTTCCATTTGGCAGCGATTAGATCTGGGGTGGAGTCTGGCGATCGCAACTCTCCGCACTATTGTTCAACTTTTGGCAGTGGGCTACTTCCTAGCCATTGTCTTTGCCTGGCGCAGTCCTTTTGCAGTGCTAGCTGTGATTCTGGGAATGATGACCATTGCTTCTGTGGTCGCTCGCAACCGCATCAGCAAAAAGTTAACTCAACTGCTGCCTCTGATCTGGGCTTCCCTCTTGGTTAGCACAGCCCTCACCCTAACCTATACCAGCCTGCTCGTAATTCGGCCTGACACTTGGTACGAGCCGCGATACGTGATTCCGTTGGCAGGGATTATTTTGGGCAACGCGATGAATGCTGCTGCGATCGCAGGCGATCGGCTGTTTAGCACTTTGCAAAATAGCCGTGTTGAAATTGAAACCCACCTGAGCCTAGGCGCTACCCCAACCCAAGCCATCGTTCTCTACCGCCGTGAGGCCATTAAGGCTGGTCTCATTCCCACGCTAAACTCCATGATGGTCGTAGGCATTGTTACCCTTCCCGGCATTATTACAGGTCAGTTGCTGAGTGGGGTGGATCCGCTCAATGCTGCCCTGTACCAAATGCTGATCATGTTTATCCTGGCTTTCTCGACCCTGTTGACTGCCATTCTGGTGACCTATGGGCTGAGCCAACGCTGTTTCAGCCAGGCAGCTCAGTTGGTTCTACCGTAGCCCCGTTCTGCTGTGACAAGGACAATGAACTCTAGCTCTAATGCTTCAAGAGGGGATGATGCTCTCTGGAACAGCATTCCAGGCGTGATTGTTCCAGGACACCAGGTTGCTTCAGGCCGTGCTACCGACAGCCCCTATCCTAGGGGTACCATCGAAATGCAAATCCCTCATTTCCAAGCGCGCGGTCTTGACTTGAGTGGGTTGTTTTTAGGCACATTAAATGTTGCGATCGCACCCTACATTCCCCGCCTAATCGCGCCTGACCTCACATTTGAGCAGGTGAAATGGTCGCCTGAGCACCCAGCCGAAACCTTTTCCTTCTCACGCTGTCAGTTAGAGGCCAAGGGCCAGCACTACACAGGCTGGATTTACTATCCCCATCCCGAAACTAAACCTGCCCACTTCCAAGCACCAACAACCCTGGAAGTGCTAGCTCCCGAAATTGCTGGGCTCACCTACGGAGATAGCATCCAAATTTCCTTGAAGCGCAATGCCTTTCGCCTAGAACAACCCAATAAGACCGAAGCCAATACAGCCGAGGAATAACAGACTCTATGTCTGGCCGTTTCGTACAATGGGCAGCGACGCTTAAAGGTGCAAGTCTTGACTAACACCCCTGGGGTTGATCCCACTCACGTTCATTGGATGCAACGCTGTATAGCCCTGGCTCAGCAAGCAGCAGGGCAAACTTCGCCCAACCCGATGGTGGGATCTGTAGTAATTAAAGATGGGCAACTCGTAGGGGAAGGATTCCACCCTGGAGCAGGTCAACCTCATGCCGAAGTATTTGCCCTAGCCGCGGCAGCAGAGCAGGCAAAAGGCAGCACTCTTTACGTCAACCTAGAACCCTGCAACCACTACGGGCGAACTCCTCCCTGCACAGAAGCCATCCTACAGGCAGGGGTAAGCCAGGTTGTCGTCGGCATGGTGGACCCCGATCCCCGCGTAGCAGGTAGTGGCATTCAACGCTTACAAGAAGCTGGGCTAGATATCATTGTGGGCGTCGAAGAAGCAGCCTGCCAACGCCTCAATGAAGCCTTTGTCCACCGGGTCACTCGACAGCGTCCCCTAGGCATTCTTAAATACGCCATGACGCTAGATGGCAAAATCGCCACGACCACAGGCCATAGCACCTGGGTAACCAGCCCAGAGGCACGAACAGCGGTACATCGGCTCCGAGCGGCCTGTGACGCCATCTTGGTGGGCGGCAACACAGTGCGCCAAGACAACCCCCATCTAACGACTCATGGTCAAAGCCAGCACACTCCCTTACGTGTGGTCCTAAGCAGAACTCTGGATCTTCCTTCAGCCGCCCATCTATGGAATCAGCAAGAGGCTCCTACCCTAGTCTTTACCCAAGCAGATGCCCCAGAAGAGCGGCAAACCCAACTGCGGCAACAGGGAGTTGAGGTCGTCCCCTTAGCTGATTTGACCCCAAGTGCCGTCATGGCGCAGCTCTATGAGCGAGGGTGTGCTGTCGTTCTGTGGGAATGTGGAGGAACCTTAGCCGCTGAAGCGATTCGCGGACAGGCTGTTCAAAAGATTTGGGCTTTTATCGCTCCTAAAATTATCGGGGGCCAGAAAGCCCCTTCCCCAGTGGGGGACTTGAATCTGGCCCTAATGACAGCAGCTCTTCCGGTGGAGTCCTTAGAGTGGCGGCTAATCGGGCCTGACCTACTCTGCGAGGGCTACCTAAACTGGCCAGAGCGCTACAAGACCTCTTGATACGGGTGAATCCAAGCACAGTCTGCCTTGTAGGGTTGAAGTTCCCGGTTCCGCATAAACGCATCAAGCGCTAACCGAAGATCCTCCTTGCCCCGGAAACTATCAAGCCGCTGGCAGATTTCCCCATTCTCAAAAAACAATAAGGTGGGTAGCGTGGTCAGCCGATAGCGATTGGCCAAGCGTAAGTTGTCGTCTGCATTAATATCCACTACCTGAATATGCCCTTCCCACTCAGTATGAAAATGATTGAGTAAAGGAGTAATCATCCTGCACAAACCACACCAGGGAGCCCAGAAGTTCACCAAAACGGGGACCGACGACTCTAGCACTTCCCGTCTAAAGGTCTGCTCATTAACGGAAATGGACATAAATTTTTAGAATCTGAAATTAGTTAAATCCCTTTGGGGATCATTGTAGGGGAGAAAAGAACCAAGTTAATCCCCAGAAACTGGGATTGTTGCCTGCACGTAACATGCAAAACACTTTTCCCGGCATTTAGCACACAACTAAATATCGACTAAAAGACTAAACTCTGTTTTAGCAGACAGAGAGTCTCTGACAGTCTAGCAAAGCGAGCGAGCTGAATAAATCAATTAAGACACGCAATTTGAAGCGGACAAGTTGAACTAAAGAAATTGAAGCAAATAGATTAAAGCGAGCTGGCTGTAGCAGATAAGACTACTCCGAGAGACAAGCTGTACTTCTAACTAAGGTTAGGTGGAGAAGACGCTTATGCCCTCCACAATTAAAGTATCCAAAGCTCCCAGACGGCTGCGTAGCCAGAATGTCCATTTCATCCACTGCTTTGATGGCTTTCCAAGACCTTATTGACCGACAGAATCTAATGTAATGATTGTGTCTTCAATCAGGTTTACCAGCAGAGGCACGCTCCATCTCACGGCACCTTAAAGAGGTGTGGGCTAACGGTGTGTGGCTACGTTAATTCGCCAGTCATTTTGGATACCTAACAAATTGCTTTCAACAGAGGAGAATTAAAGTGGTAACCACTCTTAACGATACAAAGCGGCTAGCAATTGCCGAAAAACTAGCCGATATGAGAGCTCTGCAGAATCTCATTCTCTCTAACGATCAGAAGTTACTGTCAGAATGCCCAGATCAGGATGTGCGTGAGCGCCTCCAAAACATGCTCGAAGACGACCAGAAAAACTTGGGCGTTTTGGAAACTGTTATTGTTCAATACGGTATTCAAGCTGAACCCCACTCTACGACTCAGCAGCTAATTCAGCAGACTGAGAAATTGATGTCCGGTAGCGAGCTGTCTTTCTATCAGAAGCTGGTTCAACATGAACTGCTCAAGCACGGTCAAGTGATGAGCGGTCTGCTGATTCACAAAGCGGGCCAAGTTGTCGGTGCTGACATTGAAGTTGCTATTACCCCACTCAACACCATCAACTTTGAGAACCGGGCTCACCAGGAGCAACTCAAGGGCATGCTCGAGTTGGTGGGTGTGCGTGAGCTAACCGGCCAAGACGCCGCACAAGGACTCTGGGCACGGGTACAGGATGCCGTTGCTGCCCTCTCTGGCGTAGCTGGTAGCGTTATCACCCAAAACTCCGACAAGCAGGACATGAACATCCAGACCCTAATCCGTCTGGAGCACAACAAGACCAACACCATCTTTACTGAGATTGGTGCGACCAAAGAGCCTCAGAAACTGCAGGAGTACTTCGGTCAACTGTACAAGGATTTGCTCTCTCACGCTAAGGCTGAAGAGGAAGTTGTTTATCCTCGTGTACGTTCCTTCTACGGCGAAGAGAATACTCAAGAGCTGTACGATGAGCAGGCTGAAATGGAGCAGCGTCTAAATCGGATCAAGGCCATGAGCCCCACCGACGCTGATGCGTTCCGCTCTGAAGTGAAGCAACTAATGGACATCGTGGGCGACCACATCCGTCAAGAAGAGAGCACCATGTTTGCTGCTATCGATAAGAACTGCAGCGATCAGCAGAAAGAGCAAATGGCAACTGAATTTAAGGCTGCCAAGGCTCGGATTCAGCAAGAAATGATGGCTTCTATGCAATAGGGGCTATAGGGACTATTGAGAGCTGAACAGTCGCCTTTATAGGCGGCTGAGAGAGCGTCCCTCTAACTTACTGAAAGCCGCTAGGGTAAGCCACAGAGGCTTCACTAGCGGCTCTCCAGTGTTTGAGCTTGTCTAGGGTTCGCTGGACGGTGGGTAACATTTGACGGTCGCCTTGGGCTTCCAAATGCAATTGGGCTCTCTCAAGATCGGCAATTGCTTGTTGGCGGTCGCCCTGTTTATCGTAAGCAGCGCTGCGAAAGAAATAGGGCAACGCTAGGGAATCACTCTGCTTTACAGCTTGGTCATAGTCCTCAATAGCGCTCGCCAAATCCCCTAGTTTTTGAGTGGCATTACCTCGGTATAGGTAGGGAATGGGTGAGTCGGGGTCGAGGTCGATGGCTTTGGAAAAGTCCGCAACAGCCTCTTGGTAACGGTTTTCTTCCAATCTCAACCAGCCTCGGTTACAGTAAGCCGAAAATAAATTGGGGTTAAGGGCAATAGCCTGACTAAAGTCTTCCTTGGCGTCTTCGATCTGACCTAAATCAACTAGGGCAACGCCTCGATTGTTGTACGCAATGCCGTTAGTAGGCTCTAGGGCTATCACTTCGGTAAAATCTGCGATCGCACCGGGTTGGTCCCGCAAATCGTAGCGAGTCGTGCCCCGATTGAAATAGGCGGCAGTATCGCCCTCAGCAATGGTTGGGTTATCAAAGCGCTCTGCCAGGGCGTGAATCACTTCTGGATCAGTTGTTTGCAGCTTTAAATCTACGGTAGGCAGAACACTGCTCTGCGTTTTCAGGGGCTGAAGACCCAGGATAGCAAGCGTGCGATCGCACACTAGAAAACTCTCATCGGTGCCCAAAACTTTAAACCGGAAACGGTCAGGATAGCTCTGCCGCAAAGGCATCAGGCAATTGAGCGCAGCTTTGAGCGTTTTGAGGTGGGTCGACTCAGTGCCCCAGCGGAGCGTAATTGCTCGTACCAGTCGTCCTTCTTGGCGATTACCCCGGTGGCACCAGCCGATCTCTAACTGACACTGACGGGCCAACAACTGCCGGAAACGATAAACCAAAGCATCATCAAGTTCTAAATCGCTAGACCAAGGCCAAACCAGCACCAACCGATGATGGGTCCAGTCCAAAGCGGTTTCTAGGGCACGACGGCTAGGGCTGCGTTTGGGCAAATCCTGGCTTGTCCCATTGGGAAAATCAATAATCCACTGGAGCTGAGCAGGGTCCGCCGTGGCCTCAGCCGCATTGCCCTCAGGACTCAGCGCTTGTAACCTTTCCTCAGTCCAGCTCAAGCGACTAGAAAGCTGATTCAAAACCTCCTGCATAGGCAGTGTGCCTTCCTGGACGATTTGCTCAACTTGTCGGATGATCTGCCGCTGCTGATTGTTGAGGCGATTGGACGTGGTTTCTAGCTCAGCAACCTTATCCTGCAAGCCTTCCAATTCTATTGAGTCACCCTGAGGCAGCCCCTCCAGCATTAAGGGCGGGTTAGCAGGGTGGGCTTCCTGTCCTAGGCGCTCTAACTGAGCTGCCAGTTGGTCAATTTCTGCCTTAAGCGACGCTGCAAAAAACTCCATTTCAAAGGCATTCTCCTGAAGTGGCCCAGCCACAACAGGCTGTCCAACCGAATGTCCAGCTGAACGCAGCTCCTGCAACGCCCTCTCCAGAGCCACTTGACTTTGTCCCAACTCCTGTAAACGATTGGTTAAATTATTAAACTCCTGACGAGGAACCAGGTGAGTTACGGCTTTAATGAGTTCCTGGACCTCTTCTCGCAAATGCGGCGAATCTGAACTGCTGGGTGTAAGCCGTAAGCGTCGATCGACATGATGGATCGAATCTTGTAGATAGGAAAGAGTAGTTTTAGTTTCACTTCCCAGGGTATCTAGATTGACCCGCATTTTCATCAGCTCAGTTTTTAGATTGGAGATCTGAGCCTCCGCAGCTTCTACACGAGGTAGGGTAGATAACCGATGGATGGATGCAGTTAAGTCTTCAATTGAAGAAACTGTGTGAGCATACTGGTCTTGCAGTTGACCAATGTCCTGATTGACCTGGCTCAGGTCCGGTAGCTGTAGCGTTTTGAGCCGTTGGTCAAATTCTTCCCGCAGAGTATGCACTGCTTGGGAGAATCGAAAAAAGGACCGATCGCTGCGATCCATTACAGACCGCTGAAAGTTTGTGAGAGATTCCGGTGAGGGCATAGCCGTCACCTGCTTACTCAGGTTGTTATATCGGTGCGCCAGACTTCGATTTTGACGGGAAAGAATTTCCTGGGAGCGAGTTAGCTTCTGCTCCAATCGATTGCGGTTAAGCAAGCCTAAGGCCACCAGCACTGTAAGTGGAGCAGAGGCATAAAACACATTTTGGGCGGCTACAGAAGCAATGGTGCCAGCCCCTGATCCAACTAATAAAGAATATTCTGCAAACTTAAGCCACTGATGGTCCTTCACGGCTATCTACACCCCTAATGGATGGACAAGAAGTTAGGAAAGAGAAGATGCAGGGAGAGGGGAACTTCAACTGCGTACCTCTTCAATTTTCCGAAGATCAGCCGAAGGATCAGGAAATTTCTGCCGCTAATAGTGTTCGTTAATGGTTAGCACTACCAAACACAGCTCCCTGTGAGTAGCCGTGATACGTTGTTTGGTCGTAGTTCAGATCTTGCTGGTTGTAATGTCTAATAGCCGACTGTGCGGCTGAGCTTGCAGCTGCATCTAGTCGCTGGCAGGAGGAATAGGCGGGCAGCTGACTTAAGGTTCGCACGACCGCTTGGCCTGCAGCAATGCCATTATCTTTATGGCCATTTTCATGGAGTTGCAGTGCAGTCATATAGCGCTGCCATTCTGCGATCGCAGATCGAGGGGCACGAGAGGTTGGTGTCCATTGGGGATAAGTGATCGTTACATCGACACTTGTTGTTAGAGACCCAATAGCGCATCCCCCCTGTGTTCTGGCATGAGTATAGGCCCACTGTACAGACCAATCTGTTCTGGCGTCGTAACGCCGACCCTCTATCAGATCCATGGGTCCCTGTTGTGTCATCTGGGCTCGTAATTCCGCGACACTATTTCCCGTAATAGGGTAGTAACGGTAGTGAGTGGAAACAGTAGGAGCATTTGATGACTTTGCTTGCTTAATCTGAGCAATTGAGCTAGGTGCAGAGGCCGCCATCGCGACGAGCGTAGAGTTTTCCTGATGGAGTCCTACAAGCTGAGTCTTGAAGGGATCAGGCTCGCCTTTATAACCAATTGAACTTGAATAACCTGTTACAAGCGCCAACAAACACAATACAAAGAGTTTGGAATTCAGCACAAGCGGTCCCTCTCATCGGGTGCTTAAACAGAATTCCCAGCCTCGTCCTTGAATCTACCCGTAGGTAGATGAATTCATCAAAAGTTCCGCTTTTCTACGGAATAGGTTTGTATCTCCTCACACGTTATTGACAGATCAAATCAAATCTGCCAAATGGTTTTTTGCAACCTCAGCAAAATCTGCCCCCCTACAGATCAAGTCTTTTGCTTAACTCGACAATATGTAACTAACGAATTGGAAATGTTCGGCTTGCTCAGGCCATAAGGCTCAGCTTGGCAAACCTATTCGCTCTGAGAAAACGGGTTTATAGGACCTTAAACGGTACAAGCTAAATGCTCCACAAAGTGAGTCGTTGTCAGTTTGTTATGCCCGTTTGAGACGTTAAAAATAGGAGATAACGCAATGGCAAAAGAACGGTATAAGGATTCCGGTGAGATCATTGGTGTGTTTAATAATCACCGAGGGGCTTTGGAATTAAAAGAGGCGATCCAATCTGCAGGGGTTGCTCCTCAAAAGGTTCAAATTGATGACCATCTCTCCCCGACCAATCAGGTTTTTAATCTAGGAACTACAACAGGCGGCCAAGCAGGTCTTTTGATTGGCGCTGCGTATGGTGGCATTGTTGGCATTCTTTTCGTTTTCCTCGTACTGGTGCCCTTTACTGGAGCAAGTGACTACTCCAATGTGAGCCCCCTATCTATCGCTCTCTTCACCCTGGTGGGTGGAGTGCTGGGTTGGGTTGCAGGAAAGGGATTCCATGCAACCGCTTCTCAAGAGGACAAGCTCAAGGGCAACTGGAAGGCACCCCGCAACTTCCGCGTAGTGGTGAGTGGAAACGATGATGAGATTCAGCGGGCTCACCAGATCATGCTGCAGCAGAGCACGGCTAGGGGCTAGGGTACTAGCAGCTAACTTCTCAAACACCCTCTAACAAGCTGCTCTAACAAGCAAGGGGGCATTGCACTGCAATGCCCCCTTTTAGTAGTGCCTTAAACTTTAGTCAACCACTCGAATCAAACCACTGTGCAAGCGTTCGTAGAGAAAGTTGATTTGATTGGTTTGGTGTTCGCTCAAACTTGGTTGCTGAGCTAGCGTCATCAGGAGTGTCTGATCATGCCGCGTAATTTTGCGGTTCATGCAAATTTCAGAAATGAGCTGCTCAAGACGATTCGGGGAGAGGGCAACTTGGATGGACATTTTGCTTGTTGGAGGGAGACAACTGAATATTAGTATCTGAGATCTCCCGCAGACTCTTAGTGATATGGGGTCTGACCCCCTGTGATAATTGCAGAATAAGCGTGTGACTCGAAGAGTCATACTACGTGATTTCTCGAATATGCAGAAGTGATGGTGATCACAAATTCAGCAATTTCTCTAGCTTAACTAGAAGCACTGGTGTAGGAGCGTAAGGCAAATCCCCAGAACCAGCGGGAAAATTGAAACAGCGCGACGGCTAAAAGAGCAGCTCCTACGAGCCAGAAACCACTCGTGCGACTCAGCATTGCCTGAGCAGGAACCGTTGTGAGAAAGGCTACTGGAATAATGAACGTGAAGAAGATGCGGTAGGCTGCCGGATAAGCCACAATCGGGTAACGCCCAGCTTCTAGCAATCCCCGCAGCACTTCGGTCACATTATAGATTTTGACAAACCAGATGCTAGTGGCCCCTAACATGAACCATAGGCTGTAGAGAATGACAGCTCCAAAGACCAGGGGTGGAATCCCGAGCAAGTAGTTAAGAGGGCTTAAGCCTAATTGAGTTCCAGCATAGACAATGATCAGCAGGCCAAAGGCAAGATCAGGTAGACCCCAAGGAGAAAGGCTGCGGGTTGAAAGCCAAAATTGGGAACTGACTGGTTTGAGGAGCACAAAGTCGAGGGTACCTTCCTGAACTTGGGTGACAATTTTGTTTAAGTTGGGCACCAGAAAGGTGGAGGAAACTCCTTGAAGCCAAGTGAATACACCCAGCACCATGAGCGCTTCAAACCAAGACCAACCTTGAAATTCGTAGTCTGTGCGGTAGAAGAGGAACAGGCTGAAAATGCTGCCCACCAGGCTACCTAGACTGCTTAAGGCGGCAACTAGAAAATTGAGCCGATACTCTAACTCTGCTTCTAGGGAAGTGCTCCAAAACAGTTTCAGAATGCCAAAATAGCGCTTCATTAGGCCCCCATACCGGAGTATTGCTTTAGCCCTTGCCGCCAGAGCCAGCGGTTTACAGCTAGAAATAGGAAAAACCAAACTGCGATCGCAACAAAGCCCTGCACTACATTCTCAGGCCGATTCATAATCAAGCTAGCCGGAAAGTAGATGAGATAAGGAAAGGGCGTCCACATAACGATATTGCGGACCACGTCGGGAAAAAGCTCTAGGGGAGCAATGATGCCTGATAGAAAGGTGTAAATCAAGAACCAAAACTGTTCAATGGCGCTGGCCCGCTCTGTCCAAAAGGCAAACAGGGCAAAGGTGTACTGAATGACAAAGCGTAGACAGAAGGAAAACACCATTGCCACCAGACCCAACACTAGATTCGCTGGAGAAGGTAGCCAAGCGGCCTTGGGGTAAAGCACCAGAAACAGCCCGATCAGAACAAAGGCAAAAGGCAGACGGGCAAAGCGCTCCGACACATGGCTCACAACGTGCCGCCATACTGGGTCAAGCGGCTGGAGCAGATAGGGCGAAAGCCTGCCTTCTAGAACCTCTCGCTCAAACTCCCACACGACCCACACTACAGTCAGTTGTCGAACAATAAAAACCGAGAGGAAGTAACGCACAAACTCGACAGGCTGTAGGCCAAACTGACCACTCTGAGCAGCCTCAGCCCAAACTCCCATCAAAATTAGGGGCAAGCTTCCAGAAAGCACCCACAGCACCAACTCAGCCCGGTACTCCACCATGTAGGCGTAATACACCGAGAGCAGCACGCGCGACGTACGCAGAACTTTGGCAACTGGCAATGAGTTGAGGTTCACTTTAAATGCCCACTAGACTCAGGACTCATTATAAGAAGGGATAAAAGGAAAGCTCTGGAGTGCGATCTCAGTGTCGGCTGAGATCGCACTCCAGAGCTTTTTGGCTTAGGCCTTTCCCATTGCGCCTTAATGTATAGCCATAGCCATGCTGCGGCAAGACTCAGCGCAACGACGGCACATCTCGGCACAAGCTTGCATTTGAGCATCATCACCCATGCGCTCACAATCCTCGGCGCAACGCTGGCAGACTTCAGCGCAGGCAGCACAGAAGTGTACGTGCAGGTGTGAACCCCGCAACATGAAATTGGCAGAGGTTTGACAGCTTTCCACACAGTCCATCATCAAACGGATATGGTCTGGGTGGGAGTGGTGCCCGCCTTGCTGCAAACAGTAAGTCAGGGTGTTGAGACAAATACTGTGGCAATCCAGGCAATTCTGGATGCATTGCTGCATCTCAGCATTAATTTGATGAAGTGAAAGTTGTTGGATAGGCATATAACCTCCGGATAGGTAAAGGACATGACTCGCCTTTACCCTACGAAGAGAAAAGTGCGATCGCATCGCACTCCCGGGGTAAGGATCCGGTCTGAGATCCATACCAAAGACAGGAAACAGGAACAGAAGGCAGGGCAATTAATCGACAACGCCCGCCTGAAACACTCGACCAATAACTTCTTCAATTGGAGGATCCGTGACAGTCAAATCTTTGACCGCAAATGCCGTAAGTAATTGGCTAACGGTCTGAGTCAGGGCTTCTCGCCGCACGATCAGGCTAGCGCTACAGCCTTCCAAAATCTCGACCTCGCCGTAGCTGCGTAGAGCTGCTTCTTCAACCGGACAGTCCATCTCAAGCTTGACCTCACGGTAGGGGGCAAAGCGATCGAGCAACCCCTCTAGGCTGCCATCATAGATAAGTTGTCCCTGATGAATCAGCAGCACCCGTTCACACAAGGCTGTGATATCGGCCATATAGTGGCTGGTCAGTAGCACTGTAGCCTGGTAGCGCTGGTTATACTCCTTCAAAAAGTCCCGCACTGCAACCTGAGCGTTGACATCGAGACCTAGCGTAGGTTCATCGAGAAATAACACCTTAGGACGGTGCAGCAAGGCCGCTAGCATTTCAGCCTTCATGCGTTCGCCGAGGGAAAGCTTACGGACAGGCTGTCTCAGCTTGTCATGCAGGGTCAACATGTCAGCCAGTTCATCCACCCGGTAGCGAAATTCCTTGTCGCTCAAGCCATAAATAGCAGCGTTGATTCGCAGAGAGTCAAGGGCAGGTAAGTCCCAGAGCAACTGCTGTTTCTGTCCCATCACCAGGGTGATGTTCTGGAGGAAATCAGCTTGCCGATGAAAGGGCGTTTGTCCAGCAACCTGCACAGTGCCTTCGGAGGGGTGAATCAATCCAGTCAGCATTTTCAGGGTTGTGGTTTTGCCTGCTCCATTCGGCCCCAAAAAGCCCACCACTTCCCCAGGCTGGATGTCAAAAGAAACTTGCCGCACAGCCTCTACCGTGCGGTAGCTGCGCCGGAAGAAATGTTTCAGCGTTCCTTGCAGCCCAGGTTCCTTCACCGCGACCGGATAGCGCTTACTCAATTGGCGGACTTCAATGATGTTGGACATAGCAGGGAATAAAGTTCAATGAACTGGTGGCGTCCAGGCTACCGTGAGAGGATATGAGTCTGTGTACCATTATTTCGTGTCGCCGCTTTCTCTAGGGGATGCTATGGAACCTGAAATGCTGCCCCAAGCCGCTCAGCCCTCGGCCCAATTGCCCTCACACCTGCCGTCTAGACGACAATCAATTGCTCGACAGCCTGTTTCCCAAAGCCCCCCCATTTCACCCCAAATGACGAGGAATGACATCTCTCCGGCGGTGTGGGAAGTGTTAATGCGTCCCGTGTAAGTCGGCTAAGGGATACTCTGTATGGACCTAAGTGAGGCCGATCAACTAGCCATTCGTACCGTTGTAGAGCAGCAGCTTAAGGCGTTGCGGGCTGACGATGGCGAACGGGCTTTTTCCTTTGCCACCCCCCAGATTCAGCAGCAGTTTGGTACGGCAGAGCGCTTCATGCACATGGTCAAAATTGCCTATCAGCCTGTCTACCGTCCCCGTTCAGTAATGTTTGAGGGGTTGACCTGGATACAGTCACTGCCTGCTCAACAGGTGATGCTGATGGCTGAAACTGGTGAATTGGTGCGGGCCTATTACTTAATGGAGCGTCAGAGCGATCAGCAGTGGCGGATTGCAGGATGCTATCTGGTGTTTCTCAAGAATGATCAAGAAAATGAGTAGGGCTAGGACAAGCAAAGCGTAACCCATGGGACTAGAAAGCCTAGCGTTATCAACCAGCCCCAAAAATTAATCTGAGCGGGGTACTAGAGTCTAATAACCGCCAATCATGCCACGTCGCTTGGCTTCTCGTTCAGCCCAGCTAAATAGGGCAACACCAAGCCCAAAGTAGATGAGACCATTTGCGATCGCAATTCCCAACATCCCCCAGTCTAACGCTACACCCCGTGCCATTAGGTTTCGCAGCAGACCAGTACTAGGCAACATCGGTAGCCCATAGGCAAGCCAACGGGCAGTCCCCGTCCACTCTTCAGTAGGGGCTGCGATCAAGAATAGTAGGGCAAACTGAAATACGCCTAACACCTGCTGCACCCGCTTAAAGATCAGGGCACAGGCTCCCATCACAAAAGCCAGCCCATAGGCCGCCAGCAGCAGTGTCACCAGCGGGAACAACAGCGTGGGCGGAAAGCTCAGTCGGCTTCCGGTAATTCCCATCAGGATGAGCAGAATGCCGAGAATCAACGTCAGCCGCAGGGCTAAACTCGCAACGGCTCTGGCAAAAAAAACTTGCGGCGCTCCAAAGGGTGACATAAACACCTGCTCCAGCGTCCCGGTCTGGGCCTCCGACTGTAAGCCAATGGCAATGTCATTGACAATGTAGAGCACCAGACTCCACAGCACGTAACCGACCACCACGGCATCTAGCCTGTCACCAAACCCCATCGACGGCCCCGCCATGTATTTAGCACTGAGAAATAGGCCGTAAAAGACTGAGGTAATGATGATGATGCCGCCGATGACTTCAGCGGGATAGCGAATAAATTGGGTCCAGGTGCGTTTAAGTTCACCTAATAGAAGTTCGAGCATGAATGCAGGTTTACCCTTTCTATCTTTTGTCTCTACAAAGTCTCTAACGACACTATAAAGACAAAGCCAATTCAAAGGAGACCGGGCTACTAGAGACGAACACTCAATCGGATCACGTCTGAGGTGCCTGCTCCGCTAACTTGGGAACTCTAGGGCTATTCAGTTTAGAAGCGTGTTTCCGTGTAGCCTATGGATCCTCAAAAGCCCATTAACCTGAGCCCCGTCACCTTGGCGGCCCTAGATACGATTCGCGGTTCTCGGCCCTGGCTCAGCCAGGAGGAAACACTAACCCGTCTAGTTTGGGCTGTATCCAGCATGATCTCTAGCAATCAGGCTCAACCTAATGATCCAGGGTTAGCCCTTGTGGTTCAAACCATTGCTTTAGTAATGGATAAGGCAGAGGAATGGATACCCAAGGAAAAAGGCTAAAGCTGGAGTAGGTAACAGGATGGGGCTGTTTTATCCCCATCTCATCCTTCACCCCTAACAAGTTTCAAAAACACCTGAGTTAAATCCGCCTGATCTCGCTGCACCTCTAGAATTGGGCAAGGACGCAGGGCATCAAATAGACGGTAAAGCTCGGTTGCAGTACAGGCGATGTGGATCTGGTTGCCATCAAGTGTGCCGCCGAGACTTGCGATCGCACTCCGCTGCCGCTCATCCAACTCCCCATCAATCATGACCTGGTACGCAGAACCAGAAAATTCGCGAATGAGTTCCTGAGTGGGCCTTTCGGCGATCAGACGGCCCTGGCGAATAATGGCAACTCGGTCAGAGAGTTCTTCCGCAACATCAAGCTGGTGAGTGGTGAGCAAAATGGCGCAACCATCAGCAGCGATGCTACGCACCAGTTCTTTTACCGCCTCTCCTGCTTCAACATCTAGGCCCAGGGTCGGCTCATCCAGCAGTAACAGTTGGGGTCGATGAATCAGGGCCACTGCGATCGCAAGCTTCTGCTGCATCCCTCGTGACAGCCGTTGGACGGGCGTATCCTGCTTTTCAGTCAAATCAAAGCGGGCCAGTAATTCACGTCCCCGATGTCGCGAATCCCGTCGCGATAGACCCTTGAGCACTCCGAAGTATTCTAAATTCTCCTGCGGCGTTAACCGCCAGTAGGTATTGCGGTTGCCTTCCAGTACTGCCCCCACTCGCCGGAGCGCCATCGGGCTGCGGTGAGGATCATCGCCTAAAATGCTGACCCGACCTTCATCAGGTCGCACCAGACCCGCGATCATCTTAATAGTGGTGGTCTTGCCCGCCCCGTTTGGCCCTAAAAAAGCCAGAATCTCGCCTGCCCGAAGGGTCAGCGAAACCTGGCTAACAGCTTCAAACACATACTTTTTCTGTCGATAGCGCTTACTGAGACTTTGCGCATCAAGGACCACGTCAGCCCGCGCCGCCGGATCAGGAGTTCTCCGTTGAGAAGAAGGAAACGCTTTTGTGACCATGCCCGGTTTTTATACCACCGTTGGTCATCTTAACGTGCGCCCAATACCCGTTTCGACCTTCTATAGAGCAGTTGATCCCCCAACTTAAGGGACTTCGAAAATATCTACAGCCTGGTAGCAGGATTCGACCGAGCAGGCATACATGACAACATTGACAGAGTATAGGCCGCTCACCTCCGGCGTAAAAGAAATCATGGGCGTTGGATCAACGGCATCATCAGTCTCTAGAAAATTGCCGTCTGCGTCATAAAGCTCCAGATCGAGATCTTCGCAATCCTCATCGCAAGTAGCCATCACCATATAAGTGGTCCCGGCCTCTAACTCATAGGTCACGGTGTCGTAGGTTTCCCGGCCCAGCAAGCTGACATAGGGGTCTGTTGTGACTTCGTACCCCATGCGATTGGCCAGATTCGTCAGCCGACTTTTCACCTGCAACGTGTAGTAGCTGTCATCCGCCCTTGCGATTAGAGGAACCATCAAACAAGCCCCGGCCAGTAAGGAAGCCTGAGCCAGACGACGCATCAACCGATTTGGGGAGAGGGTAAGTGACATAGAGAGGTCGAAAAACGCTCGAAAATATGTACTGCTTAGTTTGCCCAGACCGCTGGGTTAGACTCTAGTCGGCCTCTAAACACGTATATTTTTTTACACTTCATCGGTAGGCCTCTTAGGTACATAGCAAAGCTCCCTTGAGGTGTGCCTCAAGGGAGCTGTTTAACAGCTAGAAAAGTTTTTATTCGATGCAGGGGACACGCTCTAAGCAGCGTAGTCAAACAGAGCATCTAGATAGATACGGTTGACTTTGCGATCGCTATTGCCGTTTTGAATCAGAAACAGCGAAAGAGCAGCGCAGAACACGCGATGCTGGCTCCAGTGGGGGTGGGTATCTAGGTAGGTTTGCAGGGCTTCGTACAGATCTTCGGGAATTTCTACTAACAAGCTGACTCGGGGGGGCATGGGTACAAAAACCTCCTTACAGGTGATTTACCTAAAAACAGACAAGCGAAGTTAACGCAAACCCAACGGTTTTCGAGCTGAGAATCCTTATGTAGAAAGACTTTAAGGCGTAACCAGGCAGGGGCGTCGGGGCGCTTACTGAGTAGTCGCCTCATTGTGCCTACCTCTTCCCAAAGCTGTCAACGTTGCAAAAAATTGCCAATTTTAGTAGGGGCTTGACACCAGAACGAAGGAATAGGCTTTTCAAGCCAACCAAGTTCACACTGCGTCACGATTTGCTGCGAAAATCGGGGCAAGGCGAAAAATTTTCAAAATCCACAGAAATTGGCAGGATCGCATAAACCCATTGAAGTCTGTGGAAAAGTATGAGTCCTGTGGGGAGAACCTGTGGAGTACCTGGGGAAAAAAACGGCTATTAAAAAGTTTTGTAACAGCTTTAGCCTTTATCCCCTTGACACCCTCAAACAGCCGTTTTGTGTCAGGACTTTCTGTCTTAACCTGTTTTGCGACTGTCAAAATTTAATCTGTCGAACTCATCTTCTCCCCCGTCACCAAATACTGACCCTGCCGTAGCAGAGACCAAGGCTGGCTCTAGAATAAGGATTGTCGCTACTGTGTCGTTTATCTGACGTTCACCCCCAATGACTACTCAAGCCAACCCCGACCGCATCTTGATTTTCGACACCACGTTACGAGATGGGGAGCAGTCCCCTGGTGCAACGCTCAACGTGGAGGAAAAGCTTGCGATCGCACGTCAGTTGGCCCGACTTGGGGTAGACATCATCGAGGCAGGGTTTCCCTTTGCCAGCCCTGGCGACTTTGAGGCAGTACAGAAGATTGCCCAACAGGTCGGCACACCTGATGGCCCAATTATTTGTGGGTTGGCCCGAGCAACCCAGCAGGATATTGAAGCAGCAGCCAGAGCGCTTCAGCCCGCCGCCAAGTGGCGAATTCATACCTTCATTGCCACCTCAGATATTCACCTGGAGTACAAGCTGCGCAAAACGCGGCCTGAAGTACTAGCCATTGCCAAAGACATGGTGGCCTACGCCAAGACCTTCACGGACGATGTCGAGTTCTCCCCGGAAGATGCCGGACGCTCCGACCCAGAATTTCTGTACGAGATGCTGGAAACTGCGATCGCAGCCGGAGCCACTACAGTCAACATTCCTGACACCGTTGGCTACCTCACCCCCAGCGAGTTTGGAAACCTGATCAAAGGCATCAAAGAAAACGTGCCTAACATTGACCAGGCCGTTATTTCTGTTCACGGGCACAACGATCTAGGCTTGGCTGTTGCTAACTTTTTAGAGGCCGTGAAAAACGGGGCGCGTCAGCTCGAATGCACAATCAATGGCATTGGAGAGCGGGCTGGAAACGCAGCACTAGAAGAACTGGTGATGGGGCTGCATGTGCGTCGCCAATACTACAACCCCTTTCTGGGTCGCCCAGTTGATTCTGAAGAACCCCTAACCAATATTGACACGCGCCAGATCTACAAAACCTCTCGTCTGGTGTCGAACCTGACGGGTATGTTTGTGCAGCCGAACAAAGCCATTGTGGGTGCCAACGCCTTTGCTCACGAGTCTGGAATTCACCAAGACGGCGTGCTCAAGCACAAGCTCACCTATGAGATCATGGATGCCCAGTCCATCGGTCTTAACGATAACCAGATCGTGCTAGGCAAGCACTCAGGCCGCAACGCCTTTCGCACTCGCTTAAAGGAACTGGGCTACGAACTGCCCGATCAAGACCTCAATCGGGCCTTCTTGCGCTTTAAAGAGATGGCTGACAAGAAGAAGGAGATCACCGACTGGGATATCGAGGCCATCGTCAACGATGAAACTCAGCAAGCACCCGAGCATTTCCACCTCGACTTGGTGCAAGTTTCCTGCGGCGACAAGTCTCGCCCCACCGCAACGGTGACGGTTCGCACCCCCGATGGTGAAGAACTTATGGATGCGGCTATTGGTACTGGCCCAGTAGATGCGGTCTATAAAGCAATTAACCGGGTTGTCAATATCCCCAACCAGCTCATTGAGTACACAGTGCAGTCGGTCACTGCCGGGATTGACGCCATTGGCGAAGTTACTATCCGCATTCGCCACGAAGACAAGGTCTACTCCGGCCACGCTGCTAATACCGATGTGGTAGTAGCTTCGGCCTACGCCTATATGCACGCCCTAAACCGCCTCTACGCAGTGTTACAGCATGGGGACTCCATTCATCCCCAAAGAGATGCTGTAGAACCTGTTACCGTTTAAGGCCACCAGTTGTAGGTTGAGTTGAGACTTTGCGAAACCCAACCGATCTCTCTAACGCCAGGTCTCCCAGACTCGGCCCCAACCTACACACCAGGCTTAACTAATAGGCCTCTTAATTGGAGGGCTTTTAACTGAAGCGTTTTAACTAGAAATGGCCCAGCGCTGAATCAACATTTCAGCATAAGGGGTCTGGTGTAGATGGGCTTTGTTAACCGAGCCAAAGAGTCGCAGCTTATCGGCAACAACTGACTGCATGGCTGCGATCGCATCACTGGTCACTTCCAGCAAATCCTTCACCTCAGTTGAGCAGACGTTCTTTTGGAGCGTCTGCATATACGCCTGCCGCACTTCCGTATTGACGTTAAACTTGCACACTCCCAGTTGAATCGAGCGAATAACCATCGACTCGGGCAAACCAGAAGCGCCGTGCAGTACCAACGGAATGGGCAGCAACTGGCGAATTTTTTCTAATCGGGGAAAGTCCAGCCGGGGAGGGCTTTTGTATTCGCCATGCACGTTGCCGATGGTAACGGCTAACACATCAACTTGGGTTGCGGCTACAAATTCCACAGCCTGCATCGGGTCGGTCATCTTGGCCTCTTTTTCAGCAATGGTAAGGCCATCTTCGGTGCCGCTAATTCGCCCAATCTCAGCTTCGACCGTTGCTCCGTAAGTATGGGCTAACTGGGTCATTTCCCGCGTAAATTTGAGATTTTCCTCGTAGGGCATGGGCGATCCATCGGCCATGATCGAGCGCATTCCTGCTGTTAACGCATTTTGAATATCCGTAGCCGAAGTGCTGTGATCGAGGTGAACCGCAACTGGTACAACAGCGGCTCTGCCGGCCTCTAGGCATAAGGCAACCAAGGGAGACTGACCATACTTGAGTGCGCTGGGATGCAGCTGCAACATCACTGGGCTATTAGCGGACTCTGCCGCATTGATTACAGCTTTGACTCCCTCTAAGTTGTAGACGTTAAAAGCCCCAATCGCGTAGGCATTACGCCGAGCGGTTTCTAACAGTTCTTGAGTGGAAGTCAGCATGGCTGAAGGTCCAAGTCGCTGGAATAGCGCTATTCTCCCATGTTGTTCGGAGTGTAGAAAATGGTATGACAGAGTTCTAGGAGGTTTGGCCCTCTTCAGCATCTAGCGTGAGTTCTTCGGGGAGAGAGAAGCCCTCCAAAACCCGCTTAATGGTTCCGGCCAAGGGAATCGCAATCACCACACCGATTAACCCCCCAAATTGGGCACCCAACAGCAGCGCAATAATAATCCAGACGGGATTTAGACCGACCAGATTGCCCAAAATTCTAGGGGCAATGCCGTTGTCAATCAGTTGATCGGTCAGCAGCGACACGAGCAGCACTTCTCCGCCCAGCCAAATATTTTGGGTGCTCAACAGCAAGCTGGACAGTAAGATCGCAATCGTATCGCCAAAGGGAATCAGCACCAGCGCCCCAATACCCAGCCCAAGCACCAGCCAGAAGGGAATCTTGAGCAGGAAAAATACTGTGGTTAATGACCCTGCCATGAGGGCTGCGATCGCAGCCTGTCCCACAAAATAGTTCCGAAACTGCTCTCGCAGTGCCTCTCGTACCTGGTAACTAAAGTCTCCCGGCAGCCATCGCGTTAACCCATTCCAGAAGTCGTGCCCGTGCAGCAGCAGGTACAGCGTCAGCACAGCGGTCACCAGAACCCCGGCTACTCCCCCGACTGTTCCCACAACCAGCTCTAAAAATTGGTCAGGAAGTTGACCCAGTTGCGCCGGGAGCAGGTTCGCAAATTGTGCTGCCAAGGCAGAGGTGTCGATCGGGATGCGGTGAGCATCGAGCCACTGATCAACAACCTGAAATTGCGTTCCCCCCGACGCTAGCCATAGAGGCAGATTGGCGGCCAGATCTTGCAACTGCGTTAACAGAATCGGCACTAAAGCGACGCTCAACAAAACAAAGCCACCCACAGCCAGCAAAAGAATCACCAACACGCTGGCTCCCCGGTTCAGCCCTTGCTTACGCAACAGTTCAACCGGATAGTTCAACAAAAAGGACAGCAGTGTGGCCGTCACCAGGAGGGTGAGAGGGGTCCGAAACGTTTGAAAAACGATGTAGAGCAGCCAGCCGTTGAGAAAGGTTAGGGGTAGAGCAATCTCCCACACAAGCCAGCGAGGCAGTTTGTTGAGGGGCTGAATCATGGAGGTCACTCGTGTAAAGTTCAGGGCTTTGAAACAGCCGCAGGCTCGTTGGAAAGCTGACGGGTTGCGATCGCATGTAAGCAGCATAGTGAACCCAAGGTAGGCTGTGCCCACCCCCTTACGGCTCAATATTCCCCTCTATTC
>DATNQF010000002.1:0-5432 GCA_036702855.1 Trichocoleus sp. | reverse complement strand
TCGCAATCCGAAGAAACCACTCAGCACCAATGTGCAAGTAACAGGTCGCACCTTCGAGGGCAAAATCTCGACTCACACTTTCACTTTGGGCGATGAAACCAGCATGGCGGCAAACGTCTGTGGTCCTGCCTTTGGCTATCTGAAAGCGGGTGTACGGCTACAGCGTCGGGGGCAGTACGGCGTGTTTACCGCTGCTGAAGTAATGCCTCAGTTTGTGCGTTAGGTGCTATTTGGACTAACACAGCTAAATCTGTAGGTTGGGTTGAGCCTTGGCGAAACCCGACAAGGTCTGCTAAAGCCGAGTTTCTCCAAGGGAGACGCTTCGCGAACGCGTTGCTCAACCTAGCCTACGCAATGCACAGCTTTAGCCTTGCCTGTCCAAATTTGGACTGACAAGCTTAAAAGAAGGCATTAAGTTTGTGTCATTGCGAGCCTGCGTTAGCGCAGCCATGCCCTTGGCTATAGCAATCTCCACCCAAGATCTGCTGCACCGAGATTGCTATAACCCTACGGGCATAGCTGCGCCAGCGCTCTGCTCGCAATGACATTCTAAAGCTCTGTTTTGGGCTTGCCATTTCATGTCTAGAAACAGGGTTTCCATAGGAAACCCTGTTTCTTTAGCTGCCTAATCTAGCTGGCGATAGCGGAGGAGATAGCTGAAGACTTCACCTTGCTCTGGCGTGATCAGAATGCCGGAAGCTGGGATAGTAAACAACTTACTCCACTGCAACTGCTCGGCGTACTTGAGCACATGCAGATGGTTAATCGCTCCTCGCACGCCTTCAGGAGAGCCGATGATCAGATGGCGCAGTGGCTCTCGTCCGGGTTGAGTAGCTGGATTTTTAAGCAACAGCGGATTGGTCGCCTTGCCCTGCTGGGCAGACGACAACAGATAGGGTAGAAACAACATTTTGGGATTCCTCCGAAACGGTGGGTAGGAAACCCAAAAATTTGGCCGCCCCAGACGATGCAGTTCGGGGCGGCCGGGTAAAATTACCTCAGCCTCCGAGACTGGCGGAATCAGTCGAAGGGGTCAGCCGCTGGTTGGAGGGTCCAAGCTCCTTCCAGTGGCGCACGACCAAATTTTTGGGGAGACAAGCTGCGCGCACACAGCCATAGCTCAAAAATCTAACCCATCCAAGGAGCGATCGCAAGTCAAAACCGCTACACCTTCATAACGATTTAGAAGCTGGTTTTTTGGGCAAACAGCCGAGATTTTTGAGATTTGAGAGCAAAAGCCTAGTTTCTTGTACCCTCTCAAGCAGGATGATACAGAGGCTGGGTCTCTGCGCGAGAGCGCAAGATTTTGGGAACTCCAAACAGGAAACCCGGTTTCTTTTAGCCTCTTAAGGTGCGATCGCAATGACATCCGACGATTTCTTTCAGTTTGAGGCCGACTTTGTAGACTCTCTGCGTTGCATTCCCATGCAGGTGCGGATGAAGCTAGATACCTGTGGGGTAAAGCTAAAACTTCCTCAATGGCATCAGTTCAGCCAAGAGGAGCGGCAGCAGTTAACCCAGTTACCCTGCTCAACCCCTGAAGAAGCACAAACCTACCGAGACTACTTGCAAGGTCTGGTCAAGCACTACACTGGAGAACCTGCAAAAGAGTTGGCAATTGATCCTAGCCCCGCTTGGTTGGCAGAAGATACCATTCCTGAGCCAGTACAAGTTAAGGCAGATGAAGTCGGGCATCCTATGACCTTGAACCAGTGGCACCAACTTTCACCCATCCAACGGTTTGCTCTGATCAAGCTCAGTCAGTCGGGGCATGAGAACCGCAATTTTGTCCCAGCTTTGGAAGAGTTTGGCTTATTACCTCGTTAACGCCTAAAGCAGTTCTACATAGGGTTGAGGGAAGACGTAACCCAGAAGCCCACGAGGAATCCGGCGATGGTCGAGAAAGTAATGGAGCCGCCGCCCATTTCGTAGGCTTCGGGCATCATGGTGCTGGCTAGCATCGCTAAGATAGCGCCCCCAGCGGTAGCCTGTGCGATCGCAACTGTCCAGGGCGAAGTAAAGCCCATCACCAAACTGCCTAGCATGGCAATCAGGGCACTCAGCAGTACGGCCCCTGACCATAGGGCTAAAATCCGCTGCGCAGACGTACCTGCCTGCTTCATGCCAATGGAGCTAGAGAGCGCTTCAGGAATATTGGAAATAAAAACAGCCATCAAAAAAGACATGCTGACATTGCCCAGTCCCGTGTTAAAGCCAATTACAAGGGCTTCGGGAATATTGTCCATCAAGGTGCCGACCAAAATGGCTAGTGGAGCAGAACTTTTGGCAAGCTGCTGCATTGACTCTGGTGACAAGGGAATATCAACCTCAACGCTGTCTAGCACCCGCTGCCGCCAGTGGTCATCCGTTTCCACTGGCTTGACTCGACTCTGTGTGGTTTCGCGCAGTCGTCGTGCCAAAATTCGGCTCAATCCGCTGGCTAACTGCGGCGACTGGGTCAACATACCATCGAAGTCCACCTTGTCTAGCTCATAAAGCTCCATTGGAGAGCGGGCAACCACACTGGCAGATCGCTCTTCTCCGGTTAGAAGCGCCATCTCGCCAAACATTTCTCCTGGCCCCAAAACCGCCATTTTGCGAGCCCCTTTGAGAATTTCGGCTTCGCCATCAACAATCAGAAACAGGGCATCGCCGGGGGCTCCCTCCTGACAAAGCACCGTACCTGGCTTAACCTGTAGCGGTTTGAGCAAGGGAATAAGCGCTTGCATTTCCGATGGTGAAAGGCTGTGCAGCATTTCAATATGCTCAATTCGATCGAGCACTTCGGAGGCTTCTTCTTGGCGATGATGGAACAGAAAGCGCCGGGAAGAGGAGGGGTGGCGGATAAAGCCGCCTTGGTCGTCGATGTAGCCCACAATGACAGTAAAGAGCGTGCCACCCAGGACAAAGCCCACGACCAGCGGCCAAAAGCCCTGACTTTTGAAAACAGGAAGCGTGATATCAAATGCGATCGCAGAGAGCAAGGTGCCGCTACCAAAAGCCATAATAGCGGCGGTAAACACTCGGGGTGGTTGCAGAGCAATTCCCACAATGGCACCCACCAATAGGCTAGATGCCGCCAGTCCCCCTTGCAGAAGGGCAGTTAAGGAAATACTTATAGACAACTTAACAACTACCGGAGGAAGGGCAACCTGATGTCCGTTGGATCAGTTGCTTGATTATGACATTCACCGTAAGGAGACTACCAGAGGCGTTCAGCGATTTTTACCTCAGCATCTTAAAAGCAACCTCAGCCAGTTACCTCGAACTGTCCCTTGACAAGATCTGCAATGTCCCTGAGCCTATCCTTGTAGGGGGCATTTTATCCCAATACAGCTTGCCAATCTGACTGTTCTAGGGAACCTGTCGTTTCTGCCTATGAAAGCGCCTATCCGGAAATCCAAACGTCGCCCAGAAGCGAGTTGGAAACGAATGTTAGATCGAGCTAATGCAGGTCTACTTCCCTGGCCTTGGATGCTGATAACGCTTCTGCTCCATGCTGCGGCAGGATTAATATTGGGCGCTTTTCCAGTGCCCTACTGGGCTTGGACTTTGGGCCTAGCCTCTGTGCTGCTGCAAGCGATCGCACTGCCCGGTGGCCGTACCCTCTCCAAATTTCGCTGGTTCCCTGCAACAGCCCTCTCTCTTCTTGGCATTGCAGGAGCAGCCACTCTCACCGTTGCCATTTCCATCGGCCTCAACTTTGCTGGGTCAGCAGATCTAACAAATCTGTCTCCATCCCAAGTGATCTTTGAGGTGCTCAAGTTCAGCATGCTGGCATTAGCATTAGGGGTTCTGTGTTCGGCGGCAGCGGCAGAGACTGGAGATTTCCTGAGCGCCCGCTTCAAACGAATACAGGCTACGTTGCTCCTCGCCGCAACCTGCATTTTGGGCTTGGCTCTAGGAGGATTGTTTGGGTTGCTAATAGCAAGTCCTTGATCCAGCAGCCCTAGTCTTTAGTAGGAGCACAAGGGCCTACACCGATTGTGTTGCCTATTGGGATTGCGGAGTGAACTGGTATTAGAGAGCGATCGCAAGTCCGCTTTTTTCTGGCGACTTAATTGCCGTCGGATTACGGCAACTACACCACCGGATAACGCACTTGGATGGTTGCCCAACTTGCCATGTGTAGACTGTACTGATCAATGGCAGCGAGTTTGCCATCGTACGTCAAGGAGCCTTCATGCAGATCAGCTAACAGTGCCCGAGCGACTTTAAGCGGTTGGTCAAACCGCTGTAGCCCTGGCTGTTGTGGCACATCGCCCCCGTTCTGCCAAAGATCCCAAGTTTTCTCAAAAGGCTCGGTGCTAAAAATCAAAAAAGTTTCTACCCAAGTCACTTGAGGAGCGACTCCCCAATCTGCGGGCTGCTCTGGAATAGATCGGGTTTCACCCGGAGCGAGAACCGCACCATCTGCAATGAAATCCTGGCGCTCAGACGCAGGTCGGCTCTTAGGAATATCAGGCACCAGGGCTAGAAACTGCCCCCGACTGTCAAACCGGACAAAGGTGAGATACAGCAATTGTTGCGTGTGGTTGCTAACTTGATAGCGCAACCGACTATCTCGATGAATTTGTAACGGGACTGCTTCCGCTTGGGCTAATTTGGCCCCCTGGAGATTGGACAGGGGCGAGGAGAAGCGTAGCGTTTCCCACTGTGCCAAAAGCTGTTCTTCTGGATAAGTTGCCTCCAAAGACACTCGAACCGCGAGTTGCGAGGATTGAGCATTTTCGGTGAGTCTCAGCAGCTTCATCGCCAGCAGCATTTGCAAATGGGGAGCTATCCGATTTACCGCCGTTTTCACGGCCTCTCCCTTAGCAATCAGCGTGCCTGGAAGCAAAGTGCGATTGGGTGCAAACAAGCCATAACTACGCTCTAAACCTTCGGGTTCAGCAGTTTGAGCAAGCCCTAGGCTTTGCGGGTCTACATCAGGGGTGGCAGGTAGTACCGCAGTCAGGGGTTCAGCCGACACCTTGGGCAGTCGACCAAACAAACAGTCCGCCCGCTGTTCTCCCTTTGCCAGAGCCGAGACAAACGAAAACCCCGATAGAGCACTCGTTGCATCCACCCGCTCAACCCGTTCCAGCGTTGGGTCAAGGGCCACAACGAGGTCAATATTCTTCGGCAGGATACGCACCTGTTCATAGACGGACTGCCCCACTGCGGGCATCGTTTCGCCCTCTGGAACTTTGGCCGCTGCCGCTAGCCCTGAACGGCTTTGAATCGTCAGCTCAAGCAGTTGCCCCTGTGAGCCATCGGCCTCAAGCGAGGTCATCGGCATCACCGCTAGACGGGAATTGGGCTGGAGATATGCGATCGCATGAGGCGTCATACCGCCCATCCACAAGCTGACGGTACCGCTGTCTGGGTTAACCCCAGTAATGAGACCATCCGTTGCCGTGCGCAACAACGCTGCGTAATAAGGAGGCTTT
>DATNQF010000246.1:0-5364 GCA_036702855.1 Trichocoleus sp. | reverse complement strand
AGCAGACTTCACCTGCTGCACGGGCTGCCTTAATTTTAGGCTGCTCTGCTGCTTGCTCTATGTCTGGGGTGACCCGCTTTTCGGGGATTCCTAACCCCATACGTTAAGGAATCCCCTTAAATGCTGCAAATTCAATACTTTCTGCCGTCTCCACTCGTGGAGGGGGCACAGCCTCCTACGTCTGTAAACCCTACAGAGCAACTGAGGCGCAGGCGGTTGCGTCTGTACTTGGTGGGATCAGAGGCCGACACTCAAGGAGCCATTGATAGCCTGCATTTGCTGGATTACGCCGAGCGCTTTGAGTGGAGCCGAGTGATCACCATTCCTGAAAACGGCCTGCTGATTCGCCCTGACCCTGGCGATGTGCTGCGGTACCTCCAGCGCTACCGCAAGCCCTAACCCCTTGTGAGATGAGTCGGTGCGCTCTAGTTCAGCGCACCCTCATCAGATTGGGAGGCCACATATTGATAGGTTGTCATGTAGCCTCGTCCCTTCACCAGCACCTGTCCGGCTTCCTCAAATACATAGCGGTGTCGGAGTCGCTGATAGGTTGCTTCAGTGATTTGAATTTTGCCCGGTGTCCCTTGAGCTTCCATGCGGCTGGCGACGTTGACCGCATCGCCCCAGAGATCGTAGCTGAACTTGCGAATGCCAATAACCCCAGCGACTACGGTGCCAGTGTTTATGCCGATGCGCAGTTGCAAGGGCTGTCCATCGTGGCGAGGAAAGCGTTCAACTGTACTCTGCATTGCGATCGCCATTTCCATCACCGCTTCAGCGTGATCTGCGCGAGTTAGGGGTAAGCCACCTACGGCCATATAGGCATCCCCAATGGTCTTAATTTTCTCAAGCTGAAACTGGGCTGCGAGTCGGTCAAATTCCGAGAAAATCTGGTTAAGCCAGCTGACCAGCTCCAGCGGTGTAATCTGCGCAGCAAGGGGCGTGAAGTTGACAATGTCGGCAAAGAGAATCGTGACTTCTTCAAAGCGTTCTGCCAATGACCCCTGGAGCTGCTTAAGCTGCTCAACCACGGCTCTAGGCAAAATGTTGAGCAAAAGCTTTTCCGACTTTTGTTGCTCCCGGCGCAATGCTTCCTCCGCTTCCTCCCGCTCCTGAACTTCTCTCTGAAGTTGTTCATTTTGGGCTTGCAACGCTTGGGTTTGGCGACGGAGTGCTTGCTGTAGATTGACTAGCAAAGAGTTGGGATGGCTAGCCATCATGACCCGCTGTGCCTGAGCCATCAAATGGCGCTGCAATCGGTAACTCTTCACCGGATAGCGAAGTCGGGCAACGACTTCCTCCAAGCAAAAAGGTTCACAGAGGTAATCGACCGCGCCCACCTCAAATGCTTGAAGCCGCATAGGAAGATCGACATTAGCACTGACAAACAGCACCGGAATTGAGTGGGTGAGTAAGTTGAGCTTGAGCTGCTGGCAAAGGTCAACCCCGCTTCTGTCAGGCCAGATGGCTTGCAAAAGAATGCCATCTGGCATCTGAAGTTGCGCAACCGACATCAGCTCCGAGCCAGTATTAACGGTGACAAGCTCATAGCCCGCTTGACTCAACACGGTCTGTAAAGCGGGCCAAGGGTTAGGGCTGGGATCAGCGAGCAAAATTAGGCTACCAGCAACATCGGGGAAACGAGTCATGCAGCTTTGGAGCAGGTTATAGCATCTATGGAGGTACTTGCGATTGGATCGGCTATTTCAGAAAGTTCGCCATATGGGGTGTTCTTTGACCTCTCGATAGATGGGTTGGTGCAGGAGGTCCTGCATCTTCAAAATGCCCAGATTACGCTCAGAGAGCGCGATTCCGCAAGATATCCCTACAAACCACCCTTACGGGGAGTCTTTTGCTAGGCAAGAAGTTCCTTGTCGGGTTTCACTTAAGCAGAATCTACACACTGTGTATATAAATAGACGCTAGCCCTCATCTATTATTAAATTTCTCCCGCAAACGGTTTTCTAAATACTTAATTCGGCTCAAAGAGTACGTTGAATTTATCTGCCGCCCCCGTTATGGTGTGAATGAGTTGGCCGAAACATTCTGAGGGCTGCAATTCGGGGCTATGGTCATGTCTCAAAATCCCTTCAACCGACTCAAGGCCCGTCGAGTTGTGCTGGGCTTTTTTGCGATCGCAATCACCTTAGCCCTGATCTTTGGCACTCTCGGCACGCTGAACGTGCTACCACTTCAGCCCAATGATCCCATCTTGGCCCCAGTTCTCTACATCCTGATTTTTTGTAGTTTGTGTGCAGCCGTGTTGCTTTGGTCGCGCAACACCCCCCTAAACTTGCGCTACTTAACGGGAGGATGGCCGACTCAGGTTTCCTGGCTGGAAATGGTGCTGCTGGTCTTTGGGACTTTCTTCTTTTCCCTAGGCGCTTTTCAGATCTCCTATCTGCTCCTTTCATTTATCGCGCCGGGGGTAGTAGAGGCCACGCTTCAGCAAACCCTGCTACTCTCTGCCGCCGAAACGTCAACCCCCAAACTTTACAATGGGCTGATGCTGTTTGCGGCCTTGGTGGTAGCGCCTATTACTGAGGAGTTTCTGTTTCGCGGCATTTTGCTGCACCGCTGGGGCAGCAAGTGGGGCATTCGTCCAGCCATCGCGCTGTCCTCAGCTTTTTTTGGCGTGCTGCACTCTAATCTAGTTGGGTTGTTTGTCTTTGGCGTGGTGATGGCACTGCTCTATCTGCACAGCCGTTCCTTAATTGTGCCGATTGTGGCCCACGCCCTGAACAATGCGATCGCATCCAGCCTGGAACTGTTTAGTGCCCGCGTTCACACCGATATCAGCGTGAATACCTTGGCTGAGTTTCGCGCGAGTTGGTGGCTGGGCGTACTCTGCATTCTCATTTCAGCCCCTTGGCTCGGTCGGTACATTCGCCGCAGTTGGCCTACCCAACAGGACTTGCTGCCCTACTTTGCTAACCAAATGTTTGCCAACCCAACTAAAGAGAAAAGCATTGGCTGAGGTCTGATCTTCATTCCTTGCCACCTACAAAGGGCGTGTTCCAAAACGCCCAGTTTTCTTTGTTGAAGGGCGATCGCCACTTCTGGATCAAATCAGATTCAAGGGCTTGGCGGGATTTGCGATCGCCCGGTGCATAGGGCCAGAATCCGATATTCACCGTTACCGATAAGTCATGGGGACGGTGAGCTGAAATGTAGTTGAGAATGTAGCGTTTGCAGTCGTGCTCTCCCTTCCAGCGCTGGTTTGATTTGATCGTTTCCCCCACATAGAGCAGGATCGGCAGTTCGTGATCCACTACGAAGTAGAGGGCAGGCACCCCCGACTCGCTAAACTGACCCCGCCAAAACTCAGCATTGCGCTGAGGCAAGGTAAAGGGATCAAGTCTCTCAACAGGATTTGAGTCTTTTAAAGAATCAAACAGAGAGGCCTGATGAATTTTGGGAGCTGCCTGAACCGCCTGCTGAAAGGCCAGAACCCGCTGCTTCCAGTTCTGCAACTCAGTGGTCGGGATATCAGCGCTAGGGGGGCGGTTATAAGCCCAGGAGAGATCTGCTGCCCGCAAGTCAGTCTCAGAAAGCAACGAGGGCTGGTATTCGGCAGACATGAAATAAGCCTAGATTCAGGGGTTACGGCTCTCGATGATAGTACGAATACGCCAAATGGATGCACTGGCAGTAGCCCTACCTGAATCTAAGGGGGGTATTGAGTTCATAATCTGCGGGAACTTTGAGGGAACCCATCCTGTTCTTATCAAAAGGCTAGTGAAATCGTTAGAATGGACCCCGGTTGCTGGCGGGCTAGGCGTTCCCTCAGCTCCGGCACTGAATTTGATGGGAGATAGCTTTCAATGAGTCAACAGCTTCTGAAGCAGTGGCCTGTTCTGGTGTGGATGTTTACCTTTGGCTTTGTCGGTGCGATCGCATCTCTCCTGCTAACCGCACCCGAACCCGCCGATGCTCAGCCAGACGCGTTAACTTTCGATCCCCACGTTTGCCCTGATGCAGTCACAACAGTGGCGAAGCATCGCCATCAGCACTCTCAGCTTGACGCTAAAACTCAATGCCTGGTTGGGCCTTCACTCCCTGTTCTCTAAAGGGGTGCTTCACCATCTTCATCTCTGTGACCAGGTCTGCCTGATCAATCAAGGCTTGGGGAGCACCGCGCCCAGTCAAAATGACGTGGGTTTGCTCCGGTTTCTCGGCTAACCCCGCTAACACTTGCTCCGTTGAGAGAAAGCCATGCTTGAGGGCAATATTGACCTCATCAAGCAAAATAGTTTTGTACTCAGGGTTGCGAATGTAAGTGAGGGCGGTTTCCCAGGCTTCGGTTGCCTTTTGGGTGTCGCGATCGCGATCTTGGGTTTCCCAGGTAAAGCCTTCGCCCATTGCCTGGAAGGTGAGCTGGTCGGCCCAGCGCTCTAGCACTGCTTTTTCAGCCGGTTCCCAGGCTCCCTTAATAAATTGGATGATAGCCACTTTGAAACCGTGGCCGAGCGATCGCATTACCATGCCCAAGGCTGCCGTTGTTTTGCCCTTGCCGTTGCCGGTATGAACAATAATCAGTCCCTTCTCGACGGTTCTCTCGGATAGGCGCTGCTCTTGTACCTCTTTACGGCGCTGCATTTTGCGCTTGTACTGCTCTTCGGAAAGACCGGAATCAACCGCTTCATCATCAAGACGCACTGCTACATCATCGAGGGCTTCAGCGGCAGACTGGGAAGAATAGCTAGGCATGGAATCAAGACCCATAACAAGATGTCCTAAAACTGTAGGACACCGTTGCGCAGTTGGCATCTCATTCTGGGGTCACGTACCAGAATTGAGAATGTCGAAAATTTGGTGGGCCATTTGAAGTTTAGGGCAGGGAGCAATCGGGTACTGCTGCCCATCTCGATCAATCACGACTGCTTGATTGGTGTCGGTACCAAATCCGCTGCCGGGCTGATCAACAGGATTCGCTACGATCGCATCGAGTCCTTTGCGCTTGAGCTTGTCTAGGGCTGGGGTAATAATGTCTCCGGTTTGAGCGGCAAAGCCGATTAGCTTTTGATGAGGATGCCGCTTCTGAGAGAGGGTCGCCACAATGTCGGGCACTGCTTGCAGCGGCAGAGATTGTGGTAAGTCTTGCTTGGCTAGTTTGGTCGCAGCCTGGATGGCAGGCTTTACGTCGGCCACCGCTGCTGCCATCACAATCCAATCTGCGACGGGTAGAGCACTCAGCATAGCCTGCTGCATCTCATCAGCACTCGTTACTCCGATGGCTTGGATTCCCAGCAATTGCTGGCGAAGGGTATCCTCCATCGGGCCATGTACCAACGTTACCTGCGCCCCTCGATGCAGGGCCGCCTGAGCTAGAGCCACGCCCATTTTTCCAGTTGAGGGATTGCC
>DATNQF010000227.1:0-20475 GCA_036702855.1 Trichocoleus sp. | reverse complement strand
AGTTAAAACAGCCGCAGTATCTAAACAGCAAAAGATGGCTTTTCCAGCCATCTTTTGCTGTTTAGGGCTAGGGTCACTCTAAGCTCTACGAGAGAGGCAAATTGGTTGTAAAGCAACTTTGCTCTCTTTTGCTCTCTACTTTTTGAATTAAAACATGAGTGGCAATGTCTCCCTCCTGGAGAGGGTATACCTGGGCTGGCTCTGCCTCTCATAATTCATAGATGCCGCGCTACAGTATCAATTGACTTAGAACTTGTGTGCCTGACCCTGACAGGGTCAGCATCAGGAACTACTGATGGAGCATTCGCCAGAATCTTCTAGCAAATTCGCTCCTGCCCTAACACTGCAAAGGTTCATGGCTGCTGCAACTGGTATCCCGGAAAAAATCTCTAACCGACGCCCTCCTAATAACGATTGGCGGCTGTTTCTCAAGCTCTGGCCCTACATTCAGAGCAATCGGCGCATGCTGGTACTGCCCTTGACCTTGTTGGTGCCGCTGTCGCTGGCCAACGCTTTACAGCCCGTCTTGATTGGGCAAGGCATTTCTCTAATTCGGCAAGAACCAGTGGCTTGGTTCCTGCAAAATCGGCCTTTGCAGAGCGGTTTGAACCTGCTGATTGTGTTATTGCTCGTAACCGTAGTGGTGCGGCTAGTGCTCGATGGTTGGCAAAGCTTTTTGGTGCAGAAGGCGGGGCAGCATATTACAGCCGATATCCGCAATGACCTGTTTGCCCACGTCACCTCCCTAGCAGTGCGATTTTTTGATCAGACGCCTGTCGGTAAGCTGATCACGCGGTTAACCAGTGATGTAGACGCCTTGGGCGATGTATTCTCCACAGGCGCGGTCGGCATTCTGAGCGACTTGTTTTCAATTTTGGTGCTCCTGGTAACGATGTTCACCTTGGAGTGGCACTTGGCTTTGCTGCTTCTGGGGTTGCTGCTACCCGTGACTTGGCTGATTATTTACTTTCAGCAGCAGTACCGCAAAGCTAACTACAAGGCACGAGAGCAACTCTCGGAGCTAAATGCCATGCTCCAGGAAAACATCTCAGGCATCAACGTAGTGCAAATTTTTCGGCGGGAGCGTTACAACAGTGAGTTGTTCCGAGCAACTAACCAAAATTACGTCACCTCGGTAGACAAAACTATTTTTCACGACTCGGCAGTCTCTTCCACACTGGAGTGGATTTCTCTGATTGCGATCGCAGGTGTCCTCTGGCTGGGCGGCATTTTGATCATGCAGGAAGCAGTCAATTTTGGAACCCTGGCGACCTTCATCCTGTTTGCGCAGCGCCTCTTCGACCCGCTGCGACAGTTTGCCGACAAGTTCACCGCTATTCAGGCTGGCTTTACGGCGGTCGAGCGCATCACCGACCTGTTCAATGTGCCTGTAGAAATTCGAGATCCAGAGCAATCCGTTCCCATTTCCCAACTTGAGCAGCACGATCCGGCTCGGTTAAGTGCGATCGCAGATGCCATGACAGCCAGCCATCATCCTTTGGATCCAGCAGTGGCTAAGCAAGTTGAAGCCCTAGAAGAAGCTCCAGTGCGGGCCTCAGAAATTTGCTTCAATCAAGTTTGGTTTGGCTACAAGCCAGATGAGTACGTGCTAAAGAACCTGGACTTCACCATTCGCCCCGGGGAGAAAGTGGCGCTGGTGGGGCCAACAGGGGCTGGCAAAAGCTCCATCATCCGCCTGCTTTGTCGGCTTTACGACATTAGCCGAGGCAGCATTTTGCTCGATGGAGTCGATATTCGCGATCTGCCCCAATCAGAGTTGCGGCGGCGCATGGCAGTGATTCTGCAAGACGGATTCCTTTTTGCCGGAGATGTAAAGAGCAACATCACCCTAGGCGAAAACTATCCGCTAGAAGCTGTGGTCGAGGCTGCCGAGAGAACCAATATTGCTCAGTTCATCGACCAACTCCCTCAGGGCTACGATACAGAACTGCGAGAGCGGGGCACCAATCTCTCAGGAGGACAAAAACAGCTTTTGGCCTTTGCGCGTGCAGCCATTCGCGACCCCGGCATTTTGGTGTTGGATGAGGCTACAGCGAATTTAGACGTGGGTACAGAGGCTTTGATTCAAGAGGCACTGGAGCGATTGCTGGTAGGCCGCACGGCCATTATCATTGCCCACCGCCTCTCTACCATTCGTAACGTGGATCGCATTCTAGTGCTAAAACAGGGTGAGCTAATAGAGCAAGGCAGCCACGATGAACTCCTAGACCAGGAAGGACTATACGCCAGCCTCTACCGCTTACAAATGTTGGGTCAGTAAACGCTAAAACCTGGAAGCTCCACCCTTTAGGTGAAAATGCGAACCACAATAACAAGGAGCGCCAGAATCGCCGCGAAATAGGCTAGAGACCGTATCCCGGTAATGCCAAAGATATAGGTGAGGCTATGGAGTAGCCGCGAGACAAGGATGACGATAGATGCGATCGCAGTCACTCCATCCGCTTGTCCCGTAACTTGGGCAATCAAAATCACTGCCGCAATCATCGCCAAATTATCATGATGGTTGCGTTGAGCCCGATCAGCTCGACCCACCCAGTTGGGCACTGGTGGCGAAGTTTCGCGGTTGCCCATGCCCCAGGCAATATCAGATTTAGTAACCCGTGCAATGGCGGGAATATGGTTCAGCGGAATCGACCACAGCGCCAGGAACAACAGGCAAGTTAGATCAACAGTCATTGGCTAACCAGTCTAGAGATTCGGTTCTAGGATAAGGAGAGATGGCAGGCTGGACAAGAGCTGCTCAATCGGCTCGTTTTTGAAAGGTTTAGGCGAGAGGTTTAGCGAATGGCTGATTCTCCACAGGTTCCGTCCTACTTCACCCCTGAAGAACTTCAGCAATGGCAGTTCGGGCTGATGCAGGCCAACCTGAACAATGTGCTGTGTCATTGTCGTCAGTGCGATCGCGAATGGATGGCCTCTACTCTAGATGCCCCTTGCGAGTGCGGCAGTCAAAACGTCGAGTCCATTGCTTGCTGGCAGTTTCCTGATGATTAGCCATGACTCATCCCACAATTGACCAAAGCTGGTACGAACGTCCTGCTGACATCGAAGAGCGGATCGCCGCAGGAGGCATTGTGGTCCGGCGAGACGATGACCAAGTGCTGGTGGCGCTAATCCGCGAAGGCACCTTACCCGCTTACGTCTTGCCCAAAGGCCGAATGGAAGCGGATGAGAATCTAGAAGCCACTGCTCGTCGTGAAATTGAAGAAGAAGCAGGCCTCAGCAATTTGCACTACCTGGGCGAACTAGGGGTGCGTGAACGGCTGGAATACTCCAAGAGCCACTGGAAGATCACCCACTACTTCCTCTTTGCCAGCGACCAAATTGCAGGCACGCCTACCGATCCCGGTATGCTCTACCAAGTCGAGTGGTTTCCCATTAACGCCCTACCGGCCATGTTTTGGCCCGAACAACAGGCCCTGATCGAGGAAAATCGGGCACTGATTGATGCAGCCCTGATATAAAAGGGGCAGGGACGAGGCATTTCAAGGTCAATCCTTGCCAAATGACTCAATATGACTCATCCCAGACGTAATGCTTTGCCCTTAAGCACCCGGTACCTGAGCAGTCTGCTCTAGATAGCCCCGAGATAAATATGGGACATCTACTACAGTTCCGGTAGCATCCCCCACGATGACCTCTAACCCAGCCCCCCCTGCCTTAGTGCGAATATAGGCCAAACCCAACGGTCCCTCTGTTGTATCGACCAGGCTGGTGAGCACACCCACCTTGTCATCGCCTACCGTAATCGGCGTTCCTGGGGTAGCAGCACCCTGGAGCCGGATGCCCCAAAGTTGCTGCTTCACCCCTTGGTAGGTATTAAGACGGGCTATGGTTTCCTGACCGATGTAGCAGCCTTTATTAAAGGAAATGGTCTGCCAAAGCCCTGCTTCCAGAGGGTTGTAATCTTCCGTCAGTTCAGCCCCTGGTACGGGCCGACCCTGCTGCACACGAAGCTGATTCCACACAGCTTCCCCAGCAGGAATAGCGCCCACTGTTACTAGCTTCTGCCAGAGGGCGGCGGCTTGCTGGGCCGAAACCAGCAGAGTGTACCCCGGTAATGCTAGCCCGCTTCCCACAGCAATCCGGACGTCAATTTCACCGACCGAAACTAGCTGATGGCTCCCAGGCTGCTCTAGTTCATTGGCTACCCCAAGTTGGTTCAAAAGCGCTTGGCTACTTGGCCCCATCAAGGAAAAGACTGCGATCGCACCCGTTAAATTCTTCAGTGTGACCTTGTCAGCAAAGAAAATATAGCGATCCATCCACTCTATCAGCCGTGAATCTTGCCCTGGCGAAGTCAGCAGTAGCACGGCATCCTCTGTTAGATACGCCGATACCAGGTCAATCGTTCTAGCCGTCGAAGTGACAAATACGGTCTCACATCCCTGCCCCGGCTTGAGGATCTGAAAATCATTGGTGCTCTGATTGTGCAAGAACCGGATGCGGTCAGCATCAGAAACCTCAATCACACCACAGGCAGTGCGATCGCACACGATCACCCCAGTCTCGGCTGCCACCAATGCTTCGGCCTCTCTGCCAAATGTTAGGGGAATCCCCTGCTCACTCAACTGCGCCCCAGCCGACTGCTGCACTTCCCGTAGCGCTTCAAACATACCGTTTAGGTTCTGCGAAAACATCTCTATAGGGATCTTAAGGGAAAAGGAGAGGCGGGAAGAGCGGGAAGGAAAGAGGGGGAGCCAAGAGAGGACACAGTTCTTTCTGCCGTCACCTTCTCCACGGACTTCCTGTCATCCATCTCTTATGAGGTCTTCCCCTCGTGATACCGTGACAGGAAATGTTCTCCGAGGACACTCACCGTGAAAGTTGCCTTTATTGGAATGGGGACAATGGGTGCCCCAATGGCGCTGAATTTACTCAAAGCAGGACATGAGGTAACGGTCCATAACCGCACACGCGATCGCGAGGAAGTGGTTGCAGCAGCAGGAGCAAAGCGGGCAGAGTCTCCCCAGGAAGCTGCCGTAGAGGCTGAGGTTGTGATCACTTGCGTCAGTGATACCCCCGATGTAGAGAGGGTCATTCTTGGTGAAAAGGGCGTCATCCACGGAGCACAGCCAGGAACAGTCGTAATCGATATGTCTACTATTAGCCCAACAGCAACCCGCCAGATTGCCCAAAAACTGGCTGAGAAAGAGATTCATTTGCTAGATGCACCTGTCTCAGGGGGATCTGAAGGGGCAAAGCAGGGCACCTTATCAATCATGATTGGCGGCGAGGCGACAGTGGTAGAGCAGGTGCGTCCGGTGTTGGCTGCAATGGGCAAAACCCTGACTCATGTTGGCCCAGTCGGGGCAGGGCAAGTGACAAAGGCCATCAACCAAATCATTGTGGCAGGCACTTACTGGGCCGTTGCAGAAGGGTTAGCCTTAGGCATCAAAGCTGAACTTGATATGGACAAGGTCGTTCAAGCAGTGGGTGACGGTGCCGCAGGATCTTGGGGCCTAACAAACCGCTCTGGCAACATGATCAACAACACCTACCCCTTGGGGTTCCGCGTGCGGTTACATCGCAAGGATCTGGCAATTGCCCTAGAAGCGGCTAGAGAGTTGGGCGTCACAATGCCGATGGCAGCGTATGTGGAGCAGATTGAAAACGGGTTGATTGCTCAGGGCTACGGCGATGAGGATGTATCAGCCATTGCCCGCAGCGTTCGGCAACAATCCGCAATTGATTAGTTCATAGGATGGCTCCGAAAGCCTTGGTTGTTCGCAGGTTCGAACAAAAGAGCATAAAAAAAGCGGAGACTTAAGTTAAGTCTCCGCTAAATACATCAGGAAAAGATTTAATTCACCTGATTAATGCATAGAAGGTGTCTTAGACAGCCGCAGGAGCCTTAGCAGCGGTAGCATCGAGTTCGCCCTTGCTGTACTTAACTGCGTACACTTCGCAAGACTCTTGCTTGATCTTGCTAGCATTGCCAGCAGCCCAGAACTCTTGGTAACGGTCTGCACACACTTTCTGCATGTACTTGATGGAAGGCTTCAGGAAGTGACGGGGGTCAAATTCCTTGGTGTTGCCAGCCAGTGCTTCCCGGACAGCAGCCGTGATAGCCAGACGGTTGTCGGTGTCGATGTTCACTTTACGAACACCGCTCTTGATACCCTTCTGAATTTCCTCAACGGGTACGCCGTAGGTTTCGGGAATGGTGCCGCCGTACTGGTTGATCAGAGCGATTAGGTCTTCGGGGACAGAGGAAGAACCGTGCATCACCAGGTGGGTGTTGGGCAGGCGGTTGTGAATTTCTTCGATGCGGCTGATAGCCAAAATTTCGCCAGTGGGCTTACGGGTGAATTTGTAAGCGCCGTGGCTGGTGCCGATAGCTACTGCCAGAGCATCTACCTGAGTCGCAAGCACGAAATCAACAGCCTGATCGGGGTCGGTTAACAGTTGATCGTGAGACAGCGCACCTTCAAACCCGTGGCCGTCTTCAGCTTCGCCCATCCCGGTTTCAAGGGAGCCGAGGCAACCCAATTCGCCTTCAACACTCACGCCAAGCGCATGAGCCACTTTCACCACTTCTTTGGTGACAGCGACGTTGTACTCATAGCTGGAAGGAGTCTTGGCGTCCGCTTCCAGGGATCCGTCCATCATGACGCTGGTAAAGCCGTTCTTGATAGCGGAGTAGCAGGTTGCAGGCTCGTTACCGTGATCCTGGTGCATAGCAACAGGAATGTGGGGATAGGTTTCCACCGCAGCCAAAATCAGGTGACGGAGGAAATTTTCACCCGCATATTTGCGAGCGCCGCGAGAAGCTTGCAGAATCACAGGGCTGTCAGTTTCATGAGCAGCCTGCATGATTGCCTGGATCTGCTCCATGTTGTTGACGTTGAAAGCAGGGATGCCGTAACCGTTCTCAGCCGCATGATCCAGCATCAGCCGCATAGGAACTAGCGCCATAGATATCCTCCTAGTGTGTTCTCGCCTTCAGGCAGTTAAGACTTGTCAATAGGTAGCCTTACCTATCAATTCTAAGGTAGAACGCGGTATATAACGAAATATTTTGACAAGCTAAAGCTATCTAAAAGAATACCAGGCTCTCTGCCTACATGCATAGGAAAAAGCATATTCCGTCTGCTAAGAAAGCACAGTATATGTTTTTGAAAAATGGGTCGCCTGGGATTCGAACCCAGGACCAATCGGTTAAAAGCCGAGTGCTCTACCGCTGAGCTAGCGACCCGTATCTTGATTTGACTCGTTCAGCGCGCCTGTTTCATTTCCCAGGCACGGTTAATAACCTTAGCATACATAACGCGCACATTGTTCAAAATTTCTGAAATTATTTTTTGCCCAATTTTTTTGCCCAGGCGGAGAACTCTCCTCGACGTGTAAGGCCAGGGTGTAGGAAACCATGAAGCCTGCTTGCGGAATGAAGCCTGAGTGCGGGGCTAGCATTCAGTTTGAGCACATTAGAGGCCAATTTATCTATGGTTCCAAATTTAGAATCCTGTTGGGCTACCTCAGAGCTGGCAGGGGGGAAAGTGCATGGACTTTGAGTACGACCCGCTTTTTAACAGTCCTTTGGGGGTTGTCGCCAGGGTTACAGAACGTTACAGCCAGCTTGTCCAGTGCCCCGGTCAAGGCTTTAGACTTGGAAACAATTCTAAAGATCGTGTGAATTGCTGCCCTACGGGATGTCTGATTTGGAGACAGCCCCATTCAATTTTCCCTTCATACTCTTGATCTAGCCTGGTGCTGTAGTCCTTATGTTCCCAACCCATCGCCCTCGTCGGCTTCGCAGTCATCCCCAACTTCGCCGCATGGTTCAGGAAAATGCGGTCACCACTGCCGACCTGATCTACCCCCTCTTTGCCGTGCCAGGGGAAGGGTTTGCCAAGGAAGTCAAATCCATGCCAGGGGTGTATCAACTTTCGATTGACAAGATTGTTGAAGAAGCCAAAGAGGTCTATAACCTCGGCATTCCAGCAATTATCCTGTTCGGCATTCCCGAAGATAAGGACATTGACGCCACAGGAGCCTGGCACGATTGTGGCATTGTGCAAAAGGCAACCACGGCAGTTAAAGAAGCCGTTCCAGACTTGATTGTTGTCGTGGATACCTGTCTGTGTGAGTACACCTCTCACGGGCACTGTGGCTACCTAGAGGTCGGCGACTTAACAGGTCGGGTGTTGAACGATCCTACTCTGGAGTTGCTGAAGAAAACAGCAGTTGCTCAAGCCAAAGCGGGTGCCGACATCATTGCTCCGTCTGGCATGATGGATGGCTTTGTTCAGGCCATCCGCTCAGCTCTCGATGAGAATGGCTATGAAATGCTCCCCATTCTCTCCTACGCTGCCAAGTATGCCTCGGCCTACTATGGGCCATTCCGAGATGCAGCTGATTCTGCGCCCCAATTTGGGGATCGCCGTACCTATCAAATGGATCCAGCAAATGGTACGGAAGCCCTCAAGGAAATTGAGCTGGACATCGCTGAGGGGGCCGATATGCTGATGGTCAAGCCCGCTTTGGCCTACATGGACATCATTTGGCGGGTCAAGGAAGCGACGAACCTGCCCGTTGCTGCTTATAACGTGTCAGGCGAGTACTCCATGGTCAAAGCCGCCGCTCTAAATGGTTGGATTGATGAGCAACGGGTGGTGATGGAAACCATGCTGGGCTTCAAGCGTTCTGGCGCAGATCTGATCTTGACCTACCACGCTAAGGATATCGCTCGCTGGATCAACGGCTAAGTAGCCTCCCTTAATCCTTCAATCAGTTCACCCCGCAAAAGCGTCTCTTAGGAGGCGCTTTTTTGTTGGCCGTTTTTGGGTGCCAAGAAATTTACTTCACCCTATAAAACCCCGAAGGGCTGAGCTTTCCGGGTTATGGGGCAAAGCCAAAGATTTTTAGGATCTTCTCTGCTGCCCCCAATTTGTAGCGCTATTTTTCAGCTAGATTCCACTTCAAGAATGAACTGTTATTTTTCAACAAGCTTAGTTGAAAGCTTAGTTGAAGTTGCGATCGCACTTCCGCTCCAAGCTAAAACCCTGCATCCGGCGGATCCTTTTATGAGTGGTCCTTGACTAGACTGCTACCCGAGCATCGATCAAATCCTGTAAAGCCCCAATCTCATCCAGAAACGATTATGGTTGTAGCAACACACCAACAAGCCAGACCGCTCTCAGACGACGAACTGTACAAAATTCATGCCTATTGGCGAGCCTGCAATTATCTGGCTGCTGGCATGATTTATTTGAAAGATAACCCCCTGCTCAAACAATCCTTAACGTCTGAGCACATCAAATATCGGTTGTTGGGGCACTGGGGTTCCTCTCCTGCCCTGAGTTTTACCTACATCCACTGCAATCGACTGATCAAGAAATACGACCTAGACATGATCTTCATTGCGGGGCCAGGTCATGGT
This sequence comes from Trichocoleus sp., assembly GCA_036702855.1. GTDB lineage: Bacteria > Cyanobacteriota > Cyanobacteriia > Phormidesmidales > Phormidesmidaceae > JACVSF01. Next base: position 11,072 of record DATNQF010000227.1, on the reverse strand, counting down.
GCCCCCGGTGTCTTGGGTCCGGTCTACCTGGAAGGGACTTATTCGGAGGTTTACCCAGATAAGAGCCAGGATGAGGAAGGTCTGAAAAAATTCTTCAAGCAGTTCTCTTTCCCTGGCCACATTGGTAGCCACGTTACCCCCGAAACTCCTGGATCAATCCACGAAGGGGGTGAGTTGGGCTACAGCGTCTCCCACGCCTTTGGTGCAGCCTTTGATAACCCAGACTTAATTGTTACCTGTGTAGTGGGCGATGGTGAGGCAGAAACAGGTGCCTTAGCAACTTCTTGGCACTCCAACAAGTTTCTCAATCCCGCTCGTGATGGCGCGGTGCTGCCTGTTCTCAATCTAAATGGCTACAAAATTGCCAACCCCACAATTCTGGCTCGCATTTCCCATGAAGAACTAGAAGCGCTTTTTCAGGGCTATGGCTACATGCCTTACTTCGTTGAAGGGAGCGATCCCGAAGAGCTGCATCAAAAGATGGCGGCTGTCATGGAAGAGTGTGTCATTAAAATTCGGGAAATCCAGCGCGAAGCCCGAATCAATGGCAATCTCAATCGGCCACGCTGGCCCATGATTGTGTTGCGCACCCCTAAGGGGTGGACAGGCCCCCAAGAGGTGGATGGTCACAAAGTAGAAGGGTTCTGGCGATCACACCAGGTTCCGATGGGCGGTATGCACAGCAATCCTGAGCATGTCCGGTTGTTAGAGCAGTGGATGCGGAGCTACCGACCAGAAGAACTCTTTGATGACACTGGCCGGTTAATCCCAGAGCTGCAAGAACTATCTCCCCAAGGAAATCGCCGTATGGGGGCCAACCTTCACGCAAATGGTGGGTTACTGCGTCAAAATCTGCGGCTACCCAACTTCCGTGACTATGCCATTGATATTCAGCAACCTGGCACGGTCGAAGTTGCTAATACAATGGTTTTAGGCTACTTCTTGCGCGACATCATGCGCAACAACATGAACAACTTCCGGGTGTTTGGCCCAGATGAAACGGCTTCCAACCGCCTCCATCCGATTTACGAAGTCAGCAAGAAAGCCTGGATGGCCGACTTCTACCCAGAAGATATGGACGGCAGTGAGCTGGCGCAAGATGGCCGTGTGATGGAGATGCTGAGTGAGCAGACCCTGGAAGGCTGGTTAGAAGGCTATTTGCTCACGGGCCGCCACGGCATTTTCCACACCTATGAGGCGTTTGCCCACGTCATCGACTCCATGTTTAACCAGCATGCCAAGTGGCTGGACATTTCTAAACACCACGTGCCTTGGCGAGCACCTGTGCCTTCACTGAATATCCTGCTGTCTTCGGTTGTTTGGCGGCAAGATCACAACGGCTTTAGCCACCAGGATCCTGGCTTTTTGGATCTGGTGACCAACAAAAACAAAGACGTGGTGCGGATTTACCTACCGCCTGATGCAAACTGCCTACTGTCCGTAGCCGATCACTGCTTTAAGAGCACCGACTACATCAACGTCATCGTGTCCGACAAGCAGGAGCACATCCAGTTCCTCACGATGGATCAAGCCATCATCCACTGCACCAAGGGCATTGGCATCTGGGATTGGGCTAGCAATGATGATTGTGGTAGCGAACCAGATGCACCTGATGTCGTGATGGCCTGTGCTGGGGATATTCCTACGATGGAGTCACTAGCGGCTACTGCCATTTTGCGAGAGGCGTTCCCTTACCTGAAGGTGCGTTTTGTCAACGTTGTCGATCTGTTCCGGTTGATGTCTGAAACAGAGCATCCCCATGGACTGTCGGATCGAGACTTCAACAGTCTATTTACAGCGGACAAGCCTGTGATTTTCAACTTCCACGGGTATCCTTGGCTGATCCACAAGCTGACTTACCGTCGCACGAACCAAGAGCGCATTCACGTTCGGGGCTACAAGGAGGAAGGTAACATCAACACGCCATTAGAACTGGCGATTCACAACCAAGTTGATCGATTTAACTTAGTGATCGATGTGATTGATCGGGTGCCTAAACTAGGTGCCGCTGCAGGTCATGTCAAAGAGCAGATGAAGAACAAGATCATCGAGTGTCTCAACTATGCTTTTGAGCACGGTCGGGACAAAGATGAAATCACGAACTGGAAGTGGCCTTACGAAGGTAAGCAATGCTAACGTCAGCGGGATGTGATGTCAGCGCTTTCAGCTAGTTAGAGCAAACTAGAAAAGCGGGATGCGATCGCATCCCGCTTTTCTACGGATAGGAGATGAATTTAATTACTGGATTGCGGTAGCCCAGTCTTTTGCCCAACCTAGGTTTTTGTGTACCTCATCTAGGTCTTTAGCCTCACTGTAAAGGCGCAAGATAGGCTCAGTGCCGCTAAAGCGAATTAGCAGCCAGCTCCCATCAGCCAGGGTAAATTTGTAACCGTCGATAGCGAGGGAGTTAGTCACCGCCTTACCCGCAACTTCCTGCGGGGGCTGAGTTTCTAACTGCTCTTGAAGTTTTGCCCGTATTTCCATGCTAGGCAGAGGCAGATCAATGCGATCGTATTCGGAGGAGAAACCCGTCTTGGCCTGTAATCCTGCATAAAGATCGCTGAGATCTTGGCCTGCCATCACTACGGCTTCTAGTACGTAGAGGGCCGACAGCAGGGCATCTCGCTCGGGAATATGATGTCCGTAGCCAATGCCACCCGACTCTTCTCCACCTAACAAGACTTTGGCATCCTGCATTCGATCGGCAATGTATTTGTAGCCGATGGCCGTTTCGTGGAGCGGCAGATCGTACAGCTTTGCAACTGCCGGAATCAGGTTCGACCCACTAATTGTTTTGACCACCTCGCCTGTGTACCCTCGACGGGATTTCAGGTGCTCAATCAGGACTGGAATGAGAATTTGAGAACTCAAGAAGTTGCCTTGGCCGTCGACAGCAGCAATGCGATCGCTATCGCCATCAAAGACAAGACCCACCTTTAGCCCATCAGCTGCTGAAGGTTGATATGCCCCAACTGTTTTCAGCAACTCGCCTAAATACTTAGGCAGAGGTTCAGGAGCACCGCCACCAAACAGCGGATCAGCGCTGCTGTTCAGCTCATGCACCATGCCTTGCCCCAAAAGCTGCTCTAGTCCCCCAGAGGCAGCACCATGCATTACATCTGCGAAAACAGTGACTTTGCCATCTGCGATCGCAGATTGAATGGCCTCAATGTTGACTTCAGCTCTCAGCGCATCTCGATAAGCAGGCCAAGGGTCAAACATCTCCAAAGTACCGGGTTGCCCAAGAGGACCAGGGGGTTGCGTCAACAAAGCCTCTACTTGTTGAGTCACCTCTGGAGCAACAGAGCCACCAAAGGCCCCCTTAATTTTTAAGCCGGAATACGCAGCAGGGTTATGGCTGGCAGTAATCACGATTGCCCCAAGTGCCCCCTGAGACTTAGCAGCATAGCTAAAGGCGGGAGTCGGAGCAAAAACCTGAGAGAGCTTAACATCAAATCCTGCCTGCACAATTGCTTCGGCTGCTGTACGTGCAAAATCAGGGGAAAGGAAGCGGCGATCGTACCCTACGATCACTGTCTTACTTTGCGTCTCCTCACCAAAGCACTTGTGGAGTATATGAGCAGAAATGCCAGCAACCAAGGCAACACGTTCAAAAGTAAAGTCAGCGGCGATAATACCCCGCCAACCATCGGTGCCAAATTTAATTGATTTTGGGGTAGCCGGAATGGGAGCAGAGACGGCAGTCATGGCAGTTCTGGAAATCACAGCAATAGGTAGGCTGTCATGAGTTTACCTGCTGCTTATAAAGGTTAGGGCCACTTCTAGGCAAAACTCTATGGAGACTTCACCGAATGGCCTCCCTCTTAAGTAGGACTTTAATCCTGACCAGCAGGGAAACTGTGTAATTGACAAGTGTGTACTTTATTTTAAGTTGATTCATCCTCTATTTCAGCTTGTGCCAGAGAGCATATTGGGCAGTTTTCTAACGCTCCCAATGAAAGGAATGCCATCTTCAAAACCAACTATTTTCCCTTTTCAATCCACATTAGAAAAAGCTCAAACCTCAGGAGAATTGCTGTATGCTCCATACGCATAGGAACCTCCCTCAACAAGGTGAAAGAAACAGAAACGTTTCCCCACTTTTTTAAACTCCTATCGGATCATCACCTCAAGGCAATGCCCCCTTAATAGAACAGCATTACATTAAGGGGCTAATGCCCCTCTTCGCAACTTATTAATTTATGACTGCTGAAAACAATGTGCTTCTTATTCAACATTGAGAGACGCTACAGCGAGATCCTCCAACTGGGCAACGACTGCATCTGATGGGAACTGGCGTCGCCAAAAACAGTAAAAATCTTCCTTATCCCGGAATATCTCGAAAACGCTGTCCATTGAGGTTAGCCGAAATAATTGAGAAAGCTGTTCTGAAATAGAGCAAAGTGCAAGTTGTATACCTGCTCCCTGGGCAATCTTGTAAAGACGAACTAGACCCGAAAGCCCGGCACTGTCTACAAAAGAGACTGCGCTTAAATCGAGTAGTAGTTTTTGAGTTCCTGGCTTGACTAGCTTTCTTACTCTATCGGGAAAATTCATGCCACTGATTGCAGTGAGGTTTCCACTGAGTTCAATAATTTCAACCGCAGACCTCATAAGTATCCTCCAACTGTAAACAGGATAGATCTAATTAAGGGAATGATCTATTCTGTTTAATGAAGGGGAAAAAGTGATATTGATACACCCAATGAGTCATATCTCTTACTTTCAATCTACAGCCACTGTAGTTAAGAGATACTCTATTTTTGCTTTTAGCAGTGACTCTATCTTGCTATAGGAAACGCTAATTCGTAGAAAGCTGCTAAAAATTACCTTCTGAGAAACAGAGTTCGAGTCTTCACGTCCCACTGGGACTGAACCGAAAGTTCCTTTAAGCTAACGACTTTCAAGTAAAGAATATTGTCATACTCTAAAAGAGTACTCTCTTGAATTTGGGCTTTGTCCAGTTCAAGTTGTTCTAAAGTCGTGACCGGAATATAAGCACTATTGTCAACAATGATTCCTGAGGAAGCTTTGCGTTCATTAATGTTTAAGTTTATCGGTTGGATTTTGGAATTGCTGCAACAGCCGAGGGAAACCGTTCTGCTGCCAGCATTCCAATCAACCCCAATGCCAAGCGTTTTAAGATAGGATACTTTAAAGTAGGACTTTCCTTGATACTCTTCAGTTTCTCCTCTAGGAATTTCTGTTAGGGTGATACCAAGTTTGCTCGCTAAGCTTGTAGGTAAATAGGCACTGTCCTCCAAAATTAAACCAACGTGCCGATACACAATAGACCCTGTTTTTAAGCTAATAGCGTTGGTGCCACCTGATGACGCCTCTTGCGTCTGGCTACTTGAGAAAAATCCTGCAACTCGAACATGTTGTTCCTTACCAGCCGAGAACCAAAGCACTCCTGCTAAGGCAGTACAGGCAACCGAAGTCCCAAGGGCCAATGCTAACTTTCGAGGATGCTGAAAAACTGTTTTCAACCTTCCCAATGAACAAGGAATAAACGGTAAGAGCCCATCTTCCTTCTGATTAGCACCTTGGTTAGTAGCAATATCTGGCTCGAAGTACCACTTGCAAGCAAGAAGATGATGCTTAAGACATCCAGGATTAGGCTTACAAGACTGCTGAACAGGCACTGATATTTTCCTTCCCTTCAAAGCTGCATAGTCTGTCTTAAGCAGCGTAGGAGACAGTAAAACTGTCAGATTGTCGGGATGGATTGCCAGCAGATGGAGGTCATACAATGTCTTGAGGTCGCTTCTTAGAACTAACCCATTCGAGGGGTGATCAAGAAGCACTTTACCTGAGCCAGTGATTAGAGTTGTCTCTAGCAGGGGACGGATTGGGCACTGTGTAATGGCGCATTGGTAATTATAAACTTCCAGCAGCTTTTGCTGGAGAGAGTACTGAACCCGTCGTTTAAGAACTGACTGAATTGACTGGACTACCTGATTGCCTTGGGCCTGCCTTAATCTATTTTGACTTGCTTGAGACGCTGAGTGCGGGATAGATGCTCCGCCTTTTGGCGAGATCCGAACGCTTTCTTGAGTGCTGTTTAGATTTTCAGCGCTAGTGAATTTAGACTGTGAAACATTAGTAGAATTCTTGGCTCTTGCGCTATCCCCAGTAGGCAGGCCACTGACCCCTACTGAAGGTGAATTTGCACTGCTGCTATAAGTAGCCGCAGACTCACTGGTTTTACTAACAAAGGTAAAAGTTTCCTGAGTGCCAAAATGCTTCCTTTCCTTGGCATTCCAATCAAGGAGTACGGTTTCTGCCGTTCCTCCAAAATTATTCTTAGCTTTAGGGACGTTCTTTAAATCTGCCTGGGCTTCTGAAGTGGCATCACTAGCAGAAGCCGCTAGGAGAAAAGTAGTTTCTTCAGAGGCAGTTTCTATCTGAAGAGCTAATGTCTCTTCATCCTGAGAACAAGTTCCAGTCTCATAATATTCCGGCGAATTCTGTTGTTCTATCCCGTCTGGAACTGGTTCGAAAGACTCTGTGGTAACTGCAAAATAGTCGATGGAATTAGCGAATGCTTCTTCCTCTTCTGCTAAGTAGACTAGGCTACTTCGAGCTTTCTCACTGTCTAGTGGCTCTACAAACGAGTAAGTATACGTAGTCTCACCTGAAACCTCTACACAACTGTGAGCTTCATGGGCCAGCGCATAACCACTAATTTCGTAGGCATCAGATCCATCTATACCATTCTGGTAATCTAGCTGATAGAAATCATGGGTAGCATACTCTGCTGAGAATCCGTCTTGAAATACCTCTTCTATGAGAGCTTCTTCCTGATGGGTGTTGTAAGGATTGGGAAAGTTAGCCTTTTGAGTTGATTCCCATAATCTTGCTTGGCTTTCAGTGAGAATAGCGCCTTCTAGGTCAAGATTCTCGATCTCAAGATCTGCCAGATCAACTTCAGTGAGATTTGCGCCTCTGAGGTTGGCATCCTCTAAATTTGTGTTTTTAAGAATTGCTCCGCTAAAGTCGGCACCACTAAGGTTAGCTCCTGCCAGAGAAGAGTTTTCTAAATTAGTTCTGCGAAGATTGGCTCCACTTAGGTTTGCACCACTTAAGAGAGCCCCAGACAAATCAGCGCCAGCCAACTTGACTCGAATCATGTCGGCTCCAATGCAATTTGCATTAGCTAAGTTCGAAGAGGATAAGTCCGCATGGTTGAGGCTAGCTCCTGCTAAGTTGACGTATCTTAGATCGGCTTTATAAAGATTAGATTCGTTTAAATGAATAAAGGTTAGCTTTGCTTTATAAAGATTGGCTTGCTTCAATTCAACCCTATTGAAGCCTCGTCTACCATCAGCATATTCCATGAGCAGAGTATGGATATCCATCGGAACAGCGTAGTTGCTGACCTCCGAGAAGCTCAGATCTGAGCTTAAATTCTCTGATAGTAGGTTGTCCTCTGCCATACCCTGATCCCAATTTTTCTTAACTAAGAAGTTTTAAACATTTATCAATTGATGTAGTAGATAACTCCAGTTGCTTAAAGCGAATCGAACTACCATGATTGATGAATTGTTGTTGTCTATAACTACCTTTAGTACCAAAAAGACTTTCGTCTAATGCTTTTGTCCTTGGATTTTCTAAATACTCAAAGATTGATAAATTCTCTCTAAGCTTGAAGAATTTAACAACTATAGGTTTGAGGTAAACAAGCAGAAGGAACAACTAGGATTATTTTTGGCTAAAGGCTGAGAGACTCTAGGATAAAGGGGGCAGATGATTCCAGAATGAGGCTAGCGATATTACGACCGTCTACAGTGAGTTGTTCGAGGGGTGCTTTGTGACGTTCTCCGTAACGGTAGCGGAAGGTTTTGCAGTGAGTGATACAGTGGCCGGTGCTATCTAGCGCACTCAGGCGAATATCGTAGTAGCCCCGGACGCAGAAAACTATGCGGGAAAGAGGCTTTTTTAGCGTGAGGGTGATGGATCGCCGTTCAGTTGTAGGCATCAGCACAAGTCGAGGAACACGGCTATAGAAGCTGGGATTGGAGGGAAAGAGTGCGATCGCACCCTCGAATTGCACACCCCAATCAGCATACTGGTCCCGAACTGTCTCAAATGGGGAGAGCTTATGAAAGGGTAAATTTTGGCAGATACGTTTCTTGAGGCTCTGTCTTGTGGACCGTGCCGAACAACCAGGTTCTTGAGGCGGTAAGTGAAGGGGGGTAAAAGAGGAGGGTAAAGACATGACAGACAGCATAGTGGAGAACCCTGAGCGATGAGGGTGTCTACAACCTTGTCTCTTTTGTTTTCGTAGGGAAAACCAGCTCGTATGACGCTTGTTTAAGTGGCCCCACCCCAGTTGCAACCTTTTTGGCAAGGTATCCTGGTGTAGACCGGCACACTGATAGATCGCTAGTGGCTCAGTCATCTGCCTTACCCCATTAGAGGTTGATCAAGATAGTTAAAACTTCGACTCACCCTAGGGTCTTCCGGATCAAATATTTAAAGAGCTGATAAAGTCCCCTCACTTGCAAGGACAGAAGAAAGGCAAGTTCTTGTGTTAACCTAGTTAGAGCAATTCGGGATGTAGCGCAGCTTGGTAGCGCACTTCGTTCGGGACGAAGGGGCCGCTGGTTCGAATCCAGTCATCCCGATTCTAGACTGCTGAATAACGGTTTCTTTGTCGTCAATCACACATTTGTGTCGTCTTCATAGATCCGATGCTGTCTTAACGCAATCACGCCATTAAAGTCAGCTAACTCATTAGCCTTAGCAGTGTAGAAAAGTCCTGCAATGGCAGGGTAGCGTCAGCGTAAACGTTGTGCCTTTGCCAACCTTGCTTTTGACTTCGGCTTGACCCTGCTGAAGGTCAAGAAAGCGCTTGACGATGTTGAGTCCCAATCCCGTACCCGGTATGTTGCTCACATTGCGGCCCCGGCGAAATGGCTCAAACAGATAAGGTAAGTCTTCCGGCGGAATGCCAATACCTTGATCTGTGATCTGGAAAATGACGTACGGACTGCGCTTCAAGAGCTTTAACTGAATTGGGCTATGGTCAGGCGAGTAGCGAATAGCATTTGCTAACACATTACTGAGAATCGAGCGTAACAGTTGCGGATCTAGCGTGACGGGGATCTGTTTAGAGCGACAGCTAAACTGAATTGCCTCACATTCTAAGCTCGTCGCTATCTCAGAAATCAACTCATGGCAAAAGCCCACTAGGTCAAAGGTACTGAGCCGTACCTCCAAGCCTTGAGCTTCTGCCCTGCCAAGCAACAAAATGGCATCGATCATTTGGGTCATCCGCTCCACGCTGTCGGTAATGCCCGCTAAATAGGAGGTCTGCTGCTCACCTGTAAGCTGATTCTGATAGCGCCCCAACGACGACACCGAAAGCAAAATAGTGTTGAGCGGATTGCGAAACTCATGACAGACCATCGAAACCACTCGCGATCGCAACTCATTGAGATCCTTCAGTTGCTCGTTGGCTTGGCGTAGTTCAAAAGTGCGATCGCGCACCCGCTGCTCTAGTTCCTCATTCGTACGCTGAAGCACCGCCTCAGCCCATTTACGCTGAGTGATATCTCGAAAAGCTACCACTGCCCCGATCAGCTTGCCCTGCTCATCCCGCATCGGTGTGCTGATGTATTCCACTGGAAAAGAGGTGCCATCCTTACGCCAGAACACTTCGTCTGCAACCCGATGGACAATGCCGTCTTGAAAAGCAGCATAGATGGGGCAAGCCCTACGGGGGTAGGGGCTACCATCCGGTCGAGAGTGATGCAAAATGGCATGCATGGGCTGACCGATTAGCGCTTCTGCGGACCAGCCCACCATCTGAGCAGCTGCCGGATTGACAAAGGTAGTTCGGCCCTGTAGGTCCACACCATAAACCCCCTCGCCAATGGCGTCAAGAATCAGCTGATGCTGACGACGCAGCGTTTCAACCGTTGACTGGAGGCTGAGATCCAGTGAAGTTTCGCATTCAGGGATCGGGAGAGAATCAGACAAGTTGCTGGACGACCAGAAGTCCTGCATGGCTGTAGCCTTGTACACCACACACCTTACCCCAAAAAGCCTATCAAAGGCAGAAGGGAGATGTTGAGGGTGATGCTAACCCAGATGAAAAAAATTCTGGTGATTGAAGATGAAGCTCAAACGCGAGAAATTTTCTTGCAGTGCCTCACGTTTGAGGGTTTCTTGGCATTAGCAGCAGCAAACGGCACAACTGGGATCGAGGTAGCCCAAAGTCACGCCCCCGATCTAATCGTTTGCGACATTATGATGCCTGATCTAGATGGGCACAGCGTTTTGTCTGCACTCCGGAAAAACGCTGCAACTGCCGCCATTCCTGTAATCTTCCTGACGGCTAAGGTAACGATGAAAGACCTGCGCCAAGGTATGGCCTTAGGAGCTGACGATTATTTGACTAAGCCCTGCACTGTGGAGCAATTTTTATCTGCCATTAACACACGCTTAGCACGGCAGGACACCCTCAAGCGTTGGTATAACATTCCCTCAAACTTGGAAGATGTAGCCCTTTCCTCCACTGCCGTCAGTTTTTTCCCCAACAGTTCAAAGTTAGCCCAGGTATTTCGCTTCATTGAAGCGCACTACTCACAGCCCATCCGCTTGACCGACGTGGCCCAGGCAGTGGGCTACTCCCCAGCCTATCTGACGCATTTAGTGCAAACAGAAACGGGGCGCACTGTGAAGCGGTGGATCATTGAGCGACGGATGGCTCAGGCTCGATCCTTGCTAGCAACAACAGATCAGCCGATCAATCGAATTGCAAATGCAGTGGGCTATGGCGATGTCAGCTACTTTACGCGCCAGTTCCGGCAGGTCCATGCGGTATCTCCGCAAGTATGGCGATTGGCAGAAAAAGGAGAACTAACTGCTGCTGGTTAAGGTGGGTTTGAGAAAGTAACGCTGCTAATTTTGGAATGAACTTAAGAGGATGTCTGAGAAGGGGATTAGGCTAAACGACGCAGCATCAGACGAATGTTTGCAACATAGATAAAAGCTTCCGAGGTCTGAGGCAGGATTTCGTAGTCTTTACTCAGTCGCCGGCACCAGTTGAACCAGCCAAAGGT
>DATNQF010000207.1:0-6381 GCA_036702855.1 Trichocoleus sp. | reverse complement strand
GTTGCGAATGCAATTTACACACCTCTAAGCTCCAGCGCTCCCACCCATGTTTTTCGTGCCGCATACACCTCTGCAAACGCCCCATAGCGGCTACCACTGGGACGGTAGCGATCGCAGATTTTTTGAGGGCTGGTATTTTCGCGTCACCCTGCCACAAGAACGCCAAACCTTCGCCTTCATGCACTCCATCGAAGACCCCGCAGGCGGCAAACCTCACAGTGGCGGCGCAACCCAAATTCTCGGTCCCGATGATAGTTATTTTTGCCGCACTTTTGGCCGAGTCGAGCAGTTTTGGGCCTGGCCCAACTCACTCGGTGTAGGCCACTGGCGCACAGCCAAAGCCAACACTCCATGTTACCTGCTGCCAGAAGAGTTTGAGAGCCAGGTTCAAGAAGGCTACCAAGCGACCACCACCTGGCACCAAGGATGCTTGCACGATCCCGCTACGGGCCAAAGCGTAGCATGGCAGTACAAGACCAATCCCATCTACGGCTGGGGCAACCCCAAGCAGACACAGCAATCTACCGCTGGCTGGCTCTCCCAACTCCAAATTTTTGAGCCAGGATGGCAAATCCTCATGGCTCATGGGCTCTCAACCGGATGGATTGACTGGCAAGGCAGACGCTACGAGTTCGTCAACGCCCCTGCATACAGCGAGAAAAACTGGGGTGGTGCATTTCCTCAAAAGTGGTTTTGGTTCAACTGCAATGCCTTTGAAAACGAACCCGACCTAGCCCTAACGGCTGGGGGCGGACGCCGCCAAGTCATTGCTTGGATGGAAGAAGTCGCGATGGTTGGCATTCATTACCAGGATCAGTTCTATGAGTTTGTCCCCTGGAATGCGCAAGTTTCCTGGCGAATTGCCCCTTGGGGCCACTGGTACATGACTGCTGACACTGCAACCTACACCGTTGAACTGGTGGGAACAACCGATCTGCCAGGTCTGCCCCTGCGCGCTCCCACCCAGGAAGGGTTGGTCTTTTGCTGCCGAGATACGGCACTCGGTCAAGTGCAGGTGCGGCTCTACCGCAAAGAAGGCACCCATCGTGAACTGATTGTTGAGGCCAGCAGCCATCAGTGTGGACTGGAAGTCGGCGGCGAACCTTGGTCAGAAGACTGGTGCGGCCAAACCCGAAATTTATTAGGACTATACTTGGCGTAGCGACTTCGCTGACCTCTGAGGCACTTCCACGGAGTTAACGATGCTAAACCTGCCCTTTTTGGCTGCTGAGATCGACTCTTTGCCTGTTTCTCAAGGCATTTCCCACTTACCTAAGGTAGCCCGCCGCTTCACGACGCTTTCTATGGGGTTACTGGTAGTTGGCATCTTTACGGTCACAGGGTGCCAGAACAAGGCTGCCCAGGAAGAAGCCGACATCGCAACGGTTCCCCAAACAGTGTCCGAGCCAACCCCAGCAGCACCTCCTAAGACTCAGTTCGACCCCTCTGCTGTTGATGAGCAAGCTTCTGTCGCTGCTGCACCCAACACCACAGCTAACACCCAAATCCCGCAGGCCCTAGTCACTCAATGGGAACCCCTTAGTAATGTTCTGTTTGAGTTTGGGGCGATGAATATTAGCCCCGACACAATTACCTGGAACAGTGGGCAGACCAGTTCTTATACAGTGGTTGATACCAGAGACGGCTACCTGCTCAAATTGGACGCAGCTCCCAAGTTCTTTGATACCAATCATCCTTATATCAAACTGATTCCAAAACAGGAGGCAGCCGGAACGGTCAACGAGGTTGAAGTTGCCTTTTACGAAAACCAGCAAAAAGCTGAAAGCGACGAATACATAATGTTCGGCACCTACACTATGCAATAGGCTGAGTTGGAATGAGCCCATCCTTCAAAGAACCCATCAGTTGGATTAGCAATTAGAAGCAGGAAGCCTCAACCGCCAGAAAGGGAACCCCATGCTTACCCTAATGGGTAGAGCATGGGGAGGATGTTACAGAGGGTATTCAGCTACGTCTTCAATTACAGCAGGTGTTTAAGTCGGTCATCATCACCCAGCAGCTTCACAGCTTTTTTAATGTCCTGGGTGCGGTCCTTGTGAACGATCAGTGTCGCATTGCCATCGCGCACTACGACCACATTCTCTAGACCAATTGTGACCACCACTTCGTCCGGATTAGCAGAGTAGAGAATGCTGCCTGTTGTATCGATGCCAACGTGAGTTGCCAGTTCTACATTTGGATCTTCCGGTTTCTTGAGCAGGCGTTCGACTGCATTCCAATCGCCTAAGTCATCCCAGCCGAAGGACACGGGCATAACGTAGGCCCGATCGGTCTTCTCCATTACTGCGTAGTCAATGCTGAGCTTGGGCAGAGTGGCATAAGCCTCGACACCCTGCTCCAAAATTGGACCCATTAGCTCAGCGGCATGGGTCTTAAGTTCGTTCAACATCACGGATGCTGGAAAGATAAACATGCCGCTGTTCCAGCTAAACCGACCGCTGTTGATAAAGGCTTCTGCGGTTTCTTTGTCGGGTTTCTCGGTAAAACGGCTGACTTTGTAGGCATTCAAGCTGCCATAGGTTCCGGCATCTTCGCCCTGCTCAATGTAGCCGTAGCCTGTGGAAGGGTAGGTGGGACTGATCCCTAGCGTTGCGATCGCACCCTCAGCCACCGCCAGTTCTGCCGCGCAGGTCAAGGTTTGGCAAAATGCCGTTTCATCGGCGATCCAATGATCCGCCGGGAAAAAGGCAACGACCGCATCTTCGCCGTGCTTCTTGGCCACCTCTAGGGTCGCCCAAGCGACTGCCGGAGCCGTATCGCGGCCTTGGGGCTCTACTAACAAATTCTCTTCGGGAAGTTGGGGCAGTTGCGATCTCACTCCCTCAGCCAAATGACCCGCTGTGATGACCCATAAGGAATTCCAATCTCCAGCCAGAGTCAACAACCGATTGGCAGTTGCCTGTAGCAGGCTGTGGCCGCTACCATCCAGGCAGAGGAACTGTTTGGGGTGCTTCAGTCGGCTCACTGGCCAAAACCGTTCTCCCTTACCACCTGCCAGGATGACTGGAATAATTTTGACCATAAGGAATCCCACGATAGCCTTTCGAACTCATCCTAGCCCCTGGGGAGATGTGCCAGGTTATAATCGTCTTAATATTGATTAACAAATTATGTAATTAAAGATTTGCTACCTTCTAACGGGTCTTTCCGGCGCTTGTCGTCGTCTGTGTGGTGTTTTGAATAGGGACTAGTTCCCGTTTTGAGGAGTGAAAAAATAGCAGGTGACAATGCCTCCCCAGTCTCTTGATGCCCAAACCATGGACGAACATTGTCCAACTGCCGAAACCATTTCCCCCCAAGAGACCACCCCTGCTGCAATCCAGCCTCTAGACGCCCCTCTCGCCACCCCAGCATTACTCTCCAACCCCGAGGAAACGTCAGAGCCCTCGACTGTCCTTCCTCCCGACGATAATGGCGCTGCTGAGATCCAGCCTTTAAATGTCACGCCTGAAGTCCAGCCTTTAGACGCTTCTCCCGCCACTTCAGAACCAACCGCCACAATCGCACCAGAACCAACCCCCGAAAAAGAGGACATACCCTCCCATACTGCTGACTCCTCTTCAGTCAAGCCTGCATTCGGGAATCGTCTTCTGAAGCGAGTGTTATGGGGAGGGCTGTTTGCCGGTACAGCTGCCGTTTCAGCAGTAGCGGGTGCCACTCTGTCCTTAGCCCTTCCCCTACCGACTTGGCTCACGCCACATCATGCACAAGCCATCGGGCTGGGGGAGCTTTGGCAGAACGGATTTCGCTATCAAATCACCCGCCCCGTCAACCTCCTTCTCATGGGCATTGACGAGGTGCCTGACGTTCCTAAAGACTCTCAAGAAGTTTTTACAGGCCGCACAGACACCTTACTTCTGGTTCGGGTTGATCCTGAGAAACACACGACCAGCTTGTTATCAATTCCTAGGGATACCCGCGTTCGGATCCCGAACTATGGCGTCGCTAAAATTAACCACGCCAACGTAGAAGGGGGACCAGAACTGGTCGCCCAGACCATCAACGCCAACCTAGCCAACGTTCCTATTGATCGCTATGTGCGGGTCAGTACTGGAGCCTTTCGCGAGATTGTCGATCTAGTTGGTGGCGTTGAGGTGTTTGTGCCCAAGCGCATGGTCTATGAAGACCGCACACAGGGCTTATATATCGATCTGCAACCCGGCTGGCAGACCCTCAACGGTTCCCAAGCAGAGCAGTTTGCCCGCTTCCGCAAGGATGAAACTGGCGACATTGGCCGAGTGCAGCGCCAACAAATGCTGTTAAAGGCCCTAAGACAACGCCTCACCAGCCCAACCGTGATTCCCAAGCTGCCGCAGATCATTCGTGTGCTGCAGCGCTACATCGACACCAATCTCTCTGTAGAAGAGATGCTGGCATTAGCCAATTTTGCTCTGGGCTTAGAAACCGATGACCTACAAATGGTTATGCTGCCAGGGCGCTTTAGCGAAGTTATGGAGTACAACGCTAGCTACTGGATTGCTGACTGGAAGGCAGGTTCACGAATCATGCAGGACTTTTTCCAAGCGGGGCCAGTAGCCTCTCAAGACTCTTCAACCGCCGTTGCCACTTTGGCCGATCATCAAGGCCAACCCACCACACACCTCAGTATCGCCATTCAAAATGCATCGGGCAGTCCCGAAGTAGCTAGGGCCGTGGCCCGACACCTTCAGGATCAGGGATTCTACAATGTCTACGTCACCCCCGACTGGCCAGCCGTTGAACCCCAAACCCAGGTCATTGCCCAGCGAGGAGATATTGATAGCGCTAATGCTCTGGAGTCAGCTTTGGGCATTGGGAGGGTTGTCTCCGATTCCACAGGTGACTTGCAATCTGATATTACGATTCGAATCGGTGAAGATTGGTTAGAGCACGCTACTGTAGAGCCATTGCCCACCTCGCAATAACCGCAGGATGACACCTCCCGCAACAGAGTCCCCCCAGAGCGATCCAGCTTCAACCCTTAATTCAGATAAATCAAAGATGGAATCAGGAGTTGCGATCGCACCTAAAAGTCGAACTGCAACTATCCCGTCCCTACTCCTGAAAAGTAGCCTCATTCTAGGGCTAGCAATGCTCTGGGTGCTGCTTAGTGCCAAAGCAGTCCGGTGAATAGCACACCAAGTAAGCTAGAGTGCATCCACCCTTCATCATGCTCTAGAGCGCTGTTTTAAGAGCCAGCTCTGGAGTATCTAGAGAATGCTGAAAAGCCTCCCAAGTTGACACATCACCCAGTAGAGCCTGGTACCCTGCCACATTAGGATGCAGGCCATCTTCAGAAATCAGCCCACGCCACGTCTCATCCCCTTGCCTGAGCCAATGGCTTAGGACATCTAGATAAGGGATCTGATGAGCTTCACAGGCTAACCTCGTCGCTTCCTTGTAGCGCCACTGGTCGCTGTGAGAGTAGTAAAGAATCTCAGAAAACGGCATGGCACGTTCATCAATCGGTGTCATGCCCACAAATAACACTGGACACAACCCCTTGGCCTGACGCAGCAGCGTATCCATCTCCTGCTGAAACTGCTCGAAATCAGTATAGTTCCGCCCCGTTGGCTTACCAATACGGGCCGAATCATTTACCCCAACAGACAGCACAATCAGGTCAGGCACTCGATTGCGCAGTTCTCCCCGCAAGCGAAACTCCTGCTCTAGCCGATGAGCGACCTGCTTTACGCCGTCTCCTCGAACCCCCAAGTTGTAAAACACTGGACCAGCATTGCCCAAGGCCATGCTGCGACGGCGAAGACGCTCAACCCAACCGCCACCCTCAACATCGCCAAAGCCATAAACCAGGCTATCGCCTAAGACAACAATCTTTTTAGGGTGAGCCAGCAAAGCGCTCATTGCGCGGTGTTCATAAGAAGTCGCCAGCATGCGAACTTACTCGTAGACAACAAACCATTGAGGTTGCGTGTGCAGCCTAGAACAGCGATGGTTAGAGATTATCACTCTAGACCATAGTTTTCAATTCTTTACATTAATCTATTCCGTTTCTTCATTTCCTCCCCCCTTGCCTTTAGGGAAGCTCATCTAAACAGTTATTAGAGTTCTCACTTGGGATAGAGGATCCTTATCCTCAAGTCTCTGCAATAGCAGAAGGTCATTTCCTTTACCCAATTTGGCTTGATACACTAGGTAAATGTCCTTTATCCAGCCACGGCATGATCAAGCGATCGCCCTTTGACAGCAATCAAATTATGCGCCGTACCGAAGACCTGATTCGGGCAGCCTCCAATCGCTACCGCATTACGGTACAAGTCGCTAACCGGGCTCAACGGCGGCGCTTTGAAGAATTTGACAGCTACGACGACCCCAAGATGAAGCCAGTGCTGCGAGCCATCATCGAAATGTCAGATGAAC
>DATNQF010000216.1:0-2934 GCA_036702855.1 Trichocoleus sp. | reverse complement strand
TCTTGAAATAGTTGGGAATTGCCCGAAGGACTTCTTGGCAGGTACTAACCAGCTTCTGCAAATATCCCCCGTCATCTTGATCAGGCCTAGCCCGGTAATAGTTAGTGGATTCTGCATCGGGAGAGAGTGCATGCAAAATAGATTCATGCAGTGCCCGGAAGTCTTCCGAATCTTGAGAAGTGCTGCGATCGCACAGGTTATCTAGATAGTCGCTAATGGTTTGATACGCAACAATAAAGCGGATTGCTTCTTGCCAATGCTCTTTAGCGAGCAATCCATATAGCGACCCGCCTTCGCAATGAAACGCTTTGGTATTAATACTCGCGAGGGCTTGCCGACGCAGTTCTAAATTAGGAATGGCTTGTGCCTGTTTCTTCCATCCCTCTAGATACTTTCTAACGGTCGGCAAAACCTTAAAGCGGGAGGCTGATATCAGTCCCCAAGTAGAAGCTGGAATATTCATGGCAGAGTGATTGGCTGGAGTGCTGAAGCACAAACAGGGCTATTGCCATCACTCTATGAATAGGATCCTAAATTTAACTCCTTAAGAAGGAAGACTGAATTTAGAGTTGAGGGAAGAAGTTTGACATGGTTTGCTTACCTCTCAGGAAAACATCGATCACAACTGCGTGAGTTAATACCCCTTTTTATCAGCCTTATTTGCCCATTCTTCAAAGGCTTCCAAGGCTTCTTCCTGCATGAAAGGAATCATAGGCAACTGCCGTTCTGCATGAGGCAGCCCCAATTGGTCATAGATGCTCTGACTACCAAAACCATACCGCCCCGCGTCTTCTTTGGAGTTGCCAAAGTAGACTCGCTCTAGCCGTGCCCAGTAGGCCGCCGCCATGCACATCGGGCAGGGTTCGCAACTGGTGTAGAGTTCGCATCCGGTCAACTGCCAGGAACCGATGGTTTTGCACGCTTCTCGAATGGCGGTCATTTCAGCATGGGCAGTTGGGTCGTTGAGGGAGGTGACTTCGTTCATGCCGCTGCCGATAATCTGCCCATTCTTGACGACTACTGCGCCGTAGGGACCACCCCGGTTCTCGCGCATAGTGGTGAAGGAGAGTGCGATCGCAGCTTGCATAAACTGCTCTTGGATGGATTGGCCTTGAGCCTCAGTCATCTCCCAATTCCTAATCACGCTACCCCTATTATTCACAGGTTTAGCCAAACGGATTAGTCAACCAAGGAATAATAGTCGTGGTAGCAGACGTTCACGCCGTAGTCTTCAACTTCGTTACCATCGGCAAACACCGTGCGAATGTCGTACAGGCAGACTTCCTCTGAGGGGTCGTTGAATTCTACCTGGAAGCCGTGGCCGCTGGGCATACCGCCCTCATCCAGCAAACTTTCGCCCCAGCTGCCTTCGTAGGAAGCAGTGATAAAGATTGCTACTACATCTTCGCTGCTTTCGTTGATAACTTCAAAATCGGCTTTGTCTGCTAGGGCAGCTTGTCCAGTCAAGGCCACTACTGGAAGCGCCAGCACTGGAATTAGCACGCTTTCCCGGAGCCAAGATTGGGACTGGGCAACGCGAGAAACAAGAGAGTTCAGAGTGGTTTGATGGCGCTTAAACATGATCAGGCTCCTTTTATTGGGATGAGATGTATTGGGATGAAATGGGGGTTGAAGGGGTTAGGAATAAGTGAACTGTTTCACTCTCCATCCCCTTGATTCACAATTTAGGGCCTGTCCCCTCAGCATTCAGTAGACTTTTGAGCCGACCTAAAAGCTACTTCCATCAAGGCTCATGGCTAAAAGCTGAGGATGCCTTTGCAGTTTTCGGCAAGCGACCTTTACCCTTTGGCAGTTAGGCCAGTATGAGTCCGTGTCCACACCTCTACCGATCCCCCTCTGTTTTGGGCTAAACTCGCCGTACGGATTTATCCAACCCATTTCCTGAAGCGTCTTGCATGGTTCCTTTTTGGCATTCCTGTGACTCTCCTGACTGCTTCCCTGGTGCATCGATGAGCCAGCAGTCCCGTCAACAGTTGGGGGGTTTGTTGGGTTTGGTAGTTACGTTTGCCGCTGTGGAGTGGTTGGTTGGCAGTGTCAGCCACAGCTTGGCGCTCCAGTCCGACGCCGGACACATGCTGACGGATGCTGGGGCCATTGTGCTAGCGCTGTCGGCTGGCTGGCTGACTCGCATTACCTTTGCCCGCAAGTTTTCTAAGCATCCCCGACTGGAGGTGGGTGCGGCTCTGGTCAACGGCCTCGGCCTGCTGATCATGGCTGGGCTGATCTCTTGGGAAGCGGTCAAGCATTTGATGGCCCCACCTCAGGAGGTCTTGAGTGGTCCCATGTTGGGTACGGCGTTGATTGGCCTATTAATCAATGGCATCGGTGTGTGGATTTTGCACAGCGACAACCAAAGCAACTTGAATGTCCGGGGTGCTTTTCTGCATGTGCTGGCCGATTTAGCGAGTTCGGTTGGGGTAATTGTGGGTGCGATCGCAATCTCGCTGCTCCACTGTTTCTGGCTCGATAGTGCGATTAGTTTGGTTGTGGCGTTACTAATTGGCACCAGTGCGCTACCGTTGGTTCGCCAAAGCTGGCAGCGGCTCTCAACAGCCCCCTACCCGGCTCCAAAAACGGGCTTCTTAGAAATCGGGCGCACTGATCTGAGCGCTTTGATCGGCCAAACCCATCAGAAACCCTAGTCCATTGGGATGGGTTGCGGTTGCTTTAGGACAGGACTCGTTAGGCTTCTGGCGTGAGGGTTAAACCGCGATAGACCTGCTCAATTGGGAACTTGAGGTTGATGCTCTTGAGTTCGATCGTGTCGCCTTCTTTATAGTTGATAATCAACCAGTCACCTGCTTCGTTTCTACGATACAAATCCATTTCGATAGCAGTGGAACTGACTAATAGGTAATCTTGCAAGACTGGATTGTTGCGGTACATTCTGAACTTGCCGCCTCTGTCGTAGGC
>DATNQF010000191.1:0-4327 GCA_036702855.1 Trichocoleus sp. | reverse complement strand
CCAGACGCCCTTGGCTTTGGATGAGTCGGTCGCAACGATGGCTCAGCTCAAGGACTGTTATCAGCAGGGGTGGCAAGGGCTGCTCCATAAACTCAATCCCTGGTAAACCCTCACAGCTCTCAAGCCACTGCACCGCCTCAGTCTTAGTCAGGCCACCATTTGCATCTAGTCGCAGTCGACCTCCCGCAGGCAAAGCCGTCACTAGCTTTCGCAGCCAGCCCAGCTCAGTCTCGGCCCCATACACGCCTACCTTCCACTTAAATGTGCGGTGTCCCCGCTCCCAAAGCTTCTGCCATGCCACCAAAGCCCCCTCGCCCGCCGGAAGCAGCCCACACACCCATTCATTCTCCACCCCACCGTTATCCTTCGGGTCGGACTGTAGGGGCTTGTGCCCAGCCTTAGCTCTAGCAGTACGGGCAGGAAATTCAGTCCCGACAGGGAGAAACGAACCCTGCAACTCCCACAAAGCCAGACCAAAGCCAAACTGACAAGCAGGTAGTTCAGGCGAAATTGCCGTCAACTGAGCAATCTCCTGCCAACCCTTTAGCCTTTCACAACATGCTAGGGCCGCTTCAACTGACTCCGAGCCGAACCAAGGAATCGGTGCAATCTCGCCAAATCCCGTTCGCCCAGTTTCGTCAGTGAGTCTGAGCAAAATTCCCTCTCGCAACGCCCAGTTCCCATGTGCCGTTTGCAACGGCTGACGAAACGGACGAGAGTAGGGCCGATGCTCAACCCAAATCCGCATTAACCGCCGTTTGGCAGCAGCAAGCTCACTGCCAGCAGCACGCCGCTCCAGAAGTGAAACCCAATCGCAATGAACTTGGAATTGCTGACTTTGGCGGGCACATTGTGAAATTGTCCAACGTGCTGACTTAGCCGTACGGCAGGGGGCAAACTGGCAAACACCAGCAGCGTCCAAATAGGCAGGTAGTCTGCGATCGCACCTCCTACAACCACCGAGAACGCACCCGCACACACCCAAGGAATGAGGGCTGCCCCTCGCTGAGTGCCCATCCGAACAATCGGTGATCGCTTCCCTGCGGCCAAATCATCCTCGACCTGGTGAAAGTGTGAGCAAAACAGCACCAGCGTGGTTGTAATGCCGACCATTATGCCCGCTAGCTGACTGCCCCAGGACCAAGTTTGCGCTTGACTGTAGTATGCAGCCCCTACGCCCAAGGGACCAAAGCTCAGGAAGCAGAGAACTTCCCCTAGCCCCTGATAGCCCAGGCGAAAAGGAGGCCCCTGGTAGGCATAGCCCAGGCCACAACACAGCAGAATGAGGCCAAGTACGGTAGGGTCTTGCTGACCAATTGCGATCGCAAAAATTCCCCCAACGCCCACACCTAGAAACAGGTTGCCAATCCAGAAAATCAGACGCTTGTTGCGGGTTAGGTTGACCAGGGAGTGGGCCTTGTTTACATCAATGCCTGTCTCTGAGTCGAAGACATCGTTGCTGAGGTTTTCCCAAGCCAAAATCAGCACTGCCGACAGCAGGAATGTGAAGAAAACCCCAGGCTTGAAGACCTGGGTTTCTGCATAGGCCGCCGCACTGCCCACCAAAATCGGCATAATTGCCACGCTGTACATTGGCGGCTTAATTGCGGCCAGCCAAAGCTTACGGGAAGGGTATTGAACTGAGCGAGTGGTCATCGTCTACGTTTTTACTCCAGGGTTAGCATATCGCTTTAGCCAAACCCCCTCAAAGGCTTTTATCTAAAGGGGTCTACTCACCGCGAATCTACCTAGGGTTTGCCCCCTTCCCCGTAAAGTTCAGTAATTTTTCGTAGCGAATCTTCAAGGAGAACTGCCGATATTAAGAGCGTTAGCCCAGCGACTTAACCTTTCCCCGTCATCGGATACACCCCTGAAATTTCGAAAAATTTCAAAAAATTCAAAGGGATAACTTCGAGGAGACAGTTTCAAAGGGACACATCATTTCAAGAGGACCCATTTCAAGGAACCTCCCAGTAAGAGCATTACAGCTTGGCCCTCTGAGTGCTACAAACCCAGTCCAAGCCAATAAACAGTCTTCCACTTTGTTTCTCCTCTGGAGAACACGTGGTTTGAGAGCCACAGGACGCAGAAAATTCTGCGTCCTTTTTTTGTGTTTACCTTTTTGTGTTTATCCCAGGAGTTCTCCCGTCTCTTGCAGAACGTGCAGACGGTGGTAAAGCCCTTGCCGCTGAATCAGCTCATCGTGGCTACCGACCTCTACAATGCGGCCTTGATCAAGAACCACAATCTTGTCCGCTTCCCGCACCGTGCTCAGGCGGTGAGCAATGATCAAGGTGGTGCGGGTACCCAGAATGGATCGCATGGCGAGCTGAATCGAGCGCTCCGATTCGTAGTCGAGGCTAGAAGTCGCTTCATCAAAGACCAGCACGTCAGGATTCACCAGTAGGGCACGGGCAATCCCCAACCGCTGCCGCTGACCTCCCGACAAGCGTAGCCCCCGTTCACCCACAATGGTTTGGTAGCCCTTGGGCAAGCGCTGCGCGAACTCGTCTACCCGTGCGATCGCACAGGCTGATTCAATGTCTGCTGGACTAACATCGGGGTTGCCGTAGACCAGATTTTCCATCAAGGTGCCGTTAAACACATCCACTTCCTGGTGAACAATGGCCAAACGGCGACGGTAGCTAGTGACATCTAAGCGGCGAGTGTCTTCGCCATCAATCAAAATCCGGCCTGACTGCGGGTCAAAGTAACGGAACAGCAGCTTCACCAGTGTCGATTTACCCGAGCCAGAGCGACCCACCAGAGCGACCGTCTGACGAGGTTCAATCAGCAGGTCGATGTTTTGTAGTACGGGCCGTTCTGGGTCGTAGCCAAAGCTCATGTCCTCGAAATGCACCTTGCCTGTGAACTGATAGCTGGGAACGCTCTCCGGTTCACCGGTTAGGACAATTCGCTCGTCGCTAGAGGGCGTTTCCATAAACTCGTGAAACCGCAGCATCGCCGCATAGCGACGGGCAAAGATCTCTGCCAGGTTGCTGATCGGCTCTAGCTCGGAGTAGGCCATGCTGGAGATCGTCAAGGTGGTGACGAAATGTCCTAGAGAAACTTGCCCCCGCAGTGTTGCCAGCAGCGTTAGGGCCAAAATGACAAAGACACAGCTCTGAATCACCAACTCCTGCCACGCCACCAGCGTGGTGTATCCCTTATGGATAATTTGGTCAATCAGGGTGAATTCCCGCTGGAGCCGCTGCCGCTGCCGCTTGAGTTCCTGGGCCTCCGTTGCAAATGCCTTCACCGTTTTGATGTTGGTGACAATTTCTGATGTGCGGCTTTCGGTGTTCTCAACGTAGCGATCAAGGAGTTGCTCTTTTTTGTTGAGCTGAATCAGATTTCGCAGGCTGTAACTCAAAATGCCGATGAACGACACCAAAAACAGCAACGCAATTGGCCACTCAATCCACCAGATCACACAGAAAATTCCCGTAATCCGAAATAGCTTGGGAATGGCCTGTCCAGCAATTTCCGGGTACGTCCAGGTATGGTTTGAAATGCCTCGTGCCACCCGTCCAGCAATCCGACCAGGGTTGTTCTCGTCGTAAAAGCCGACTGGCAGGGTGAGGATCTTTTCGATGACCTGTTGGGAGTGGTCGCGTCGTGTTCTCAGGGCAATGTCCCAGTGAAACCAGTCTCCCAGCCACGGTTGAATGGGTGCCCGAATTACAGTGACCAGAAAGATGATGCCTAGCATCACCCCTAGCGAGACAGCCTGAGTTTGCGGGAGGTCGAAGGGGCGTGCGACCGCACCCACTAAGCCTCGACTCACCGGATCAAGCGGCTGATGCGACAACACGTTTAGGATTTGACCAATGGCGTAGGGCACGGCCAGATCAACGACCTGAAACAAACTGCTGGCGGCAATGCTGAAGATAGAAAGCCCCCGATATTGGCGGTAGTAGCGGATTACGTCCTTAATAGTCGCCATAACAATTCATGCCCGTTTGAGCGATTTGCTCATTGTAATACAAATACTACAATGTAGTATAACGGGTGTTACAGAATTGTTTTGGGAAAAAGCGTAGACAGCGGGGCCACCTCATTCGGTAAATAGACTTTGATGCGACGTCTGGGCTCTGCCCGAATGAAGTACCCCTACAGCTCAAAATTTGCGATGTAGTGCTTGTAGTATAAAGCGTCCACAACGTATTGGGCAGGGCTTGTCCGATACAAGAATCCCCTTAAACTGGGGGAGTTATCTGTGGGGAAACGGGTGAATATTGCACTGATAATTCTGGTGATTGCGCTTATTGCCCTGGGGGTGGTTGAAGCGTTTCTGCGAGTCCGCTACGGATTGGGCAACCCGCCG
>DATNQF010000170.1:0-22040 GCA_036702855.1 Trichocoleus sp. | reverse complement strand
CTTGCGGCCAAATAGCACTACATCCCGCTCAAAGGGACACTGGGGCGGAATCAACTTGCACACAAAACGAGCAAGCCGAGGGTCGTGAACCTCTAGTTGATCCAGCCAATCTCGCGCTGGCTTGAGTGGGTCAAGTTTGCTATGAGGATGGGGCGCTTGCAGGAAGGAAGCCGTTTCCTCTGCCTTAGCTTCCTTCAGGTTGTACAAAGTAAGACGGATGGAATCGAGCACAGTTTGCTCTAGCTGGAGCACTGTGCACAAGCTATGAAGTTGGGCATCTTCTTCAGTGGAGTAAACTCCATCGGCAAGAGCCACCATCACCGCCATTCGCAGGAAGTTCTCTGCGATCGCACTATCCTGACCAAAGGTTTGCTTGAGTTCTTCAGGCGAAACAGGCTCAAAGTGGTCAAAATCCACACAGGGAGCCAACTCATCTTGAGTAATGGTCTTGATGAGTTCTTGCTCATCTTCATCAAAATGACCATCTGCCCAGGCAATAGTCAGCAATCCACGTAACCAGACTTTAATCTGTTCCTGGGTGTAAGGAGATTTTACGGTTGTAGGCATGCATTGACCTCAACATGCGTTAGGACAAGCTCTACGGTAGAAGCGCCTCAATTGTAACCTTGTCTTTATTAAAACCGCAGTGTTTTCCCGACTACCGCAGCATTTATCTGTCTCAAGATTTACCTAACGTGTGTGCTAGTGAAGAACCTGTCTGTCCTGTGACTACCCACAACACAGCCCTCGCTCCATCTCGCATACTGCGGAGTAGTGCTTCTGGCTCAGGGTGCTCAGAGGGCACGGGCAAGGGTTTGAAGGCGATCCCACGACTGCCCAAGACAATTTGACCGATGATACTGGCCCTTCGCATGTGGTAGTCCGAGGTTACCAAATACACACAGGTAACACCTTGAGCTTTGAGATCATCCACCACCGTCGTGAAGTTGGTCACTGTGTCTACGGCCTGGTAATCCAACCGCACCTGATCTGGAGGAATTTGGGCCTGTTGAAAAACCCACTCTGCATACTCTGGATTACTGCCAGAAGACACCCACACTTGAAGATTGGGATTGCGCTGAGCCACTTGGGCAGCGTACTCCTCACGATCGACTGAGCCTCCCAGTACCAATATTGCCTGCGGCTCCTGAAAGTAAGCTTTGACCTGCTGCTGACCCACCCATAAGAAAAGAACCAAAGTCAGGATCAGCCAAAGGCGAAGATGCCCCTTGCGGCGCTCACGCCTATGATGCCGCCAGGTTGCCCTAACCCCGTAGGACTGTCCCGGTGCTGATCTGCCGGTTCCCATACGTACCCCAACTAAGCACTAACCCCTATTATCGTAGCCGCTTCCTTTGGAGGAAAGGACACCTTATGAGCGATTTCACTATGGACACTTCTTTCACTCTGGCACTTAAAGATAGGCCTCCCTGCGCTCACCCTAGCCAAGGCGTCCTTCACTAATTTGCTTTGGGGCTGTTACAAACTAGAACAAGTGCAATCATCCTACTCGGCATCACAGTTCTCTCTGCGATCAGCCACACCCTTGTTATGAAACAAGACTTTAATCGAGGTCTGATATGAGCCCCTACACCCCAGAAGAATTGAAAGCAATTGTCGAAGCCCCTATACTGGTCGGCTTAGCAGTCGCAATGGCAGATACGGGCGTAGTTTCAACGGCTATTGAAGTAACAGCGTTATCTACAGCCATCGCTGGAGCTGCTAAAAAATATCCCAACAACGCAATCATTCAGGCAGCTTTCTCCAAGGAGGCCCTTGGAAACAATCAAGTGAAGCCTGCAAAGCCTGAAATTACACCGGAAGAAGCTCGGTCGGGAGCTTTGGTAGATCGTGCGATCGCAACAGCCAACAGCACCCTTACGCTGCTTGCTCATAAAGCCTCCGAAGCTGATATCCGCCAATACAAGCGGTTCATCTATGAATGTAGCGCTGCTGTGGCAGAGGCCGCTGGCAGCGGATTGTTTGGCTCTGGTAACAAAGTAAGTGCCAAAGAAGCGGCTGCCTTAACCAAAATCAAGACAGGGATAGGAATTTAGGCTTGTCATGGCAGAGCACGGTCGAATGCGTTAGGCTCGGCAACAATGGCCTCTCCGAGGTCAGCTACCCCCCAGCATCCATCAACGTTATCGGCCTGACATCCAAAGTTCCGCAGCATCTCTAAAAATATCAATGATTACCTGTTCACTTCAGGAGGATTTCCATGCGTATTGATCGCTGGTTAAGAAAACTGGCCCCTGTCCTCATCTGTCTCGTGCTAATCGTTTCGGCCTGTGCCTCTGCCCCAAATAAATATGACCAGGTGCAGGAAGATACTACTGGCCGGAAAGCTCCCGCTGCGGTTGATCAAAAGGCTGAACAAGGAGCAACCTTCAACAAGTTTTTTCCCGATTCTGGGGATGGCTACGAGGTGATCCCAGCCCAGGAGAAAAAAGGATTTGCGGAGTACAAGCTAAACAAAGACGGTCAAACTGTCGCTATGCTGACCATTAACGACACGACCAGCTTGCCCGCCGCCGCTGACAAGTACAAAAGCGCGACCTCCCAAATTTCTGGATATCCCGCTGTTAATCAGGGCACAACCGCAACAGGCATCTTGGTTAACGATCGCTATCAGGTAAAGGTGCTTTCCCGTTCCCCCAACTTCACTCAGGCCGACAGGGAAGCTTGGATTCAGAAGTTTGACCTTCAAGGAATTGCCCAACTCAAGGGTGCGATCGCCCCTGCCAAGACTGCGCCCGCAGCTAAAGCTCCAAGCCTACCGGAGGTTCCCCAGAGACTGCCCAACTTGGTCCCTCAACCCGCGTCTTAATCCCTGCTGGCAAGTAATAAGGAGAGAACCGTGAGCACAAAGATTTACGAACTGGTAGACAAGCTGCCCAACGGCGGCATCACCGTAATGGCCTTGAGGTCGCTCGATACTTTTATTCCCGGCCAGTGGAACAATCTAACTGGCTTTGACAACACAATCAGGACCGTGACGGGTGAGAGCGATCCGGCCATGGTGCAGGCCATTGCGGAACGTGCGATCGCACTGTTCAACGATAAGTCCCAGGGCTATCAGCGTGCGCTGTGGCTGTACCAAACAGTTGACTCAGCTTCTGGACTGTTAGGCACCGCTGCCCTAGCTAATCGCGTTGGGCAAGATACCTTCTTGGGCTTTTTGAAAAACGTCACGCCCAAGCCCGAAAAAGCCCAAACGCTTGACCTGGCCGTCAAGCTGGTGACTGAAGTCGTGGCCTTTTGCCAAATCAACGGTATTCCGGGGGATAGCCTCGGTGACTTTCTGCGGGCCTTGGGCGATTACAGTGGTGAGTCTTTGATGCGCATGGCAGCTTTGGTTTCCTTCGATGGCATCATTCCCCTAGGCGCTGGCTTTACTGGCAAAGCCTTGGACATGATCAAGGGTATGGGACCTTCCGACCTAGAGCACAACCGCACGTTCAAGGGAGTAGAAAAAGAAATTCCCGGCAACGACTCTAAAGGCAAGCTAGCCTTTATCACTGAGAGCTTTGAATCCACAAAAGGCTGGATGGATAGCTTTGTCACCAGTCAAAACATCACCCAAAGCAAGCTGCTAAACAACGTGAGCGGCTTTGTTGAAGGCTCTCAAAGCAAGCTTGATTATCTAGGAGCCTTTCTCGATATGTCTGTCAAATACTACGAGCATACGGGGGTTCAAACTTTGGCCCGTCGCTTGATTGAACGAGCCGTAGCGGAGATTTAAGCCGTCTGAATCTCTCTGGAGAGGCGCGACACTCCGCGCTTCTCAACGTTAGGGTGCTACCTGTTGATTTCAACAGTAAGGCCATGCAGTCCAGGCGTGGACAACGTTCGGCGGTGAACCAATTCAAAACCCTTGCCTTGTTGGCCTTACTTTCTGGCCTTTTGGTGGGTCTGGGGTACCTCATTGTTGGGGGCACTACCGGTATTTTCTTTGGGCTGCTGTTGGCAGCAGTGAGCAACCTGGGTTCTTGGTACTTTTCTGACACCATTGCTTTAAGGGCTTATCGGGCTCAGCGAGTTACGCCAGCGCAAGCTCCCGAAATCTATGAAATCATCGAGCGCTTGAGCCAAGAAGCCGAGATTCCTACTCCGGCAGTCTATGTGATTCCTAGTGCTGGGGCTAATGCCTTCGCCACTGGGCGCGATCCCAGTCATGCTGCCGTTGCAGTCACTGAAGGCATTGTCAATTTGCTCAGCCGAGACGAGATTGAGGGCGTCATCGGTCACGAGTTGACCCACATTATTAACCGAGACACGCTTACCCAGGCGGTTGCAGCAACTATTGGTGGAGCGATCTCGTCGCTTGCCTATATGGCACAGTGGGCCACTTATGGCATGGCCTACAATCGCGATGACCGTAACGCCCCTAACCCACTAGGATTGCTGTTGGCTGTATTCCTGGCTCCGCTAGCGGCAGCGCTGATTCAGATGAGCATTTCTCGGGCTCGTGAGTTTGAAGCGGATGCAGGCTCGGTTCGCCTTACCCGCAAGCCACGGGCTTTGGCGAGCGCTCTGCAAAAGTTGGAAGCTACAGCTCGCCACCTGCCAATCCAGGGAAATCCCGCCTTTGAGCCGCTGTTGGTCGTCAACGCTTTTTCTGGAAAGGGGTTATCAAGTTTGTTTGCCACTCACCCCTCCACAAAGCAACGCATTGAGCGCTTGTTGGCTCTAGAAGGCAAACTGGCAAGAGCTTTGCCTTAGGCAGTTTAGTTCTGTAGGTTGGGTTGAGGCTCTGCGAAACCCAACGCTAGCCAGGCAAAGGAGATAATGGATTACTGGCTGGATCGATCACCCAATATTCCGGCACCCCTAACAAAGCGTAGAGTTGCTTCTTCTCATCCAAATCGGTTGGCAGGGTTGCATCAGAAATCTCACCCACTAAGGCAGGAGACGGCCACTGCGTCAGATCAACTCGACGAGGCTGACCTGCTTGCCAGCGAGGATAGTTCTCACCCAGGTACAGCACTAAATCAGGTGAGACTGCACCTTGTCCCGGCTTTCCCAGTAAACAATGCCCCAATGAGGAAACCGTTTGGTCCCTGCTTTGCTTCCCACTCTAATCAAAATCCGCGTACTGAGGTGGGCTAGCTCCGATTTGATGCGTCACTTTGGGATACTTGCCTTTCCCAGCCTTTTCTTTAATCTCCATTACAGCAACGACGTGCCACCAGTCATCGCCAAAGTCAAACCAGTAGCCGAAGACCTCACCAGCCGTTAAACCCAGCTTGTTGATTGAGGTTTTTGCAACGTCTCCCGTAGGAGGTTGCCCCGGCATCGAAAACGCCTCTTTCACGCTATAGCGTTTGGCATTGGGATCATTTGGCCCCTGTCCACCAATCTGGAACTCATATAGGTGCTCTTCTTCGCGGTTTAGCGCCTTGAAAATAGCTTGATGCAAATCCTTCAAGGTTTGGCTGCCTTTGATCTCGATGGTGCGCGACACTTGTGGGTTGTCGTCTATAAAGTCATCAGTCATCGGGCCGTCAACTAAATTGACTTCCAGTACATACAGCGCATCTCGCGAAGGAGAAGCCGTAGGATCTTTGGCAGCCTTTCGAGAAGGTGAGGAAGCAGCCCTCTCTGGAGAGTTCGAGGACTCAAGCTCGGTCTGCTCTGGTGTTTCTCCCGGTATGTAGGGAATCAATCCCATAGTGACCAATGCTTCTTGGACATCCCGCGAGGCAGTTCTGGCATCTAAGGTCATTCCATCCACAGAGATCTGCCAGATTGATGAGTTCTGATCCATCTTGCTAGGCAGGCACCACTCTAAGGCTGTCTGATGCATATTCAGCATTTCCCGAATTTGCTTAGACTTGGCTTGCCCATTACTGATGCCCACTTCAAACCATGCACAAAGATCTCTAGCGCTAATGTGTGGTGTCTGCTCTGGGTCAAACAGAAGGTTGACCATGCCAATTGCATGGCAGATGCCGCAGGCCCAAGTTTTCTCTTTACCGCTGGCTAAGGGAGAGGGCCGTTTTCGACAGAGTGCCACTACCGCCCGTCGAATCAGCGCTGCGTATTCATCATTGAGATGTTCCTGGGCAAATTGGTTGGTGATGGTCGTGATGCGATCGCACTTCTCCTGCATCGCCTTGGGAACCATTTCGGATTCTTTCGATTTCGCCATCACCGTTGCCTAGCATGTGCCTCAATTCTAAAACAGCCCATCCAAATCAAAAGCGGCTGTCTCTGGAGAGACAGCCGCTTATAGAAACCGGGTTTCTTGAGAAACCCAGTTTCTGATTTAACTTTAGTAGTCGAAGTCGCCGCCCATACCAGCGCCAGCGCCAGCGGCAGGCTGCTTCGGCTCAGGCTTGTCAACCACAATGCACTCGGTGGTCAACACCATCGACGCGATGGAAGCTGCGTTTTGCAGTGCGGAGCGGGTTACTTTAGCAGGGTCAACGATACCAGCTTCGAACATGTCTACGAACTGGTTGTTAGCCGCGTCGTAGCCCACATTGAAGTCTTTGGCTTTGACTTGCTCAGTGATCACAGCACCGTTGAAACCAGCGTTTTCCGCAATGCGGCTGAGAGGCGCAGTCAGAGCACGGGTAACAATCTGAGCCCCAATCAGCTCTTCGCCACTGAGGTTAGCAGCAGACCACTCTTCGAGTTGAGGAGCGAGGTGTGCCAGGGTAGTGCCACCGCCGGGGACAATACCTTCTTCGACTGCTGCCTTGGTCGCGTTAATCGCATCTTCTAGGCGCAGCTTGCGATCCTTCATCTCGGTTTCGGTGGCAGCACCGACTTTGATTACGGCAACCCCACCAGAGAGCTTAGCCAAACGCTCTTGCAGCTTCTCTTTGTCGTAGCTAGACTCGGTTTCGTCCATTTGACGACGAATTTGCTCGCAGCGCGCTTTCACCTGAGCTTCGTTGCCTTCAGCCACGATGGTAGTGGTGTCTTTGGTGATGGTGATCCGGCGAGCGGTGCCCAGCATCTCCAGCTTGGTGTTGTCCAGCTTGAGGCCAGTGTCTTCGCTGACAACCTGACCAACCGTCAACACAGCGATGTCTTCCAGCATGGCCTTACGGCGATCGCCAAAGCCAGGAGCTTTAACGGCGGCTACATTCAGTACACCGCGCATCCGGTTGACCACCAGAGTCGCCAGTGCTTCTTTTTCAATGTCTTCAGCGATGATCATCAGAGGCTTGCCAGCGCGAGCTACTTGCTCCAGCACGGGCACTAGATCCTGCACCAAGGTAATCTTCTTGTCAGTGATCAGGATGTAAGGATCATCCAACACTGCTTCCATCCGCTCGGTGTCAGTAACGAAGTAGGGAGACAGGTAGCCCTTATCAAAGCGCATCCCTTCAGTGACCTCTAGTTCAGTGGTCATGGACTTGCCTTCTTCGAGAGAGATAACGCCCTCACGACCAACCTTGTCCATCGCTTCGGCAATCATGTTGCCGACTTCCTCATCGTTTCCAGCAGAGATGGAGCCGACTTGTGCAATGGACTTGGAATCACCCACGGGACGGGCTTGCTCAGCAATCTTGTCCACCAGAAACGCAGTCGCTTTGTCGATGCCGCGCTTAAGGGAAATAGCGTTGGCACCTGCTGCAACGTTACGCAGACCTTCTTTAACGATGGCGTGAGCCAGCACGGTTGCAGTAGTGGTACCGTCGCCAGCGGCATCGTTGGTCTTTGCTGCTGCCTGCCGCAACAGGGAAACAGCCGTATTTTCAATGTGATCTTCTAGCTCGATTTCCTTGGCGATGGTGACACCATCGTTAATAATTTGGGGCGCACCAAACTTCTTCTCTAGCACCACGTTACGGCCCTTGGGACCTAGGGTAACGGCCACTGCTTCGGCCAGCTTGTCAAAACCCCGCTCCAAAGAACGACGAGCATCTTCGTTGTAGGTAATCGTCTTAGCCATGATGAATAGAGTCTCCTAACTGAAAAGCGCAGAAGTAAGAATTAGGGAAAAGGTAGAAGATAGAGGGCAGAAGGCAGAGGGTAGAAGGGGAAAAGCAGACAGGAACTGATGCCTCCTCGCTCCTAGCGCCTCACGGTTCCAGACCTAGGCCAGAGCTGCCAGAATGTCTTGTTCGCGCAGCAGGACGTATTCCTCAGTACCCAGCTTCAGGTCAGTGCCAGCGTACTTGGAGTAGAGCACCTTATCGCCAACTTTGACTTCAATGGCTTGATAGGAGCCATCATCGTTGCGCTTACCAGGGCCAACCTGCACAACTTCTCCCACCTGGGGCTTTTCTTTAGCAGTGTCGGGTAGCAGAATGCCACCAGCGGTTTTTTCTTCGGCTTCGCTGACCTTGACCAAAATGCGATCGCCCAAAGGTTTTACAGTCGAAACACTCAGAGTAACGGCTGCCATGACTATCCTCCAAAGACAAATTCGCTGAAATTTGCTGAAACTAATTTTGGGAAAAATCAACTCCGCAACAAAACAACCCCTACTCAGCAGGAGTCGCGCAGTTCGGAGGAGGAGCGCTGCAAAGGCTTACTGCGTCATTAAGCCTCTGTCAGCGGAGCTAGCACTCACAACTCCTGAGTGCTAATTTAGCCAAACAAAAATTCCCTTTGCAATCATTCAGCAGGTGTGGTTTGCCGAACTAGCTCAGGGGAACCAACCGTCCTTGAAGGAAGGCAGAAAGGGAAAGACAGAGGGCAGAAGGATCTCTCTATGCCTTCTGCCCTCTGTCTTATTGACTCCACTCGCCCGTAATAATCGACTTCACAGCGGCTGCAATGCGCTTGAGGTCATCGTCTAGCAACGGCGGCCAAATTACGCCTGATTTTTGGCCCGATTCAAAGAGTTGGCGGCTTTCGTAGGAGAGGACAAAGAGCGATCGCACCATCTCTTTTTCTAGGGCTGGTTCATTGTGTAGTCCTTCGTAAAGAACCTTGAGGGCCAACAGCAAAGACGTAAGTTGCCCTGGAATGGGAGGTTGACCTTGGCGCAACCGGGTAATAAAGGTATCTTGCTGGTCTTCTTGGGACGCAATGGTTTGGCGTAACAGGAACTGACGAGCTGTCGCAAAGTCCATAACGTTAACTATCCACCGGGTGTAGGGCGAAGACTTTTACTGACATCAAAACAACGCTTTGAGGGCATCCTAAGCTAGTTGGTGAAACTTTCTTTAAA
Organism: Trichocoleus sp.; assembly: GCA_036702855.1. GTDB lineage: Bacteria > Cyanobacteriota > Cyanobacteriia > Phormidesmidales > Phormidesmidaceae > JACVSF01. Next base: position 12,901 of record DATNQF010000170.1, on the reverse strand, counting down.
TTTTTCACCCAAATTTTGCAGAAATTTCACAATTTTCCATGTTCAAATGAGCTGGTAGGTGAGTCCTCAAGAACAGGGCAAGCATAGGATCTCCTGACTGCCCGTAACGGCCCAGGTTTATTCATTTCGCTGTGCTATTTTCCTGAAAATCCTTATGACGAGCCCTTTCCTCGAAAAAGTTCCGTTTGTTGACCTCTCCTGGCAGCATGAACCGCTAAAGGCAGAAATTATCCATCTTGTGGAAACTGTCTTACAGCAAGGTGACTTTGTTCTAGGAGAAGCGGTATCGGCCTTTGAGTCAGCCTTTGCTGCTGCCTGTGGAAGTGGCTATGCAGTCGGCGTCGGCTGCGGTACAGATGCGATCGCACTGGGTTTGACGGCCTGCGGCATTGGGCCTGGAGATGAAGTGATTCTCCCAACCAATACTTTTGTCGCGACTCTTATTGGCGTGCTTCGGGCGGGGGCAAAGCCTGTATTAGTAGACTGCCACTCCCATACGGCCCTGATTGACCTAGCTGCAGCCAATCGGGTGGTCACTCCGCGTACTCGCGCCATTGTTCCCGTGCATTTGTACGGGCAAATGGTTTCTCCCCTGGCGTTGAAGCGGTTTGCGGACCGTCACAAGCTGCTTATTTTTGAAGATGCAGCCCAGGCCCACTTAGCAGAGCGAGAAGGCTACCGGGCAGGATCCGTCGGGCAGGCGGCGGCTTTTAGCTTTTACCCCAGTAAAAACTTGGGTGCTTTGGGAGATGGCGGCCTTTTGGTAACCCAGGACGAGACGGCTGCTCAAACGGCCAAATCTCTCAGGAACTATGGAGCAAGCCGTAAGTATTTTCACACCGAGCCAATTGGTACCAACAGTCGTCTAGATACCCTTCAGGCATCGGTTCTTCAGCTTAAATTGCCGTACTTGCCCCAGTGGAATCAAGCCCGCAACCAACTTGCCCAGTATTACGATGAGCAACTGAAACCCCTGGTAAACTACGGTCTAATGCCCATTTGCAATGAAAGTGGTGAAGGCCATGTTTACCATCTGTACGTTGTTCGCATCACTCCCCATTGCCCGGTGGACCGCACCCTTCTGCAAGTGAGCTTAGAGGCAGCTGGGATACAAACGGGTATCCACTATCCTATTCCTTGTCATCTCCAGCCTGCTTTTGAGTCACTCGGCTATCAGCTAGGCGACTTTCCCCAGGCAGAAGCGCTGAGCCACGAAATTTTGTCACTGCCGTTGTTTCCAGGAATGACAACAGCCCAAATTGATCGGGTAGTTGCCGTTCTTTATGAGCAGCTCAGTCAAGCATCACTAGCGTTTAAGAAAGCAGGCTAAAGATTGGCAATGGCTTTTCAGTCGAATGTCATCGGTGTTGTGAAGCGATCGCCCCTAGAGAGTGCGATCGCACTTCTGCTGTTGTTTTTATACGGTCCCCTCCTGTGGCACTGGGTAGATGGATGGCTGAACAAGTCCATTAGTATTCAGCATGAATACTTCAGCCACGGTCTGCTCGGCATTCCTTTCGCCTTTTATATAGCCTGGTCCCAGCGCAAAGCTTGGGCCGAGTTACCCGATCGTTGGAATCCCATTGGGTTGGGAATCGTAGCCCTAGCAGTCGTGTTCTATCTCAGCAGCCTATCCGACTCGATGAACCTCTCCTTTCCCCTTTTGCTGGTGGGGCTGTGCCTGTGCCTAAAGGGTAGAGCGGGGCTTCGGATGGAGGCTTTTCCCTTAGTTCTAATCACCCTAGCCACGCCAACCCAACTTCCTTATCTAATCGAACCCTATGTGCTGCCGCTGCAACACTTTATTGCGTCAGTAGCAGGCTTTTTGCTGGTTCAATTTGGCCTTGATGTGAGGGTAGAAACAATTTATCTATTCGTTAATGGCCAAACTGTGGAAGTCGCTCCCCACTGCGCTGGCCTCAAAATGCTTTTTACCAGTTTGTATGTTGCCTTAATGCTGCTCTATTGGACGGGGCTCTGTTCGTCCCGATTACGCACAGGGCTGTTTTTGGCTGGAACTGTAACTATCAGTATTCTCGGCAATATTCTCCGAAACACTCTCCTGAGCTACTTTCACGGTACTGGCAATCATGCTGCTTTTGATTGGCTCCACGAATACTGGGGCGGCGACCTCTACTCGGCAATCATGCTGCTCTCTTTGGTGGGCCTAATTCACCTAATCCAGCAATTTGTGCCTAAGACATTGGATTTGGGCAGCAGTCCTTCAGTGGTTTGAGGGAGAAACGAAGGCGGAGAGAAAGCGGGAGTAGCCAGAAGGCAATTGCTTTTCTGTGGACTCTAAAACTCACCTGGGCTCTATCTCTCTAGCCATTTACCCATTACCGATCCCATCTACCTTCACCCACTTCCATGACGCAGGGACTTTCTACCGATAAAACTTTCCACCGTTGGATTAAGGTCTTACTGGTGGTCGGGTTAGCTGCGATCGCAACACTCACAGCCATACCCAACTGGATGGGCGGTCAGTGGCCGTGGATGCGCCCGCCGCAGGTTGCCCAAATGCAGGAACTACGAACTCTACGAAAGGAAGGATTGACCCTGCCAGGGTGGACCACGCTCTACCATACCCCTGTCCCAATTAACGATCACGATTGGACCCTGTGCGAATATCAAGTTCAGGCTTTTTCGGGTCCAACCCCGGCCCCTGACCACGTCATGGTTCTGTTTCGGCCCCAACCCGACCACTCAGATCAGCCAGCGTTGGAGTGGATGGATTTGGCGGGTGCCCAGAGCTGGAAAACGGACTCCCGCCGTTCTTTGCCCTTTAGCATCAAGGCCAACCAGGATACGGTGTCGGTCAAGGCCCAGTTTTTACGGAGCTGGAGTGAGCAGCAAACCTTTGCTGTCCTGCAATGGTACGCTTGGCCCGGTGGGGGCAGCGCTTCTCCCAGCCATTGGTTTTGGGCAGATCAGGGAACTCAATGGCGTACTCATCGTCGCCTGCCTTGGGTTGCTGTGAGCCTACTGGTGCCAATTGAACCCCTAGGGGAGGTTAGCCCTTACGAACCCTTTGCGATCGCAGTCGGCCAACAGATTCAGGCTCAGCTTCTACAAGGTCCGCTAGCCGCAAATTCCTAGGTAACGCAGGTATGTTTTTTAACTCCGCTACAATGGCTTTGACATCATCGGGTGCCCAGTTAATTCGCCATTGCAGTTTCTCCTTGTGCTAACAAAAGACAGATTTTATGCTCAGTCTCTGGCTGGGTAACACGGTTTCCCTTCCATCACTACGAATGCTCATGCCTCCGGCCCAGTCCCCCTGTTTTTCTTGCTTCCTGCTGGCCCGACTCGCTTCCCGATGGACTCTCCAGCCAGCCATCTTAGCAGCGAGCCTGTTAGGCTTGGCAGCCAATGTGGCCTTGGGCCAAGAACCGTCTGCTGACAGCACCTTACCGCTTCAAAGCACGGAGGAGAGCACGCCTGCGATCGCACCCACTTCGCCCTCCCTCTCCCCGACTCAATCCTCTAATCCCGTCACTGAACCACTTAACCCGGCCCCAGCTTCCCCCAATCTGTCTCCTGGCCCATCTGTGCCAGACACTCGCCAACCTCTTCCCCCCGACTGGAGGAACCAGATTCTAGGACAGCCTCAACCCCAAGCATTCGATGATTACCGCTTGGGGCCGGGAGACGGCATTTTTGTTACTGTTCAGCGGTTTCCAGACCTCAGCTTTCAAGCCACGCTGGATCTGCAAGGCAATGTCATCGTTCCCCTTGTTGGAGCAGTCAATTTATCAGGCTTGACGATTGAGGAAGCCCAGCAGATTATTTTTCTGGCCTACGATCGCTATGTGGTCAATCCTCAAGTCAGCATTACCCTAACCATTCAGCGACCCGTTGAAGTAACCGTATTAGGAGAGGTTACACGCCCCGGCTTTTATCCTTTAGCCGCTCCCCAGGTTTCTACAGCTCTCTTGTCGGCTGGTGGATCAACCCCCAACGCAGATCTGCGCGAAATCCGAATTCAGCGACAGTTGCAAAATGGTCAACTCGTTGAGCAAACGGTGGACTTATTTACCCCACTCAAGCAAGGACAGGTGCTACCCAATGTCCGGCTGCAACATGGGGATGTCCTTGTCGTGTCCCGCCTTGACCCTGGTGAATTCGACAACTACGATCGCAATTTAGTCGCCACTTCCACCCTAGCCAAGCCAGAAATTACCATCAGAGTTTTGAATTATGCTTCCGGCGCTCGGGGTGCGGAAGCCCGCTTCAATAACCTCATCCTGCGCAACGGTAGCCGCTTTGTTGAAGCCTTAGCCCAATCCGGCATTAATCCCGACTTGGCTGCTTACAATCGAATTGCAGTGCTGCGATTTAATCCCGAAAAGGGTTCAGCCGATACCATCATGGTGGACGCCATTGCAGCCGTAAATGGCGACCCAGGCCAAAATATTCCCCTCCAAGACAACGATGTGTTGGTGGTCAATCGCAACCTGCTTGCAAAAATCACCTACTCTCTCAACACCTTTACCCAGCCCTTCCGAGATATCCTGGGCTTCCTACTGTTCTTTGAAGAGCTAGACGAATCTGCAAGCAATCTTTTTAGACCTTAAGGCCTTGTTTTCCTCAGTTCTCTTGATCTCTTTAGAAGCACCGAGTCCACCTTCCAACAGTCCATTTCCTGATAAATCAACCTAAAGCTGTGCGGTCATGGTCACCCCTTTTATCAAACGCTACCTCCTTGCCCTCAATCGGTATAAGTGGCCTGCTTTAGCCAGCTTTCTGGGAGTTTTGGGTGTTTCGGGTATTGTTGCCATGCAGCCTCCCCCGCCTGTGCAGTACCGAGCTACAGGGGTACTTGTACAAAACTTTCCACTCGTCGCCTTTTCCACCACGGGAACAGAGGTGCAAGCCCAAGGGCAAGGAATTATCGAAGAAGACGCTCTACTCTCAGATGTCTTGCTTGAGCAGGTGTCACAGCAGTTAAATCGGCAGGGCATCGACCTTGAGCCCGAAGCTATCCGAAGCAACACTCTGGTAAAGCTGGAAGGCGGTGGCAAAAAGGATGACAAAGAGGAAGCCGTGCGGCAGGTGTCTGTCGCCTTTACCTGGCCCGATGAGAAAGAAGCGCAGGCCACCCTCAATTTGTTGTTTCAAGGCATGGTAGCGCTGAGCCAAGCTACCAATCAATCTCGGTTGGGAGCCATCTTGGAGGCCTTGAATGGGCGGCTGCCTGCTGTGGAACAGGATTTGCGAACAGCCGAGCAAACCTTGGAGAAATACGATCGGGTAGAAGGACCTGCTATTCAAGCAGCTTTGGATGGAAGCTTGCTAGGGGCGATTTCGGGTAGTGAGCAGCAGCGACGGCAAAACGTGATCACCCTATCGGGTATTGATGCGCAGATGCAGAGTCTGCAATCTCAATTGGGCATGAACCCCAATCAGGCGTTTACCTCTTCAGCCCTCAGCGCAGATCCCATCATTGCTCAACTGCGGACACAGATTTTGGAAGCTGAGACCCAGATTCAGCTGCTCTCATCCCAGCTGCGTCCAGCCCATCCCACCATGCAAGAGCTTCGGAATAACCTGCAAGCCTACAACCAACTCCTAGAACAACGAGCCCAAGAAGTCATTGGGGGCCAAGGGCTAAGGGCATTACCCAGTAGCGTTCAGGTGCGGCGGGACAGTGCCCTTGATCCGGCCCGTGCCGCTCTCGCGAACCAACTCGTAACCCTAAAAACCCAGCGCGACACGCTGATCCAACAGCAGCAAGTCTTGGCGCTGGCAGAGGCTCAACTTCGTCAGCAGTACGCCAACTTACCCAATAAGCAGCTAGAACGGGATCGACTGGCCCAGCAGGTTGCTCTCAAACGAGCCCTATACGACCAGATTCAGGCCAAGCGGATCGATGCTCAAGCCGCCCAAGCGGAGACAGTAAGCAATTTGCGAGTTGCAGTGCCACCTAGCACCTCAGTTCTAGAACAAGAGGCTCAAAATCCTCTGATCGTATTACTGGCTGGGGGCGTTTTGGGCTTAGTAGTGGGCGGTGCGGTCGTGTTTCTGCTCGATCTGCTCGATGGCACGATTCGTACCTATGACGATCTGCAAACCCTAATCCGCGACCAAGACGTTCCACTGCTGGGCATCATTCCAGCGCTCCAGACTCGCTCTCCTCGCATTCCGCCGCTGCTACTTCAGTCAGACTCTCCTTCCCTAGACCCTTATGAGCGGTTGCGCAGCAATCTGCGCTTAATGGGGAGCCAATCAATGGAGGATGGGGCTGTACCCAAAGTCATTTTGGTCACCAGCACTCGGGACCAAGAGGGCAAGACTCTGACGGCCTTTAACCTTGCGATCGCATCTGCCCGTGCGGGTCGTCGCACCTTGATCGTAGAAGCAGATTTGCGGCTAGGGTCTCAAGCCGGACAGCTCGGCATCACCATTTCACCCCAGGCCATCGCTGAACCTCTGCGCTACTACGGTGGCAAAGTGGGCGACCCCATTCAGATGGTGCCCCGTGTTCAAAATCTCTACATTGCCCCTAGCCCCGGCCCACAGCAACACGCGGTAGCAGTTATTGAGTCTAGCGAGCTGAAGCGGTTTCTAGAGGATGCAAGGGGACGATTTGACATGGTCATCCTCGATGCTCCGCCTTTAGTCCGTAGCAACGATGCCATCCTACTTGAGAGCTTCACAGATGGGCTGGTGCTGGTCACTCGCCCCGGCTTCACCGAAAAAGCAGTTCTAGAGGCAGCCCTAGACCAACTACTTGAAACAGAGGAAATCCGCGTCTTGGGAGCTGTGATCAATGGAGCCTATGCTCCCGTTACCCCAGCTTCTGATTTGGCGACGCTGGAGCCCGATGAAGATGCGATTCTAGTGAATGCCCAAGGCAGCTCTCGGCAAACCCCAGTAGGAAGTCGCGTTGACTTCTAAAACTTGAGTCTCCCCCTAAAAGCCCAAGGGGATTCCCTCTCGTCAACTTTAGAATTATTCAAAAATCGCCATATAGTGCTCTAGAAATCATTTATTCTGGAACTGCCGCAGACTTGAGATACAATCAGAAACGGCAGATTTCAAGGGGCAGGAGTCGATCGATTGCCGACTTTAGGTGTCAATATTGACCACATTGCAACCCTCCGTCAGGCTCGCCGCACGGTTGAACCCGATCCAGTCGCGGCTGCAGTTCTGGCCGAACTAGCAGGGGCTGACGGCATTACCGCGCATTTGCGGGAAGATCGCCGCCACATGCAGGATCGAGATATTCGATTACTGCGACAGACGGTGCGCACTCACCTAAATCTAGAGATGGCCGCTACTGATGAGATGGTAGCCATTGCCCTAGAGGTTAAGCCTGATTATGTCACGCTTGTTCCCGAGCGGAGAGAAGAGGTCACGACCGAAGGGGGTCTTGATGTCGCAGGACAATGCGATCGCATGAGCCAGGTTGTCACCACGCTTCAGAATGCGGGCATTCCAGTTAGCCTCTTCATTGACGCCGAACCTGCTCAGATCCAGGCGGCAGCCCAGACCACTGCCAAGTTCATTGAACTTCACACCGGGCGATATGCCGAGGCGCACGACGAAGCTACCCAAGCACACGAGTTAGAGGTGCTGAAGCAGGGCTGCCAACAGGCCCGGCAGATTGGCTTACGGGTTAATGCCGGACACGGATTGACCTACTGGAACACTTACCCGGTAGCCTGTATTGAGGGTATGGAAGAACTGAATATTGGTCACACTATTATTAGCCGAGCCGCCCTAGTCGGTCTGGAGCGGGCCGTGCGGGAAATGAAGCAGGTGATGCGGGGCGAGTTTTAACCCACGCCTGACCCAGTTCTGCTCCAAAAGTTTACTAAACGTTTGTTGTGTTGAGAGCCATTCACTAACGAGGAACCCGATGCAAACCTATTACTACGCGCTAGCCAGCCAAAAATTTCTTCTCGAAGAGGAGCCTTTTGAGGAAGTCCTCAAGGAACGGATCCGCTATTACCAAGAGCAGGAAAAGGAAATTGATTTTTGGCTAATCAAGCAACCTGCCTTCCTAGAAGCTCCGGAACTTGCCACTGTCAAGGCTAAGTGCCCACAGCCTGCTGTAGCGGTAGTCTCTACGAACTCCACGTTCATTACCTGGCTTAAACTCCGCCTAGAGTACATTGCTACAGGAGAATTTCAAGCGCCCTCCGCAACCATTCCCGATCCACTGGCTTCTCTCAGTTCTGTGGCTTAGACTGGGCACGGCACCTGTCAATTAGGGCAACAAAATTGGTGTAAGCTACTGGCACCAGCGGGCAAGCTTCCAGAGAGTCCGAATGGTTGTATTTTTGGAGGGGTTGGGTGACGAAAGTCTACAAGATTCAAACCAAAATTCGAGCCAAGCAGGGTGGGGAACTGCCAGGAGTCAGTTTGGCCTTAGCGCTCATGGGACTTTTTATCGCAGGTCCGAGCCAAGCGGCTGACTTTCCCCCCTGTCCACCCCCTGCAGCCAACGAATATCTCCTGCTGGTGCGGGGTGAAACGGAAGCCCAGCGTACTCGCATTCAGGATCTACTGCCTGCAAACAGTTCAGTTCTGATCTGTAACTACCTGGGTGATTCAGTAGTGCGGGGAGGGGGTTTTACCACACTGGAGACCGCCAACGCTTGGGCACAATATATGACTGAGATCGAGGGATTTCAGGCTTTTGTTGCCCGTCCAGCCAGTGCCGCTGAGCAGCCAACCGACCCCCGTCCTCCCGTAGCTACTGGAGGAACGTCCACCCCCAGTCCAGCACCCAGCCAACCTGCCGCTTTACCATCTCCTTCACCTGCCACTCCATCTCCTACAACCCCTACCCCTCTTGCCTCTCCAGCCCCCGCCGCAACGGTGACACCAGCCACTTCCTATACACCTCGGGCGCTAGGCAGCGGTTTTGCGGTTTTGGTGGACTATCAGAACCAGCCTGAACTAGCCGTCGATATTCAGAGGCGCATTGGTCAGGCGGTTGGGCTAGCGGTCTATGGGCAGCGCCCCTACTTGTTAATTGCCCACAGCCCGAACATGCAGGGAGCTGCTTCTACCCTAGCAGCCCTCTCTAGCAAATCCATTCCAGCATTTATTGTTGATAGCCAGAGTGTGGTCATGCTCACCAATGCGGTGGCACTCAAAGCTCAATAGGCAGGCGCTGCCAAACACGAAATAAAAGCGCCTAGAGCAGACCCAATGATGACTTGAAAAGGGGTATGACCTAGCAATTCCTTGAGCCGATCTTCGTTAAACTCGGGCTTTTCCTGAAACATTTCATCAATGATCTGGTTCAGGATTTTGGCTTGCTTACCTGCAGCCTGCCGCACTCCGGTAGCATCGTACATGACGATAATGGCAAACACCGAAGTCAGCGCAAACGCTGGACTGGACCAGCCCATAGTTTGGCCAATGCCCCCAGCTAGCGCCGTGACTAGCGCTGAGTGGGCACTGGGCATGCCGCCCGTTTCGACCATCACCCGTAAGTTAATCTTGCCAAATCGGGCAAATTCAATTACTCCTTTGAGCACCTGGGCAACAAGGCAGGCGATCAAGGCGACCATCAGAACATGATTGTCAACAATTTCACTGATGTTATTCATGGTTCCGGTGATGAATCAGTGGGTGCGGGCGGTAATGTAGTCTGCGATCGCAAGCAGCGGCTGGCGTGAATCTCCAAAGACCTGCAGCTCTGCCTTGGCTTCCAAAATAAGCTGGTCAGCCTGCCGTTGAGATTCTTCCAAGCCCCAGAGGCTAGGATAGGTTGCCTTCTGAGCCTGGACATCTTTACCAACCGACTTACCCAACGCTTCGGGGGTGGAGGTGATATCCAAAATGTCGTCCACAATTTGAAAGGCCAACCCAATTTTCTGGGCATAGCGGGCCAGTCGCTCAATATCGCTCTCTGAAGCTCCAGCCAGAATTGCCCCTGAGGTCACGGAGATTTCTAATAAGGCTGCTGTTTTGTGGTTATGAATAAACGTGAGCGTTTCTAAAGAGGTGTCGGGCTTACCCTCGCAGGCTAAGTCTACAATTTGCCCACCGACCAACCCCGCAGCCCCAACCGCCTTACCTAAACCCGCAATCACCCGCAGCACCCGATCTGCTGGCACGCCTTCCGTTGCAGTGGCTACGTGTTCAAAGGCATAGGTCAACAGTGCATCGCCTGCCAAAATTGCCACATCTTCGCCGTAGACCTTATGATTCGTCAGGCGTCCCCGGCGATAGTCATCGTTATCCATGGCGGGCAAATCGTCGTGGATTAGCGACATGGTGTGAATCATCTCCAGGGCACAGGCGGTAGGCATCGCCATTGCCAAATCGCCCCCGGTCAGCTCACAAGTCGCGAGACAGAGAATGGGCCGCAACCGCTTTCCACCCGCTAGCAGAGAGTAGCGCATCGCCTCATAGATCGTCTCCGGATAAGTCAAGGGCACTGCACGATCAAGTGCCGCCTCAACCTGCTGCTGCCGACCTGCCAAGTAGGTTGAGAGATCGAAGGTGACGGTCTGAGAATCGATGTTGGTTTGCACCATAAGGCCGAGGAAGATCGTAGTTGACTGGAAAGTTGTCTAGGCACACATTCACAATTGATGAGGAAGCCTAGAGTTGAAAACGTCTACAGTAGCTCAATACCGTATTTTGTAGCAGCATGGCAACCGTCATCGCTCCCACGCCCCCTGGTACTGGGGTAATGGCACTGGCAACCGGAGAAACCGCATCAAAATCCACATCGCCCACTAATTGAGTTTTACCGTCGGGGGTATCGATGCGGTTAATGCCGACATCAATGACAACGCTACCCGGTTTTACCATGTCTGGGGTGATCATACGAGGCCTGCCAACCGCAGCCACTAAGATGTCAGCTTGTCGGCACAGAGATGCCAGATCGGGGGTGCGAGAGTGGGCAATCGTCACAGTGGCGTTGGCGTCTAACAGCATCAGCGCCATTGGCTTGCCGACCAAAATGCTGCGACCTACCACGACCGCCTGCTTCCCTGCTGGATTGATGTTGTAGGCTTCTAGCATCCGCATAACGCCTGCTGGAGTGCAGCTTCGTAGGCCTGGCTCACTCCGCACCAGCCGTCCCATGTTTACAGGGTGCAGACCATCGGCATCTTTGTCTGGATCGATCTCATTGAGCAACGCGACTGAATCTAGACCGTCAGGCAAGGGCAATTGCACTAGAATGCCATCGACTCGATCATCTTGATTGAGCGTTTGAATCAGGCTGCTGATAGCAGCAGCAGGCGTATCGGCTGGCAAATGCTGACCAAAGGAGGCAACCCCAATGCGATCGCACGCCTTTTCCTTGCCCCGGACATAGGCGGCACTAGCCGGATTATCACCGACCATAATGACAGCCAGACCCGGAGGTCGGCCTACAGTGGGCGCAACGGTTTGAATTTTCTGGGCTAACTCTGCCTGGATTTGCTGGGCTAAAGCTTTGCCATCAAGCAGCTGGGTCATGGTTCCTTTAGATTCCCCGAACACGGTGTCAGGGCTAGCATATTGAAAGCCGACATAATGCCTTATTCAGTCTCTCAGATTTTGCTCACTATCCCACCCCGATCCTGGTACTGCAACCATGAATTTCCCCTACCTAACTGGGTTGCTCAGCCTCGTGCTCATCGGCCTGATCAGCTGTAGCCCCTCCACTCCAAGTCCCTCCTCTGAGCAACCTTCTCCCCAAGGCACATCTCCTAAAGCTCCTGAAGATCCTGCTTTAAAGGAGCAAACAAGTTCTATTCCAGGCTTGGGCTGGCTGCGCGGTGTAACGCCCATTAGTCAAGCCTCTAGTGCTCAGCCCGGAAGCCTCATCATCCTCCAGGGCCAGGTACAACAGCAGATTCCGTTACTCAATCAATGGCTCTACGAAATCCAAGATGATTCGGGAAAAATCTGGATTCTGACTGCTACCCCGCCTCCATCTTCCGGTGCAACTGTTTCAATTCGTGGCCAAATCCACTATGAGCAGGTCTTAATGCAGGGCAAGGATATCGGCGAATACTATGCCGAGGAATTGGAGCGGTTAGATGTTTCAGGAGAACCTGCCCAGGGGTCGTAATTCAGCGTCTATAAATACGGGCACTGGTTAAATCCACTAGCTAAATCCATCGTTCTAAGCGCGAACAGGCTGAAGTGCGATCGCACCTTCAAATCCCACTGTCAAAGGATTTCTCAAAGACCTATTGAAGGGGATGGAAAATGGTAGTCTCTAATAGATGCTGTGTATAGATTTAGGTTTAATACGAGAGGGAAAGGGTAGATGAAACGACTGTTTGGCCTGTTGCTGTTGCTTACTGTACTGGTCGGCTCCATTGGGTCGCTGTGGCTGTCTCAACCGGCCTTTGCAGCGGGACTGAATGGGTCCATTCGTCCCTTGCCACTGTTGGCAGCGGAACTGCGCAACGCAGTTGATGACAAGCTTCGCACCGACTATGGCTCCAAGCTGGACATTAACAACACCAACGTTCAGTCATTCCGGAAGTATCCTGGGCTGTATCCTACGCTTGCTCGGAAGATCTTGATGGGTGCTCCTTACAATTCTGTTGAGGAAGTACTGGATCTTCCTGGGCTCAACGAGAAGCAAGTTGAGATCCTCAAAGCCAATCTAGACAACTTCACCGTCAGCGAGCCCGATCCTGCCCTTGTGGAAGGCGCTGATCGTTTCAACAACGGCGTTTATAAGTAACGAATTACCAGTAATATCCGGCCTCTTCATTGAAGCTGTCACCATTTTCATTGCTCCTGTTAGCCGAAAATTGCTCAAATCGCTTTTGAGTATCTGGCTGTCAGGAGCACTTTTATATCTGGAGACCCCTCTAGGAGATCCCTTTGGACTTAGCAATGGGCGCAACCCAGTTTGATGTTTTGGTAGTTGGGGGCGGCGCAGCTGGCCTCTACACGGCCCTCTGTCTACCCAAACACTTGC
>DATNQF010000027.1:0-7450 GCA_036702855.1 Trichocoleus sp. | reverse complement strand
GGGCCTGATGCTTGGCCCGAAAGACTAGCCGTCAGTTCAGCAGGCACAATTGCCCAGGTATCAAAAAACTGCGCAAGCTGATCCGGCGGCAGAGTTATCTCGTACAGAAAAATCAGAACGTTGAGAATGACGAGGCCGTAGGTGACATAGGGCGTTGAACTGGTCGGGTTCTCGTCGCGTAGAGGTACCACAGGTGATTTTGGGGGTTGGAGGTCACCCCTATTCTACGGAGTCTTTTACGGAGTCTTGTCCATTGGCAGAATAGCCAGCTCGCCTCGCTCACCATCAATTTGGGCCGGAACTCCTACAGGTAGGGCTGCATTAAGACCATCGTGGCCAAAGGGCAGATCGGAAACAACGGGAATGCCTAAATCGCCAATGCGATCGCGCAAGACTTCGGCCACGCTGAAGCTCACGACGCCTTCTGGCGGCTCACAGCGGCTAAATCTACCGAGCGCAATGCCTTTCACCCCCCTGAACTTGCCACTCATCCGCCACTGCGTCAACATTCGATCAATTCGGTAGGGGGCTTCTGTCACGTCCTCAAAGGCCAAAATGACCCCATTCAAATCCGGTTCATAGGGCGTACCCAGCAGATGAGTAGCTACTGTTAAGTTGGCAGGCAACAAAATGCCTGTTGCTGTACCGTGCCCCCATCCGGTTCCAGACAGAGGCGGCATGGGCTGGCCTAACACCCAGTCGCGTAAACGCTGCTGAGTCCAGTCAGGTTCCTGGGCGAGTGTGGTTAACAGCGGGCCATGTACACCAGAAACACCCTGGCCGACCAGCCCCCAGAGCAAACTGGTGATGTCCGAAAAGCCGATCAGCCATTTGGCCTCACCTTCTGGCCACTGCCAGTCTTCCAACAGCCGAGTGCCCCCAAAGCCCCCTCTCGCACAGAGAATGCCTCGGCAAGCTGGATCGGCGAGAGCTTCTTTTAACTGCCGCCGTCGCTGGGCATCTGATCCTGCCAAATAACCCCATTGGGCATCAAACCCCTGACCGAGCTTCACGTCGTAGCCCCAGGAGCGCCAAATGTCTACTCCCCGCTTAAAAGCATCGAGTTCCCGCAGGGAACCGCTAGGAGCTACGACCCGCAGTAAGTCGCCGGGCTTGAGTGGGGAGGGCAGTCGGCAATTGGCAATTGGCATGGGGTGATTCAAAAACACAAACCTGAGCAACTTGGTAAGAGCTGGTGCATACTTTCCAAAAATTGCCTATACTGTTTACAAAGCTTAATAGAAATTGGGCTGGAGAGTCATGGTTAAGCCGTTTATTCAATCTCCTTTATGGGGATTTACCCCAGATGCTGAGAGTCTACATGGTCGCCTTGCCATGCTAGGCTTTGCCCTCTCCATTGCCATTGAACTCATTACAGGTCAGGGAGTCCTTCGTTTCCTGCGACTGATCTGAACCTTCGCCCCTTAGAAGCATTTGGCGGGGCAGTAACAAGTTTGAGTCAACCTCAATTGCTGGGAGTCTTGCAGGGACTTCCAGCTTTTTTCTTGAAGCCCCTATTTTATGAAGCGCCTAATAGACTCGCGAGAAGCGCTTTCTGCGCATGCATCCGGTTCTCAGCCTGATCCCAAACACGGGAGTGTGGCCCCTCTAGCACTTCAGTTGTGATTTCTTCTTCTCGGTGAGCCGGAAGGCAGTGAAGGACAATCGCCTCTGAATCGGCGAGAGACAACAGGTCTTGATTGATCTGGTAAGGCTGAAAGAGGGGAATTCGCTCGGCAGCTAAATCTTCTTGCCCCATGCTGGCCCAGACATCGCTATAGAGCACATGGGCTCCCTTGGCTGCCAGCTCTGCATCGGTTGTGATGATCACCTCGGAACGTCCTGCCGTTAGGGCTTGAGCCTTTTCAACAATTGCCGCGCTGGGGGCATAGTCAGCCGGAGTCGCGACTCGAACATTCATTCCTACCAGAGCGCATCCCAGCAGCAGCGAGTGGGCGACGTTATTACCGTCACCCACGTAGGTCAGCGTCAATCCCTCGCAGGTGCCGAAAGCCTCTTGAACTGTGAGCAAGTCGGCCAGGATTTGGCAGGGGTGCTCCTCGTCGGTCAGGGCATTAATCACGGGCATCTTAGCGTAGTCGGCAAATTCCTCAACTTCTGCTTGATCAAAGGTGCGGATGGCCACTACATCTAAGTAGCGATCGAGCACGCGGGCCGTGTCACTGGTGGGTTCTCCGCGGCTGACCTGAGTCACACCCGCATGAAGATCGAGCACTTGGCCACCCAGTTGGTACATAGCAACGGAAAAACTAACGCGGGTGCGGGTTGAGGCTTTGCGAAAGAGCAATCCCAATGTCTTTTGCGGACATTGCAGGTGCACTTTGCCCGACTTGAGCTGTGTTGCTAGATCCAAAAGGCCCAGAATCTCAGTCGCTGACAAATCGGCCAAGCTCAATAAATCCCGCCCGTGTAGAGACTCCATAGCTTTCCTGATGTTGCTAAGGGAAAATAAAACCCTACCAGATTTTTTAAGCTGACGATGCTCAGATTGGGGCACTCCCAAAACTAAAAAATGCCTTGGGGGAGAGGTGCCTGAATCATACTTCAAGTATTCGTAAACACCCCTGCAAATCTGAAACCAATTGAGCCAGATGACCTATAAAAGTGTTGACAAGTGAGGCATCTTTGCTAAAGTCATGGTTGCCATTAGCATCTTGGGGAAGAGATGTCTAGCGAATAGCCAGTGTTTTCCGTAAGGGAATCCCTATAATTCCTATCACTAGCCTGGTTGAATCAGGGGTGCCAGCCATGTCGCCAGTCCTTTAATTGAATAGATCTAAGTATGGTCAGCGCGGTAAATCGTGCGCCAGTCAGTGGGGCGCAAGTAGACTCATCATCAGCGTCGGTGCGATCGCAAGCCGCCGCCGGGCATTTTCGAGCGATTGCTCTTTGGCTTAACGAGCCTCTCGCACCGCAGGGGATCTATGTCCAAGTGCAGGCTGACCCTCAACCCGGATGCTTACGCCTTTTACTTGAATTTGAACAAACCCCGCTCCAAGAAAAGCTGGTTCGATTTCTGTGCCATCGGATCTGGCTACTCAACTCACCGCTGATTGAGGGCATTCACGTTGTCGCTCGTCCGGTTAATCGACCGCGAATTGCCTGGCAGCAACGGGTCCGCATCATCACCCCAGCGCTCAAAGAGCACAAGCAAAAAGTTGTTGCGGCTGTCGCACCATCAGGCTCCCCCCTGCCACCCCGCCTAAAAGCAGTTAGTTCTACTGCTACCCCTAAGCAGACCCCAGAATTAGTCGGATCTCATCTCAAAACGTTTAGGGCTCTGGTCCTAACGGGATCGGCGGTGGCCGCTTTTGTATTTGGCTGTCTCATGGAAGTTATCCTGGCAGGGCCGTCTCCCACGCTGCCAACGTTTGCAAACAGCCGACCCGAGTCTCCTCAGAAAGATAAAGCTGAGGTTGAGCCTGCAGTCCATTGGGGTGTAAAGCCGTCAGAGTCTTCTAAAGCGACCCCTGTGGGATATCAACCTCAGACAGCTGCCTCTGAGCTAGTGCGATCGCCCATTGTTGACGCCGCACTGGAGCCTGTCGCGGTGATTCAGCATACGCCGCCCGATCTATCTCCTCAATCGGGTGTGACCCTACTCTTTGGGGGCGATGTATCGTTGGGTGAAGTGCTTTATGACGACTCAGGGCAAGCAAAACCCCTCTTTGCTAGCCTGAAAGACTATCAGCAGGCTGACCTTTCTCTCGTCAACCTGGACACGCCTTTGACGGCTGCTGCGACTTCTTTAAAGGAAGAACTTTACCAACGGAGCCGGCCCGAAGCGGTCAAAGTGCTCAAAGAAGGCGGGGTAGACATCGTCAATCTGACCAGCGAGAAAAACATGGAGTTTGGCGGTGAGGGGCTGAGCGAAACGCTAGAAACCTTGGACCGCGAGGGACTATATCGGCTAGGAGCTGGGCGCAATGGGCAAGAGGCCCGTCGCCCCGAGATTATTGATGTCAAGGGAAAGCGTATCGCTTACCTTAGCTACGCCCAAGGCGGAGATGAAGCAGCCCACGGAGAACGTCCGGGCATCAATGCTCAAGGTCTACTGCAAATTTCGGAAGATATTCGCGCCCTGCGAGATCAGGTGGACTGGATTGTGGTCAACTACCGCTGGCAGGCAGATATTCCTACCGTGCCAGCCGACTGGCAGAAGAATATTGCTCGGATGGCAATTGAGCAGGGGGCCGATTTGGTCGTGGGATACCATCCCGATACGCTCCAAGGGGCTGAGATCTATAAAGGCCGACCTATTGCCTATTCCTTGGGAGACTTTGTCTTTAAAGACACAACAAATCAACCCTTAGGAACGCCTATTAAGGACCAAGATACGGCAATCTTGAAGGTTTCCCTGCGGGAAAACCAAATGAAAGTGGAGTTTGTTCCGGTGCGGGTACGCAACGCACAGCCAGAGATGGCTACCGGACGAGAGGAGAAGACCATTCTCGACCAGATTAAGAAGTCTTCTGCTCAGTTTGATAAGCCGATGCAGTCACCAGTCGTCTTAAAGCTGAAGGGCAAAACTCAGGAAAATCAGCCACGGCAGGTCAATCCCAATACTCCTTTCGTTGCCCCCGAAGCGCCCAGTTCACAGCCTATAGAACCCCTTATTGACGAAAGCTTTAAGGAGCAAAAACGCCAGGTACAGCCCGAAAACTTGCTGCCTGCTGAGGAGTTAGAGTCGCCTGAACTGCCAGCATCTGCTGAGGAGTTAGAGTCGCTTGATCTACCAGCATCTACCGATGAGGGTCTGCAAGATTGGGGGCCGAAGACCGATTCTGAACAGCAGTTCACCCCAATTCCGGAAGCTGGGCCGCAGCGGGCCTCCGATGAGTGGCAAGGAGATGGGCCGAGCTACCCTTCTTATCCTTCTGAGTCTTATCCCTCTGAGTCCTATCCCTCTGAGTCCTATTCCCCCTCTGAGTCCTATCCCTCGGAGAATGTGCCATCTGATAATGGCTTCTCAGATGATGCATTGTTGGAGGCTGCACCGTCTGAGTATCAACCTTTTAACTATGGTGAGGGTACATCTTCAGAGGGTACATCCTCAGGAGACGATAGCTCTTTAGATGCTGCTCCCTCTGAATACCAGCCTTTCAACTATGGCCCTTCAGAAGGTACCCCCTCACAAGATGGGGGTTCGTCGGATGCTGCCCCTTCTGAGTATCGACCCTCTACCTACGAGTCTTTCCCATACACGCCCTCTGGGTACAGGTCTTCTGACTATGAACCCTCCAGCGATGGGGTGTATGAGACAGACTTACGGCAGACCCCAGAACCTCGATCAGATGGTTGGG
Source organism: Trichocoleus sp. (assembly GCA_036702855.1). Taxonomy (GTDB): domain Bacteria; phylum Cyanobacteriota; class Cyanobacteriia; order Phormidesmidales; family Phormidesmidaceae; genus JACVSF01. Next base: position 2,126 of record DATNQF010000027.1, on the reverse strand, counting down.
ATCCTGAAGCCATACCGGCTTCTGAAGACGTGCCAACAATTGATGGCCCAGCATTGACGCCTGACACTCTGCCTCAGCCCGAGGCGATCCGGCCTTACAACGAACCGCTTGTCGGGCCTTTGGGTTCCAATGAAGTAGGCGGGGAAACGCTTGAGGTTGCTGTTGAAAACCCATCTTTGACAAACACGCAGCCCTCTGACAACCCGGAAACTGCAAACCCGGAAACTTCGTCTCCTGACCCGTAACCCATCAGTGACCTCTAATGAGGCTGGAAATCGAATCAAGTCATGTCCTCAAGTCGTTCTTGATGCGGCGTAGGGGGGATTCCTGTGGTAACGTCTAAACATCCGAGATAGCGAGGTTTCAGGTGTTTGCGATCGCACTTAAAGCAGACCGATATTCCACCTATGTGCTCTCTGACTCGGACACTGGGGCACGGCTAGAAGTGGTGCCTGAGCGAGGTGGCATTATTACCCGTTGGCAGGTCGCCGAGCAGGACATTCTGTATTTTGACGAAGCCCGCTTTGCCGACCCCCAACTCTCGGTGCGGGGTGGGGTTCCTATTCTGTTTCCGATTTGCGGCAATCTGCCCGACAATACCTACATCCTCAACGGTCAGACCTATACGCTCAAGCAGCACGGCTTTGCCCGCGATCTACCTTGGCAGGTCGTTTCGCAAAACACAGACGAGGCCGCCGAGCTGACGCTAGAACTGGGCAGCGACGACAGAACTCGCTCCCTATATCCCTTCGACTTCCGGCTGGTTTTCACCTATCGGCTGCGGGGACACATTCTAGAGATTCAGCAGCAGTTTACCAACTTGTCTGACCATCCCATGCCCTTTTCGACTGGGCTGCACCCCTACTTCTTGGTCAAGGACAAGTCGCAACTGAGTTTTGAGCTGCCTGCCCAGCAATTTCAGAATCACATCACAGGAGATACTGAGCCGTTTTCAGGCGGTTTTGACTTTGAGCAGGCAGAAATTGATATTGCCCTCCGGCCTCTTTCAGATACTGCTGCCACTGTTACAGACGCCGATTTGAATCGTCGGCTGACGATGACTTGGAGTGATGCCTACTCAACATTGGTGTTTTGGGCAGTGCAGGGGAAGGATTACTACTGTCTAGAACCTTGGAGCGCTCCGCGTAATGCGCTCAATACGAGCCAGCAGCTCTTGGCACTTGATCCGGGGAGCACGTATGAAACGACGGTTAGGCTGGCGGTGGCATTTTTGTAACTGTTTGGGCAGTTAGCGCAAGGCAGATCGCAGTTGACTGCTGACGAGATCAACTACAAAAGTTAGGACGACGAAAGCAGCCAAGGTAATCGTCAAGCGGGGGTAGTCAAAGCTGCTGATCTGCTCGGTGAGCAACCGTCCCAGCCCTCCGGCCCCGACCAAGCCCACAATGACCGCTTCCCGCATACAGACTTCCCAGCGGTAGAGAGTATAGGCCAAAAAGCGGGGCAGATTTTGGGGCAAGATGCCGTAGAGAATTACTTGTCCGCCGTTGGCCCCCAACCCTCGCAGCGCTCGAATAGGTCGATCGTCTAGATTCTCATTGACTTCGGCCATGAGCCTACCCAAAATGCCAAAGTTGTGAGCCGCCAAGGCCAACGCTCCTGGTAAAATCCCCGGAAACAATACAAATAGGAAGACTAACGCCCAGATCGGAGCAGGCACCGCCCGACTGACCAGTAGCGCAATTCGGCTTAGGAAGAGGGCCACCCAAGCCAAAATAGGCCAACCTTGCCCTCGCTCTCCCAGGGGCCGCAGCAATCCTCCCGGCATGAGAAAATTTTGCGCTGCCGGAAAGGATAATAAAACGCCGCCTAGTCCGGCCAGTGCGATCGCAACCACCGACATCGCTAGCGTCAACCCCGACAACCGCACTAAGTCTTGCAACTCAGACCCCGTTGGAATTGAAGGTACACCGGAGGTGAAAACCTCCCCCAGCAGTTTTTGGGTGCGTGGTGCCCAAAGCTGGCTCCAATCAATTTGGAGCAAGGTAAAGCAAAGGGGGATGGAGAGGGCAACCAGGAACCAGGAAAGCCGTAGAAACCAGTCTGTGCGAAGCGAGGAAGATTTTGCTTGGGTGGGTGCTGCCCGCTCTACGACTTGCTCACTG
>DATNQF010000134.1:0-2914 GCA_036702855.1 Trichocoleus sp. | reverse complement strand
CATTTATGCTCTGGGCTAGGCAAACCTATTTGCTCAGCCAGTACAACCCACCGCTCAAGCTCTACGGTCAGGTCTTCCGCCAAAATGTTGTACTCGGTTTTGTTCTCCTAGTAGGCATGATTTTCGGTAGCCTGCTTTAATCACCTTCTGAGGTTAAGCCATAAATCACTCATCCTAGAGGTGCGAGTCAGCAGCACGACGTAATGCGTCTGCTCCCACGCAATGACCGAAGTACTCTGCTTCTTCCAAGGGAGTTGCATAATGGTCGATGCGGGTACGGGCCTGGGGATCGGCACCATGAGAGAGCAATAGAGTGACAGCCTCTGCGTTGTCCCGCGAGGCTGCATAGTGGAGAGCTGTGTAGTCGTTGACGCCTCTTTGCTGCACATCTGCACCGAACTCTAGCAACAGGGCTACGCGTTCAGCTTGATCGGCGCAATTGCTATCTAGGGCGACAAAGAGAGGCGGAAAGCCGTCTTGCACTGGCTCGTTGGGATTGGCCCCAAGCTCAAGCAGTTGCCGCACCAGAGAAAGTGGACTGTGATAGAGCGCATAGATGAGGCAACTCGTACCGCACTCGTCGTAGACGTTTGGGAAATCGGTTGCATCCCCAAAACTGCGGCGCACTGCTTCTAGATCACCGCGTACAAATGCCTCGTGTAGTTCGAGTGCTGGGTCGCGCACCTATACTCTCCTTTTCACACTAACGATGCGATCGCACTGGGATTATTTCATAGACTATTTGTTCGAATCTAAGTTCTGTTTCATTTCTGCACCAACAGCACGAACAATGGAATCTGAACTTTGCAGCAAGGCATCTGAAACATTTTGCTGCTCAACGGGGCTTCGGTTTTGGCTGAGCTTGTACTTACCTTCCAATCGAGAAACAGTCATTTCAAAGCCGATAATGCCATTCATCATCCCTTCACGAAATCCGGTGGATAAACTGTGCCAATGCTGTTGGTAGCTCGCTTCATAGGTGTCCACCATTTCAGTAATCATTTTCTCCATTGGCTCTGGCGAACCACTAAATGTAATGATTTTAGGAATACCGTAAGCATGAACAGCAATATAGTTCCAGGTTGGTACACTCTCATGTTTCTCATATAAGGCAGGAGAAATATAAGCATGGGGTCCGGTGAAGATAGCAAGAGATTCAGCTATTTCAAAGGCTTGCCATTGAGGATTTTGCTTTGCGAGATGACCGATTAACTTAACATCACCGTCCTCCACTTTAACGACGAGAGGAACGTGGGAAGCACACGGCACACCGTTTGAAACTGATACCAACGTTGCAAAACTATTCGCTTCCATGAAAGCAACTAGCTTATCTGTATCGTCTTCTCGAAAAGCCGCTGGTCTGTACATGTTTGCCTAAGACTCTCTAATTTTTTGGACATCGAACCCGTAGGGCCGTCTACGTGTCTGCCCCTACCGCAAATTATTGCCCCTAAAGGCCTTGTATCTTTCTTTGCAATGTGACAGCAGATGGGAGAAGGCGTCTAGAATGCCGGAAATCAGCACTTTATACGGGGAACCCTATGACTGAGAGCACTGCACCTAATCACATGATCTGGCCTGCCCAGCCCAAACGCAGCTACGTGGGCTACACTTACGACCAGCCGGGCAGTGCGCCAGGAACACTACAAATTAAGGCCGATGCCACGGCAACCACCATTGAGTTGATTGACTACAACAGTGAAGATGCTATACGGATCCCCATCGAAACCCCAGAAGATTGCGCAGCTTATCTAGACACAGAGTCAATTTCTTGGATCGATGTGCGGGGTCTTGGGAGCGAAGAGATTTGGCGAGGGCTGGGAACTGTTTTTGAGCTACACCCAATGGTGCTAGAAGATATCGTTAACGTACCTCAGCGACCTAAGACCGAAAATTATGAAGATCAGGTGGTCATTGTGGCTCATATGGCTGTAGCGGCTCCGGGGCAAAACCGCTATGTCAGAGAGCAAATCAGCTTGGTGCTTGGCAAAAACTACTTGTTAACGGCTCAAGAGGAGCCCGATTACGATCCGTTTGATCGGATTCGCGATCGCATTCGCCTCAAAAAAGGCTCCATTCGCAACCGGGGAACCGACTATCTCGCCTACGCTTTACTCGATGCCATCATCGACAGCCTGTTTCCCGTGCTGGAGATGTACGGTGAGCGCATTGAAGATCTAGAAGATGAAGTGATTGCTCAGCCCACCGCCCAAACCCTTGCCAAAATTCACCAGATCAAGCGAGAGCTATTGGCGATGCGCCGCTCAATCTGGCCCCAACGCGATGCGATCGCAGCTCTGCTCCGCGATGATTGTCCCTTGATTAGTGCAGAGGTGCGGGTTTATCTGAGAGACTGCTACGACCATACGGTTCAAATCCTAGATATGGTCGAAACCTACCGGGAACTCGCTTCTAGCTTGATGGATGTCTATCTGTCTTCGGCCAGCAACAGAATGAATGAGGTGATGAAAACTCTCACCATCATTTCCACCATTTTTATTCCCCTGACTTTCATCGCTGGGATTTATGGCATGAACTTCAACCCCGAAGCGTCTCCCTTCAACATGCCAGAACTGAACTGGTATTGGGGCTATCCCATGGTGTGGGCACTCATGCTGGTGATTGCAGCAGCTTTGGTCTACTACTTCAAGCGCCGAGGCTGGTTCAACGACTTTTCAACCGATACAGGTGGCTACAACGAACCCTAGTGGACTGGCAAGGCAAAGGTGTAGGTTGGGTTGAGCCTTGGCGAAACCCGACAAGTCTAACCCAGCCTACGCAGCGTAATCATCCCTACGCGTGCCTTCTGATGGGCATGGGCTAGTCCTTTGCCCATCCTTTAAGGGTGCATTTGCTTGATGAGTTTGGCGTAGGTTTCGGAGGGGTGATCGCCTAGATGATCGGCTATATAACG
>DATNQF010000116.1:0-15972 GCA_036702855.1 Trichocoleus sp. | reverse complement strand
CCGTGTGGCATCTGTTGCCTGACTTGGCGCAGAAGATCGCGATTAAACGAGGTGAGAATGCAGTCTTGGGCAAACCCCAGAGCATTTACTTGTTGAACCACTTGGTGAGCGAAATTTGGACAGGGGCGTGCTGCTTTTAGCTCTAAATTAAGCCTGAGGTTGCTCTGCTGGGCCAGTGCGATCGCATCTGCCAATCGGGGCACCCGCTCCCCCGCAAACTGAGGACTTAACCAGCAGCCCACATCGAGTTGAGAAATCTCAGCATACGTTAACTCCCTCATTGGGCGAGGGTCGCCACAAATCCGCTGTAAGTCATCATCGTGGAACAGCACCAATTCGCCATCGGCAGTGCTTTGCACATCAACCTCTGCGAAGTCGGCTCCCTCTGCAACGGCTTGTAGGAGCGAAGCTAACGTGTTTTCAGGGGCAAGGGCAGAACTGCCCCGATGGGCTGTGATCAAAGGTCGGTTAGGCATGGCAATCACGGGCTAACTACTCTAGCTGCCCTAATCGTTCACCGATTTCCAATCGACTACCATTCACAAAATCAGCCCCTGACTGGGCACGCTTACCGCTGGGCTGTACCTCCCGCAGCAGCAGTAGTCCTTCCCCGGTTTGGATCAATGGCCCCTGCCCCTTCAACAGTCCCACTACTTCTCCTGGGGGAGCGGTTGTTGCCGAGAGCCCAATGGCCTCTACGGTTGCCTGTAGGCGAATCAGCTCCTCTGGCAATTGAGGCCAGGTAAATTCTTCTAGAGGGGCTGTGGCAATAATCTTTAAGGGTTCGCCACGAAAGAGGGTGGTGCAGTTGGGATAAAAGCCTCGTACTTGGTTATGAAGTGCGATCGCACCCTTGTTCCAATGCAAGTCGTAATCTTCCTTCTGAATCAAGGGAGCATAGGTTGCCTGCTCGTTATCCTGCGGAATGGGTGAAACTGTGCCCGCTGCCAACTGGTGTAACGTTTCCACGAGTAAATCCGCACTTTGAGCCGACAACGTTTTAGCTAGGTCTAGGGCGTTGTCCAAAAGATCAATGGGCGCAATGGACTTGAGCAGCATAGGGCCTGTGTCCATGCCCACATCCATGAGCATGGTGGTTACCCCAGTTTCTGGCTCTCCATTACACAGGCTCCACTGAATTGGGGCAGCCCCTCGGTATGCTGGCAGTAATGACCCGTGGGCATTTATACACCCCAGTCGAGGCATTTCCAAAATTCTCTGGGATAGGATTTGACCGTAGGCGATCACGACAAACGCATCTGCGCCCAGTGCTTCTAGTTCCGCCAAAACGGTCTCGTCTTTTTTAATCCGCCGAGGTTGCCAGATTGGGCACTCTGCTTTCAAAGCAACCTGCTTTACCGGAGAGGGCATAACCTGATTTCCCCGACCTCGTCGCTTGTCCGGTTGGGTTACAACCCCTACCACGTCAAAATCAGGGTGCTCCAAAAAACGTTCTAGGCTGGGCACTGCAAACTGTGGCGTCCCAAAAAAAACAATCCGCATAACCCATCACTAGACGACAGTTCCCCATCATTAAACCGCAGACTGGCTCAGTCTGGCCCCACCTTTGACGCTATGAAGTGGGGTTGCTGATTCTCAGTCTCCGCACCTAATCTCTGGGGACAATGGCAATCTCAATGCGTTGATTTCGCTGCTGAGCAGGTTGAGTGTTGCCTTCGATGAGCGGGCGCGTCTGACCATAGCCTACAGGAACCCAACGGTAGCTTTCCCCCAGTCGCGAGGCTAAGTATTGCTGTACAGCCAGGGCCTGTTGGAAGGTCAAATCTTGATAAAACTCAGGAGGTTGGGAGCCATCGCTGTGACTACCCACGACAATTGTTGCCCCTGGATAACGGCTCAAATCGGGCAAGATGGTGTCCAAAATCCGTTCTGCGCTGGGAGTTAGTAAGGACTGTTCCGGAGTAAACAGGAGGGAACTGGGCAACGTGACCCGATCCTGCGCTAACTGAAACAGGGGATCCTCTGCTACTTGGCTAGCTAGCGAAACTGAAGGTTCCCCAGAAGATTGAGTCGGGGTGCTGGTGGTTTGAGTCGAGGGGGTAGAGGGAGCTGTTGCTGATGGGGTCGCACGGCTTACCAAAGTTCGATTTAACCGCTGTAGTCGAGCTTCTAAGGGGTCATCAGAAACGGGTTCACCGAGCTTAGTCTCTAGGTCGGCCAAGCGATTATCTAGGGCAGAGAACTCTGTTTCCAAAGCAGACAGCTCAGACTTGACTGCCTCTCGTTCAACTTCATCTAACGCGGCGGCAGCAGGAGGTTCTGGAGCTACTGCCGGTGCAGGGAAATCTGAGGGAGGCAGTGCAGCATCAGCCCCTGGTGCTTGAGAGATGTCCTCCGACCACCAGCGGGGTAACTGTTGTACCTTATCAATTATTCGACTGACGCGTCGCTGGGTCACCTCCTGAAAGGGCGGTACCCGTGGCCGGGGACTCGGAAGAAGCTGAGCTGCCATTGCTCCTATCAGCCAGGCCAGGCCAATTCCCCCTACCAGGATTGCGCTTCGAAAAAGGAGTATCCAGGCCAACGACAACCACTGAACAAACCCCCGACTTTTTTTCGGGTAAGGTGCAACTGGAATGAGCCCATCCGTAGGGTGGCTGGAGGAGGTTTCCGCTGGCTGGAGGGGATCATTCAGAGGCGCTTCAGGCATACCAGAGGGCAGAATCGGTAGGGAGTAGAGGACAGGTCACAACGTTATTGCGGCCAACCGTGCCAGGGGCTGACCTCCACTACGTTCTGTCGGAACACAACCTTAAAATCTGCTTGAGACGATGCAGTGGCTGACTCTGTTAGCAGGCCTGGTAAAGGGGTTTGGGCAGCAGCAGCTTGGGAGGCTTGGTCAACTCCCTCGTAAGCAACCACTCTGCCTTGGCTGTTGAGTCGCACCCGATAGGTCAACTCCTCTGCACTTGTTTCCTCACTACGATTGGCGATAATTTCGCGACGTAGATCTCGATTCAGACTTTCTAACTGACTGCGATCATCAATAGGATCGGCGATTTCTGCGGTAATTGAGCTGTCGTCGGCTTCCGTCCTATCATCACTCTGAGATCCCTCAGTGGATTCGGGCTGTTCAACGACGACTTCTCCATCTGGAGTAAAGCGAGTTGTGAAGACCGCAATGGGTTCGTCAACAGAAACAGCTTGATTCGTTCGGGTGAAAGCAATCTCTCGTAAAGGGGTGGATCCGACGTTGTCAAGCGCAGCTTGGTTTTGGTACTTGTAGCCCAAAATATCGCCGTTTTCAGCTACGCCAATTCGGTAGGTCCAGTCCTCACTAGGCAGTTGATCGGGTTCCCAGGACTCTTGCAACTGGCTGCTGACACTTTGTCGAAGATTTTCTAGAGTTGTCGCATCTGCGATCGCAGGAGCTGCTTCTAGTCCTTCAAAGGATGCTGATGAGTCTGCTGTTTCCGTAGGCTCTGCACTGGCCTCAGCAGCATTTAGGTCTGCTGTATTTGTGTCTGCATCGTTCGAAAGTGAGGAGCTTGTATCTTCCTTAGGCCCAGCCTGAGGATTATTTGTCTCCCCTGGAACCGCGTTAAGCTCCTCTGTGGATTCTTCGGAGCTGCGGGTTGGCTCGAATCGAGGTGGGGGAACGAAGAAGAGTGCGATCGCAGCCGCCGCAAGTGCAGATGCGCCTAAAACAGCAGGGGCAGCCCGCTTAGCGACTGGCTCAGAAGGCTTGACCAAGCGACGTGATACCGGACTTAACTTAAGGGTCAAGTCAGGCAGCGTTTGGGAATCAGCCAAAAGTTGATCAACCGCCTCCATCAAGTCAAAAAATTGAACGGTACTTAACTTGATATCGCGGGGTGCTCCTGCGAGGCTATCTGTAGCCCCCTCTGAAACTGGAGCAGCTTTGTCACCCCGAAGGATCAAATGATGGTAAGCCCCCTCTCCGGGCTTGACCTCTACCAAGGGCCGCGTTTCAACACTCGCGAGCGGTTTGGCAACGCCACTCAACAGACGCTGGGCATAACCACTCACTGCAATCACCAGACTGTCTAAGAACTCCCGCCCACCTGTTAATGGCGTTGCCGAAGCCCCAGGCAAATGACATTCCACATTCAAGAGCACAGACATGGGAGAATTTACGGCCTCTCCATCAGTGCTCAACCCTTCTAAAATTAGGTTGCAGTTGGGCAGAGTGTACTGGCGTTGGATCGTCATACTACTTCCCCATCAAACAGACTGTTCCAAAGCCGCTGAGTGCCCTGCGCTCCAGTACAAAGCAACAGTTGAGATAGTAGATTCATCGCCAGTTCGTCCAGTTTTTCGTCTGTGTTGTAGGCAATGACACCTGCTCGCTGTGGATTCATGCGAGCTCGAAAATGGCTGCGAAAACGAGCCAGATAATCCGCTAGACGAAAGTGATGCTCAAGCGCTAATTGTTTGTCTGTCAACTGTTGATACCCCAATAGCAATTGACGGATCAAGACCGTTAGCCGCCGAGCTAAGGAGCAAGTAATGACTGTCAGCGCCTTCCCTTCAGCAAAGGTAAGGGGGCGACGCTGGCTATAGCGTCGCAGAGGATTCGTACTGCGCAGCATCCAGAGGTGAACGCGGCCTCGAATAATATCTTGCAGTTCCAGCTCACGGGCCGTTACCAGCATGGCTTCCGAGCCTCCCAAATCCAAGGCCTCAATCGCCAGCAACAAGAGATCGAGATGCACCCGTGCCCGCCGAGGGCATTCCTCCCGAGGTACTTCCGGATCGGGCAGAGCATCTAGAATAACTGACCGGGATTGGGCCGGCGGACTGTCTACTTGCATCACACTCAAGGTATTCAAACAGATTCTATCAAAACACGTTCACAGCCCTTTTGATGGGCGAATAGCCGAACCTAACGGCCAAAATCCATTATGGCAAACCCTTTTTACAACTTCCTCTGCCTTGTAGGCGCTGCCGGAAGAAATGGCTTTCCTTTTTCCGTACCCCCAAAGCGACGCAAGATTTAAACCGTAACTTTACTTTCTTGGCCTGTTTTTCTTGCTCGCTTTTTTGCCCAGAGGCCAATGAACTAATTTACCTTAGTCATTCCTTTGACCCGCCATTCCCCATCCTCCTGTATCAGGTCGTAGCGCATTGTTAGGGTTTCATCGTAGGACGAGGATGAGACTTCGATTCCGTCTTCAAAGTATCGGCCCTCTTCAGTGACCTTAGCCGTAGCTCGCAGCACTTCTGCAGAGGGGTCATTAGGCTCAACAGACTGAACCTCTATTTGGTGTTCATATTCCCAGTACCAGTTACTCTGCTTAGCCTCTCTAGCTCGGCGCTCCCACTGGGTGAGAACAGGCTCTGCCAAAACGTCCTTTAAGGTATCAGCCTTATAGTCTGGACCTAGGGCATCTCTCTTGGCTTCAAGCCACTGGTCGATAGTACGTTCGGCGATTTCTTCAACATTAAGCCCTTGATCTGCCTGGGAAGCTGTTGGAATCTCAATGGCTGGACTAGTGACGCTGATGGCTAGAGGCTGTCCTTGAACTTGAGGGCCTGCAAACGCACCCGTCATCCAACCTAAAACCCGAGTGGCTAAAAAGCCCAACAGACCCATGCCCAACAGCCCGGCCAAAAACAACAGCGCTAGACGATCCCACCGAGGAGGTCGAGCCCCCCGCTGATGTGGGGTTTCTGAATTGGGTTTGCGTCGGCTGGCAGGAGAATCCTTGGGTTTTGGCTCTAGGGAAGGACTCTGCCCATTTCTTTGAGCAAGTGGCTTCTTACCTGGAGTCGCTGCTTCCAGCTTCCCCTCAGGGGAAAGCTGAGAAACCCGTTCTGCAATTGACAGAGAGTTAAAGGGATCCTCAGCTGGGTCAGCCAGGTCCACTTCTTCCCGGACTCGCTTCTCTCGGCTATTAAACGGATTTTCAAACTCTGAAACCCGCTCTCGTCGGGACGACTGCTCCGGCCCTAGCGGAAGCTCTTCCTCAAGTAAATCTTCGTGAGGCTCTTTGCGTGGATCTTCGCGGGCTGGGTTAGATTGAGTCTGCCGCCGCTGAGGAGAAAATGCTGGACTGCTGCTGGCGGCGGATTCAGTAGGAATTGCTTCTAAATAAGCCTGTACTTGGGGATCCGCAAAATACTCCTTCAACACCGTTTGTTGGTCATGCAAATCCCGAAAATGTGGAAAAACCTCATCCTTGAGCCAGCGTTCAGCATACAGACACAATCCTGGCAGAAGGTCGGGTGCTCCCTGAGAATGCTCACGAATGAAGGCTAGAGGTTCGTACTCCTGGCTTAGTTCCAAGGCTTGACTGGCCTCTTGGGTTTGGCCTAGCAGTAGGGCACACACTGCTTGTTCTAGATGAACATCCTGCTGAGCCGCTACCCGCATGAGCAGTTGTTTAGCTCGGCGGACAAGGGCCGGTTGATGACGGGCGAAACCGCGTGCTAACAAGGCATAGACGCTCAGGTAGGTCGCGACGGCAGAGGGACGACGCACTTCTGACTCAAAAAGCTCCTGTTGCTCAGCAGCAGTTAGGTAGTCGCGCAACTGCTGAATGAACCGTAGAAAGTCCTCAATACTGAGTCCTGATAGATCATCATCAGTACCTTCAATGCCTCCCCGGTCCTGCAACATGCTTTGCAAGAGCTTAATGCCCTGTCGTCGTTCTCGGGTTTGCTCGAGGGGGCGAGCCAGCAATTCTAAAACCCGGTAAGGGCGAAGCTTATAAAGTTCAGTTTGAATCTCGGCTCGGATTGGGGCAAATAGGTTCTCTCTCACCAACAGCTCATGCCCAGTTTCGAGCGATTCTGCTGCGGTCTCGTATTGACGCTGTTGCCATTGCTCCCGACCCAGTTCCAAACAGGCTAACGCTACTGTTAAAACGGTATCTGCTAAAGCAGTTTGAGGATCGCTGAAATGGCCTTCTGGCAAAGTTTGGGAACCACTGGACAAATAGGGTCTACCTAGCCGAATCACCAGTTCGTACTCACCCAATTCCAACAGAATGAGTAGGGCTCCAACAAACTGCCTCTCTTCAATCTCAATGGTGGGGGTATAAGGGGCATCCGGAACAGTTGTGGGGTCCGATGCCAGAGACCGCAGGGCTGCCTCCCCGGCATCGGGACTGATTTCTAAGGGAATGGCTACCGACTCTGCACTACCCTCTGGATCCTCTAGAGCGTATGCTCTGGCTAGGAACTTACTGTCATAATCCTTGCGAGACTCTTCTCGAGAGAGTACCTTGTAGGCCTCGTCTATCAGCTGCTTACGAGCCTCAATGGCGATATCAGAATACTCCCGACGGGGCAGTTGAAGCGTGCGATCGCGATGAGCCTGCCTCAACTGCTCTGCTGTTGCCTGAATTGGCAAGCCCAGGATGCGGTAGTAGTCCAACGGAATTCGCACAACTCAAATCCCCACCAGTGAATTCACTCGAATAGTATCCAAAAAGATTTGCAACAGATATCGGAACATTCTTTATCTTTTGCAATATTTGTGCAATGTCTGGCGGATGCTGTCCCTGTCTTTTAGTCCCTGAATCCAGTGGGTGTATCAAAACCACTTAATCGGGGTTTTGATTAGCTTACCGCCAGACTTCATCAACCCATCATATAAAATGAGTGGATTCCAAATGCTCAATCCTATCCTTCTTGTGTTCCTTTCTGAGCAAGAGTTGCACGCACTACCTGGAGCTACAGTTTAGCGAAGTGTGTGTCAAGGCAGAAATGACTGCTGATCAGTTGAGCAACCTTTTCGCTATAGTCAAAAATTGGACATTGCGGCTTAGGATTCAGCAAACCCATGGTTCAGGAAAGGACATTACCGACATTTCACGCGGCATCTGCCCAGCTGACTCAGGCAGAGGGGCATATGCTTTACGAAGACATGGTGCTTGGCCGCTTTTTTGAAGACAAATGCGCCGAAATGTATTATCGGGGCAAAATGTTTGGGTTTGTTCACCTTTATAACGGACAAGAAGCCATTTCGACGGGTATTATCAAAGCCCTGCGTTCGGATGACTATGTTTGCAGTACCTACCGCGACCATGTCCATGCTCTCAGCGCTGGTGTGCCTGCCCGTAGTGTGATGGCTGAGCTGTTTGGCAAGGAAACAGGTTGCAGTAAAGGCCGAGGGGGGTCTATGCACCTTTTCTCTAGCGAACACAACATGCTCGGTGGATTTGCCTTCATTGGCGAAGGCATTCCTGTTGCCTTAGGCGCTGCTTTCCAATCTCGCTATCGCCGAGATGCTTTGGGAGATGCGGCGGCTGACCAAGTCACGGCCTGCTTCTTTGGGGATGGCACCAGTAACAACGGTCAGTTCTTCGAGTGCCTGAACATGGCGGCGCTGTGGAAGCTACCGATTCTGTTCGTGGTGGAAAACAATAAGTGGGCTATTGGTATGGCCCATGAGCGAGCCACTTCCCAACCTGAAATTTATCGCAAGGCCAGCGTGTTTGGGATGCCCGGTGTCGAAGTGGATGGCATGGATGTGCTGGCTGTTCGGACTGTGGCTCAACAGGCTGTTGAACGAGCTCGTGCTGGAGAAGGGCCTACCTTAATTGAATGTTTGACCTACCGTTTCCGGGGTCACTCTCTGGCGGATCCAGACGAACTGCGCTCGAAGGCTGAAAAAGAGGCTTGGCTGGCCCGTGATCCACTTAAGCGATTTGAGGCCTACCTGATAGAGCAAAATTTGGCAGATGAGGAATCTCTCAAAGCAATTCGTCAGCGCATTCAAGAACGGGTTGATGAAGCCGTAACTTTTGCTGAGGAAAGCCCTGAGCCCAGTCCCGATGAGCTTTACCGCTATATCTTCGCAGAAGACTAGATCTCTGCCTGCTGGACTGACTGCGTTCCGGCTTAGCAAGCGGAACCCCCAAGAGAAATTAGACGAATTCTATTAAACCCTTACTGGCAGACAAAAATGGCTGAAACTCTGTTATTCAATGCCCTCCGGCAGGCAATTGATGAGGAAATGGAGCGCGACCCGACGGTGTTCGTTCTCGGGGAAGACGTGGGCCATTACGGCGGATCCTATAAAGTCACCAAGGATCTCTATCAGAAATATGGTGAGCTGCGGGTGCTAGATACTCCCATCGCTGAAAACAGTTTCACAGGTATGGCGGTTGGGGCAGCAATGACTGGACTGCGGCCTATCATCGAAGGCATGAACATGGGCTTCTTGCTGCTGGCCTTTAACCAAATCGCCAATAACGCCGGCATGCTGCGCTATACCTCTGGTGGCAACTTCAAGATTCCGATGGTGATTCGGGGTCCTGGGGGCGTGGGAAGACAGTTGGGAGCTGAGCACTCGCAGCGGCTAGAAGCTTACTTTCAGGCTGTACCCGGACTAAAAATCGTTGCCTGCTCAACGCCTTACAATGCCAAGGGACTCTTAAAATCGGCAATTCGAGACAACAACCCTGTGTTGTTCTTTGAGCACGTTTTGCTCTACAACCTCAAAGAAGATCTGCCGGATCACGAGTACTTAGTGCCGTTAGATAAAGCCGAGGTTGTCCGCAAGGGGAAAGATGTAACCATCTTGACCTACTCCCGTATGCGACACCATGTCGTCCAAGCAGTGAAAGCTCTGGAGAAAAAAGGCTTTGATCCTGAGGTTATTGACCTAATTTCCTTAAAACCTTTGGATTTCCAAACTATTGGAGAATCTATTCGCAAAACCCACCGCGTTATTGTGGTAGAGGAATGTATGAAAACGGGGGGTATTGGAGCGGAAATTATCGCCTCCATTAACGACCGCTTTTTTGACGAACTGGATGCTCCCGTTCTGCGGCTTTCCTCCCAAGACATTCCCACCCCTTACAATGGCAAACTAGAGAGCTTGACCATTGTTCAGCCGAAACAAATTGAAGAAGCGGTTGAAAAGATGGTTGCCCTAAGAGTTTAGGGGATTTGAGGGGCAGCCTTCTCCAGGTTGCCCCAACGTATTGGAATGGATGATATATGGCAAGACAACGGTTACTGCTGGGGGTCATTTTTGCTCTGGTCATTGCTGCAGTGGTAGTGATTGTTCAGATCCCAACCCGGTTGGGTTTGGACTTGCGAGGAGGTTCCCAATTAACGCTACAGGTGCAACCAACTCCTGAAAGACCGGAGATCTCTGACCGTGATTTAGAAGGGGTCAAGCGAGTCGTTGAAGGTCGGGTTAATGGATTGGGCGTGTCTGAAGCAATTGTTCAGGAGTTGGGAAACAATCAACTCTTGGTACAGCTTCCTGGGATTAGCGACCCACAACAGGCAGAGCGAGTTCTGGGAGGAACCGCTCAGCTTGAGTTTCGGGCTCAAAAACCTGGGACAGAGCAGCAGTTTCTGATTGAGAATCAGGTGCGCCAGGGCCATCAGCAGGAACTAGACGCTTTTCAGCAGGCTCAGCCTGAGGGAGTTCCGGCTAGCCCAGAGGACCAAGCCAAGCTAGAAACTCTGCGAAAAGCGGTGGCAGATAGTGATGCTGCGATCGCAAATCTCTTTGAACCTGCGAAGCTTACGGGAGATACACTAACGGACGCTCTGACCACCAGCACGTCTGGCACCGCTTGGGAGGTTGCTATCCAATTCAACCAGGAAGGTGCCGATCGGTTCGCTGAACTAACCCGTGATATTGCAGGAACCGGACGAGGTCTTGGTATTTTTCTAGATCAGCGCTTGATTAGTGCTCCCACTGTAGATGTTCAGTATGCAGAAACTGGCATTACGGGTGGGCGAGCTGTTATCTCAGGAAATTTCACCGCTCAATCAGCTCGTGATTTGGAGATTCAGCTGCGAGGTGGCGCGCTACCTCTACCTGTTGAAGTCGTTGAAAACCGCACGGTTGGTCCTACCTTGGGCCGAGACAGTATTCAAAGCAGCATTTATGCAGGGATTGGTGGCCTGGTTTTGGTGCTGATCTTTATGGCTGTTTACTACCGTCTACCGGGAGTTTTGGCCGACATCGCTCTTTTGATTTACGCGCTCCTAACCTGGGCAGTCTTCAATCTCCTGGGGGTAACCTTGACTCTCCCTGGAATTGCTGGCTTTATTCTTAGCATTGGTATGGCTGTAGATGCCAACGTGCTGATTTTCGAGCGCACCCGCGAAGAACTGCGGGCAGGTAAAACCCTCTATCGTTCTGTCGAAGCGGGATTTTACCGCGCATTCTCTAGCATTTTAGATAGCAACGTGACGACCCTAATTGCTTGCGGTGCTCTGATTTGGTTAGGCTCTGGTCTGATTAAGGGATTTGGGGTAACACTTGCCATTGGCGTAGCTATCAGCATGTTCACAGCCCTCACTTGCAGCCGCACCTTTCTGCTGTTTATCCTTTCCCTGCCTCAATTTCGTAAGCCAGAGCTGTTTTGCCCCGGACTGAAGCAGGCACCTAACTCGTAATTCCCTTATGAAACTCAACGTTATTAAGCAGAGAAATCTGTGGTGGGCAATTTCAGGTTTAGTCATTCTGGCGGGCCTGGTGGCCATGCTGATCTCCTGGCAGCAGATTGGCACCCCTCTACGAGTCGGTCTAGACTTTGCTGGCGGAACCCGCCTGCAACTTACCCGAGACTGTACCACGACCAAAACCTGTGAAGGTCCGATTGATTTAGGGACGGTACGTGAGGTGTTGGCCCAGCAAGGGCTGGAAAACAGCAGTCTCCAAACGGTTGGAACAGACGCTGAAACCCTCTCTATCCGCACCAAGACTTTAGATGTACAAGCGCGAACTGAGCTTCAGGCTGCCCTTGAACAAGCAGTTGGGCGGTTTGATCCGGGCTCTATTCAGATTGACTCTGTGGGTCCAGTGGTTGGTAAGCAGCTGTTTGCCTCAGGAATGCTGGCGCTGCTGCTGTCCTTTGCTGGGATTATTGTCTATCTCAGCTTTCGGTTCCAGCTCGACTACGCTGTTTTTGCCATCATTGCTCTGTTTCACGATGTGTTTATCACTGTCGGTACCTTTGCAATCTTGGGCTTAGTGCTGGGCACTGAGGTTGATAGCCTCTTTATTGTCGCTCTGCTGACGATTGTCGGCTTCTCGGTAAACGACACTGTTGTTATCTACGACCGGGTGCGAGAAACCATCCAACTCAACCCAGGTAAACATATTAATGAAATCGTCGACGACGCTGTTAACCAAACGCTAGGGCGTTCTATTAACACGACGCTAACCACTGTTCTCACCCTAGGGGCTATCTTTTTGTTTGGTGGTCAGACTTTGAAGTTTTTTGCGCTGGCGCTGATTATTGGCTTTGTGTCAGGAGCTTACTCCAGCATCTTCATTGCGAGTACCCTGTTGGCGCTTTGGCGCGAACGAAGTGGACAGGCTTATGCTACGCCTGAACCATCGTCGATTGATCCTGCGGCTTAAGCGGCCCTAAGCTAACAGTAAAGCCCGAAAGCCACACTGCCAGAGCCGTTTATGGTTACAACGGGACAACGGCTGCGTTACCGTTCTCCTGGTAGTGTTTTCCCAAATTCCAGAACGAACGTGACTCCTGACCCCGCTTACGAACGCCAGATTAATCGTCTGCGAAGCATCCTATTGAAACGTTGGTGGCTTGTAACGATTGGACTTTGGCTCACCATAGGCGCGTTGAGTCTTTGGCACTTACGCCATGAGATGGTGATGCTTCGGCAATACTTTACCTGGACGGCAGTTCGCTATGGGTTAGCCTACAATCGTCTCTCGGCAATTGGCCTTGGATTATGCCTAGGGCTGACGGTTGCTCTGCTGGTCGCAGAGAGCCGTCATATCCTCTTTGGCCTCTCTAACCAAGAGCGTCAACGGCTAACCCACACTCTCAATCGAATTCGGCAGCAAGGCCCCAGCCATCCTCTCTGGCATCGTGTGTGTGAAGACTAGCTCAGACGGGTACTGGGCTCAAGCTATTAAACAGCGCGTTCCAATCCAAGTTAGCTGGGCGCTTGCCTTGGTTGACCAATTCAAAAGTTTGGTTACTGGTCGCAGCACTTTGCAAGCAAGCAACACAAGCAGCAGCTACATCAATACGGCTGGCATCTCCACTTAAGGTATCGCCTTGACCAATTACAACCCCACGCTTACCGTTGGTTTTTGCCTGAATGAGTGTATTTAGGTCATAAGAGGTGTAGGGACCATCAATCAATCGCCCGGGTCGAATAATGGTGTAGGGCAAACCAGATTGCTGAATTGCTTGTTCGCCTGCCTGCTTTGCTTCAAGAACACCAAAGGCATTCAGGGCAGAAAAGGGAAATTGGTTTTTACGCTCAATCCCTACTGAGGAGATAAAGACAAATCGCCGCAGTGAGCGTGGAGCCGCCGCTACCAGATTGGCAACCCCAACGGCATCGACTTGGTAGGGGCTGTTATGGGTATGGTTCTGTCGGTAATCGGCGTTAGTGAAGAGCCGTGCCCAAGCGATCGCACTGTCCCAGGGAGCCTGTTTGGATGGAAAATCAACCTCCCATCGCTGGGATGGAAAGGCTGTGGTGCCAGTGGCGCAAATTAAGGCATCGATCCCTGCCATCGCTGGGGGCAGAGTCTCAGGCTGACGAATATCGCCAACAATGGGTTCGACACGATTATCAAACAGCGATCGCACTTTTTCTGCTGAACGGGTCAAGGCCCGAACGGGGTATCCCTGCTCCAGCAGATTGGCGACAACAAGCTGACCGACGCCGCCTGTTGCGCCTGTCACAAGTACCAAAGATCGAGATGAGGTTTCAACCATAAACTTCAGGATTTACACAATGGGGTAAGGGTTGGTTTTGTAGGCCAGCGATCAGATTTGCGATCGCAATCTTCGCCATCTTTTCGCGGGCTTGTTGGCTAGCACTGCCAATGTGGGGTGTCACAATCACGTTGGGCAAAGCAAGTAAGGGTTCTGTCAGAGGGGTTGGCTCTGGATCTGTAACATCTAGAGCGGCCCCAGCAAGGTGCCCTGCCGCTAAAGCCTCATATAGAGCTGCTTGATCGATAATTGGGCCGCGAGCCGTGTTGATTAAAAGGGCTGTAGGCTTCATCCGCTGAAACTGGGCCGCGCCAAATAGGTGATGCGTTGCTGGAGTCAGAGGCGTGTGGATTGTGACAAAATCCGACTCTCGCAGCAGGGTATCTAGGTCAGTGTGTTCTGCTGCAAGGGCCTGCTCGATCTCCGCGCTGACTGCAGTGGGGGCCGAATACAGGATCCTCATGCCGAACCCACTCGCTCGTCGAGCGACTGCCTGACCAATCCGCCCCAAACCCACAATCCCTAAAGTTGCCCCGCCAACGTCTGGACCTAGAAGCAAATCTGGTTCCCAAGTCGTCCATTGTCCAGAGCGGGTATAGCGATCGCCCTCAACCACCCGTCGAGCCGCTGCCATCAACAGCGCCCAAGTGAGATCTGCTGTAGCCTCGGTTAGCACACCAGGAGTATGCCCCACTGGAATGCGGCGAGCAGTTGCTGCTTTGACGTCAATATTGTCGTAACCCACTGCCATTTGGCTAATCACTTCTAGGCTAGAAGCTTCAATCAGAGCAGCGTCGATCCGGTCAGTCAGCAAACACAAGATCCCCTGGCAACGCTGACTCTGCTCTTGGAGAACGGAATAGGGAGGTGGTTGCCGCTCTGGCCATAGGGTTACCTCTGCTACAGCCTCTAAATCGGCTAAAGATGCAGGCAACTGTCTTGTCACAAAGACTTTGGATTGGCTCATTACGCTCACCCAACTGCCTCGGTCACACCCACTTGGGCACACATCGCCTCCACTGGGCAATGTCCACAACGAGGTCGAGTTCCCCGGCAAATGTGTTTACCGAAGGGCACCAATAGCGCGTTTAGCTCAACCCAGTATTTCTCGGGGAGCTGTTTGTGAAGGGCTAGCATCGTTTTTTCAGGTGTCGAAGTACGGACATAGCCCCAGCGGTTGGTAACCCGATGGACATGCACATCCACACTGATATAGGGCAAGCCG
The DNA here is from genome assembly GCA_036702855.1 of Trichocoleus sp. Classification (GTDB taxonomy): domain Bacteria; phylum Cyanobacteriota; class Cyanobacteriia; order Phormidesmidales; family Phormidesmidaceae; genus JACVSF01. The sequence goes on along the minus strand of DATNQF010000116.1, from coordinate 1,077 downwards.
CAGGCAACTCCTAGGGCTAGGTGAGCACACTTAGGGCCAACACCATTAAAGCGGGTAAGCACCTCTGGATCAGCTGGTAATTCTCCGCCATAGTCCGAGATGATTTGCTGTGCGATCGCAATTATCTGTTCTGCCTTACGCTCAGCAAACGTGCTTTCTTGGATATCATTTAGAACCTCAGAAAGACTTAATTTCAGCATTGCCTGAGGTGTCCGAGCTCGGCCTAGCAAACGACGAGCAACGAGGATGCTTACCTCGTCATAGGTGCGAATCGAAATGATGCAAGCGATCAACTGCTCAAACAGAGAATTAAACCCTTCCTCAGCCAGTTGAAACATTGCTGCCTTGGGATAGGGTCGAATTGCCTCTCGAATTCGCTCAACCATCCAATCGATATCAAAAGGTTGGGTTAATGTCACCCTAACCACACCCATCAAAACTCATCTGTATTTATTGTAAAAGCATCAATCACTTCCACTTTATGTGAAGAGCCGATCTCTGCCATACGACAGAACTTCTTAATAAAATTAGAAATACTTGAGCCCTCTTTCTGCTTAAAACTATTTCTTAAGATGGATGGCAAAATAATCTGTTTTGACGTGAGAAGAGAGGATGTGTCTCATCTTAGAGGCAATGCCAGATCTGCTGCATTGTCCCGGAGGGCCTGTTCAAGATATTTGAGTTTTGGCGATGAGTTGGGAAGATTCTTGGGAAGATTCTGGGTGAAAAACTGAAGGCAAACATAATTCGTTCAACAGAGCATTCTCCCTAGGGCGTAGCTACTTTTGGCTTTGTCAGTGACAAGCGCCCGGACCTCTCATTGCAGACTGGAAGTCCCGAACATCGCGCCGCAAAGAAGCTCAAAGCTTTTTGACCTTGCTAGGGAAAAGTCTTTCTACTAAACATGGTAAAGATCCTAGAGTGAACCTGCTGGGGTCTAAAGGGTCTAGAAATTCATTGTTTTTACGATTATCTTACTTGTTCTTCTAAACCTTAAAAGGGAAAGTCATTAGAAGTCTAAAACGGTCAAGAATATGTAGAAGATCACAAAACGTAAGGCGGTCTGAATCAATAACT
>DATNQF010000106.1:0-22421 GCA_036702855.1 Trichocoleus sp. | reverse complement strand
CGTTACTCCGATGGCTTGGATTCCCAGCAATTGCTGGCGAAGGGTATCCTCCATCGGGCCATGTACCAACGTTACCTGCGCCCCTCGATGCAGGGCCGCCTGAGCTAGAGCCACGCCCATTTTTCCAGTTGAGGGATTGCCGATGAAACGAACGGGGTCAAAGTGCTCACGCGTACTGCCAGTACTAATCAATACTCGCTGTCCGGCTAGATCACGCTTGCCACCTGTATGTAGAAGTGACTTGAGATGGGCCAAGATATTTGCGGGTTCGGCCATACGCCCAGTGCCGATGCGATCGCACGCTAACACCCCTGCTCCTGGGCCGACGCTATGGTAACGCTCATACTGCTGCACTTGGTGCCAGTTAGCCTGCACGGTGGGCTGCTGCCACATATCGGTGTTCATTGCTGGGGCCAGCAGCAGCGGGCAAGTTGAGGCCAGTACAGTGTTGGTCAGTAAGTTATCGGCAAACCCATGAGCGAGTTTCGCTAGGGTGTTGGCTGTCAGCGGCGCAATTAGGAACACATCGGCCCATTCGCCCAGTTCGATGTGTAGCGGGCGGCCTTGGCTCGCATCCCAAAAAGCAGCGTCGGTGTAGGCAGGATGGCGAGAGAGGGTGGCGACGGTTAGAGGCGTGATGAAAGCCTGCGCCCGCTCCGTCATCAAAACGCGCACCTCAAAACCCTCCTTGGCCAACGCGGAAATGGCATCGCACACTTTATAAGCTGCGATGCCACCCCCGATGCCAATGAGAACCCGCTTTCTCTGACTCAAGCTGGACGACTGCCCCTACTCTTCGTCAAAGGGTTCAATGTCGAGCAGGTACACATAGGACTCCACCAGCTCAGGCCGCTGAAATGCGATCGCACGTAGCAGATGCCAGTCATTCAACCCCTCAAAGGCGTTGTCATAAGCATCTTGCTCCAGACGGCTCGCCAACTCTGCAACCGATTCTGGTGTCATGTCCGAGATGGTCTGCGGAGACACGTTGATAATGGTCATAGAACTTTCCCCCCTTGTGATCTCTTCATGGCCGAAGGCTTCAAAGATGAGCCTCCTCAGTGCGGATCACACTTTCTATCCTAATGACTAGGGGATGCTCCACCGGGGCTTTGCCGTAAATCTTCGCAAAAGTCGGCCATTAATCGGATAACGTCGGGTAAAATTTCATGTCCCATCGCAATTTCGTGGTATTTCACCTCCACACCTTGGTCTATTAACGCTGCCTTTGCCTGATGTGCCTTTTCCGGCACCACAATCTGGTCGAATTGACCGTGTACTAGCAGCAGAGGGCGTGGGGTCACCATTGGTTGCAAAGGGGCATGGAGATAGCCACTCAGCACCATTTGTCCAGCCAAAGGCACCGAACTTCCTACATCCAGCGTCATTGCACCGCCTTGGGAAAAACCAGCCAGAACGGTGCGCTCGAGGGGAATACCCGTTTCTCCGGGTAAACTCTGCAACCACTCGCGCAGCAACCGACGACTTTCCTGCAAATCTGCCTGATTCTCAAAGTTGTAGGGGGCGCGGAGGTCATACCCGTAAGGAAAGCTATACCACATGCGACCCAGCGGCACCTGAGGATGGGGAAAAGGGCCGTCAGGAAAGACCATTTGAAACCCAGGCAGTGGCATATAGGGCGCTAGCCCTGCCAGATCTTCGGCATTTGCTCCCCAGCCATGCAATCCGACCAAGAGCCAGTCGGCTTCAGACGGATTTTTTGCAGGAAAAGACACAGTGCGTAAAGACAAACAAGACCTCCTAATGCAAGTAACGGCGCTTTTATTGTAGAAAGCGTATCTTTAGTAGCGTATCTCTAGTGAAGAACCCACTTTGCTGATGGCTCAAATCGACTTAGCAAAGCGGAAAGAGTTAATCACTAACCCTTCTCGAAAATAAAAGCGATGAGCATCCGTTCGCTGCACGCCACTATCAAGCTGCAAGGAGCGGCAGTCTTGGGTACGGGCTTGCTCAAAAAGCCAAGCTATCAACTGCTGGCCATAGCCTTGCGATCGACTATTTGCATCAGTGACCAAATCATCGACATACAAGATTTGGCCATGGGCCAGGGTATTCATGTAGCGATACCCTGCGATCGCTTTAACAGCATCTTGGTCTTGAAGATAGGCGAGGTGAAACCCCTCTTGCTGCTGTTGCAACACCTGATCGACAAATTGAGTTTGGCTCAGGTGAGGCCTGAGCTGCATAACCACTGGAAAGCAGCGCAGTAGATCGGTTTCAGATTGAGCCAAGTAGATTTCCATTCCCGCATTTCTCCTGCACCGTATCTCGACTATTCCACAGCAGCATTAAAGGCCATTTGCCAAAATGCCTCTTCCAACTCTGCCACTAACATGAAGGCTGCTTCGGCTTGGTGCTCTACCTCAGGCGTTGCGGTAGCCAGTGTTTCATCAGCCTGTTGGGCCAAAATCTTGACGTATTTAGTAAAGCCCGGATTTCCCCAACGGTCGGCAAACTCAGTATACGGCTCAGGCATGGGACCCGGCAGTTGCCACCCCTGGTTATAGGCATACTCAATCGACCAGAGGGCAGTCGCTTGAACGGCATATGGAGCAGTGGCCAGGCTGGCCATGAACTCGCAGTACTGTTGGCAGGTTGTCTGTTGAGGCGTATTGAGATCAAGCTGACGCTCGGTGGCTTTGTCCTGAAACCACCGCAGCTCATCCTTCAAAGCCTCCAGTCCGCTCAGTAAGCTATCGAGGTGGCCATCGGGGGCAGAGGCTAGGACTCGGCCCACCATTCGGGTGAATTCTTTGACAAAGAGATAGTCCTGCACCAGCCAAGTATTGAACTGTTCTGGACGGATAGTGCCTGTTTTGCAACTCGTCAGGAAGGGGTGAACGGTGGCTTTCTCCCATGCTGCTGCATGGGTTTGGATCAGATGTTGACAGGTAATTGCCATATCCCCAGAGAATCTCGTTGGCCAGGATGATTCTAGCTTGAGAGTATGCTCAGAACGTTTGAACGGGCAGACAGAGACCGTCAAACAGGGATCCATTCATGCCAAAATTTTGGATGCTCCTGTTCAAACCCATATTCTAAGAGGCCGATACTAATGCAGATGACTCGCTCGAAGCTAGTCCGTAGCGTTGCTTTGGGAGGGTTCGTGGCATTCCTGATGGCGGCCTGTGGGGTGGGCACCAGCGTCCCTATGCCCCCTGTTATTCCCACGCCAGAACCTGAAGAGGATAATCAGCCCTTGAAGGTTGCAACGGCTCCTCCCTTTCCCCCTTTTGAGTTCAAAGAGGGAAATGACGATAAAAGCCAGTTGGTTGGGTTCGATATTGACTTAATCAACGCCATTAGTCAACAGACAGGGCGAAAAATAGAGATCCAAACGATGTCTTTTGACGAGCTAACCCCAGCGCTTCAAGCAGGCAAGGTCGATGTAGCTATTAGTGGGATTGCCATCACCGAGGAGCGATCGCAACTAGTCGATTTTTCTCGCCCCTATATAGATGCATCTTTGGTAATTGCTACGCGCACTGACAGTCAAAATATTGCCTCAGAAGCTGACCTAAAGGGCAAAACTTTAGCTGTTGAGCTGGGCACTCCGGGGGCAGACAAAGCCATTGAAATTATGGGCTCAAAAATCATAACCTCTAGTAGCCCAGAGGAAGCTCTAGAGGCCCTAACCGCAGGTGAGGTAGACGCAGTTATTCACAGTCGACCCCTGTTGTTGGCTGCGATCGCAACTCAAGATCAAACTAACATTCGCTTGGTCGATTCTGCCCTAACTGAAAGCTTCTACGGCATTGCCTTGCCTCAAAATTCTCCCCATACCCGCAGCATAGATCGTGCTTTAGGTGAGCTAATGGAGAATGGCACCTACACCGAGATCTATCAGAAGTGGTTTGATTCAACGCCCTCAGAGCTTCCTAAAACAGCGTTTTAATGGACAGCTTGATACCTTATCTACTAGTCATAGCTATCCTTCGATGCTGTGGATTGCTCGCCTTTGTGATTCCTGCTTCTCAAAGTACTGCTGGTGATCCTCCGAGGCTAGCCAGTAGGCAGAAGCTGGCACTATCTGAGTCACAATCGGCTTGTCATAACGACCTGGGGCATCGAGCTTCTGTTTGGCCTGTCGGGCTATCTGAGCTTGCTCTTGAGTGTGGTAAAAAATCACTGAGCGGTACTGCTCTCCTCGGTCTGCGCCTTGCCGATTCAAGCTAGTAGGGTCATGGATGACCCAAAAGAGATCGAGCAACTCCTCATACTTCACTTGGCTTGGATCGTAGATAACCTGACAAACCTCAGCATGGCCAGTAATTCGGGAAAGCACATCGAGGTAGCAGGGGTTTTCAAAATGTCCTCCCATGTAACCAACTGAAGTGTCAATCACGCCTTGAACCTGACGAAAGGCTCGCTCAACGCCCCAAAAGCAGCCCGCTCCAAAGGTAGCGGTTAAGGGGGGTGCACCCGATGGAGCATCCAAAAAGGTCATTACAGTACCCCTAAATAATGTGTTTGAAAGACGACTTAAAATTTCTCTTACCAGCTATCGCTAAACACGAGGATCCACTGTTTTGATGGCTCTTTCAATACCTACATTGTGTAATCAATTAAAGCTGCATGCCCTTTGAAGTACCGCCACCGCCTCTGCAAGACGAAACCTATCTGCGCCATCGCCGTTGGATGATTCGGGCTTTGGAGTTGGCAGAAATGGCCGGAGAAGCTGGAGAAGTTCCAGTGGGTGCTGTGGTTGTCGGGCCAAACGACCAGTCAATTGCTGAGATTGCTAATCGGCGGGAACGCGACCACGACCCCACTGCCCATGCCGAAATCTTGGCACTAAGAATGGCTGGCAAAGCGCTCGGTTCTTGGTACCTAAATGAATGCACACTCTATGTCACGCTTGAGCCGTGCCCGATGTGTGCCGGAGCCCTCATTCAAAGTCGATTGGGATTGCTGGTTTATGGGGCAGACGATCCTAAGGCTGGAGCCGTACGGTCTGTCCTGAACTTGCCTGATAGTGCCTGCTCAAACCACCGTCTACCTGTTTTAGCAGGTGTGTTAGAAATGCCCTGCCGACAACAGCTCCAAGCGTGGTTTGCTCAACGTCGGCAGGCCCGTCCCTGATGAACTTTGCGTATAGGAATCCACCAGCAAGATTTGAAGGGAACTCAACGGGGCATTATGCTTCTAAGGACAGATGGATGACACCACCGAAACTGTCCCTATATCCGAATACACCGTCGAAGAGACCGATTACTGTAAGGACTAGCAGAATTTCATTCGGGGTCTCTCACGGGTTTTGTCGTTATGGTCTCACTGCCTCCGTTAACCATGCCAACGCTTCAGCTTTCCACTAAGGACTCGGCTCTGACCAAATACAAGCCCACCAAGTCACGGTGTTCCCCATTTCTAACCCCCCTAGCCTACTTTTTAGGGCAAAGGTTTCTACTGCCTCTCTACTTTGGCAAAATTCTGGTTAACGGTCAGGAAAATCTTCCCAAGACTGGACCTGTCATCCTTGCACCGACTCACCGTGCCCGTTGGGATTCTCTAGTGTTGCCGGTTGCTGCGGGGCGTCCTGTCACAGGTCGAGATCTGCGTTTTATGGTGACGGCGGATGAGGTTAAGGGTCTGCAAGGTTGGTTTATTCGCCGTTTGGGAGGCTTTCCTGTCAATGTCAGACGGCCCACTATTTCCAGTTTGCGCCACGGAATTGATTTGTTACTAGAGAAAGCCATGCTGGTGATTTATCCGGAAGGCGGTATTTTTCGGGACAATCAAGTTCACCGTCTGAAGCCCGGTTTAGCTCGGCTAGCAGTTCAGGCAGAAGCGGTACAGCACGGTTTAGGGGTGCAGATTGTCCCCGTTAGTCTGCGCTACGACGTTCCTTTTCCAACTTGGCGAAGCACTGTCGAGATTACTTTTGGTAAGCCTATTGCAGTTGCCGATTACTTGAGTGACGACTACACCGCTGATGCATTGAAGGCTCATGCTAAACAGCTCACTGCTGATCTCCAAACTGCAATGGTGACACTGTCCGATACCGCAGGCCATTCGTCGGTGAATGCTGCTTGATGCCTTATCTCTCTAGTCACACTCTAGAGCACGACGTCGAAGATTCCTCTCTTGGTGCAAGTGATGATGGCTAGGCCGCTTCACTTAAATGCCCAAAATGAGTTCCCATTGGCGGATTTGGCCCGTTGCCGAGGGCGCATAATCTACAGCCTTGAGCTGCCAATCGCCCGATGCCCTACGGCCCAGTAGACGTGCTAAGGCAGGCGTGGTTGCCAGTGTGTAGAGCTGCCGTAACTGCGTTTGGGTTCCTAGGGTTCGTCCCTGTAGCAGTACCCGTTCTCCATCGGGGGCCGTGAGGCTAATATCGAGGTCGCCCAGAAATTCGTGATCGATTTCTACGTTTACCTGAATATCTTGAACTTGTCCTTGTTCGGCAATGCGTAGAGAACTGGTAGCCCCGCCCGGATTTGCATCGGGGATGGCAATTGCAGTTTGATTTTGCGATCGCACCAGCCGATTAACTGCCCTGCCACTATAGGCCCGTCGTCGGGCTTCCTGCACAGCCTTAAAAGCATTCACTTTGCCGTAGCCAAACCACTGGGAATGTCCATTTTTGTCGTAGGTGCCATAGTGCAGGCCCAATTGAGGGTCTGGGTTAGGATCGACAATTTTATCGGCTGTGCTTTGAAGAATTTCTCGCACTTCTCTCGCGGTTAGGTTGGGATTGGCTGAGAGAACGAGGCCTGCTACCCCAGCTGCCACTGGGCAAGAACTGGAGGTGCCGCCGAAGGTGTTGGTATAGTTGTCTGCCCCATAGCCGCTGCTTTGGAGGCGATCACTAGTGACCATACCCCGACCAGGCAAGTATTTTTGAATGGTGGGTCCGGTGGATACTGTGCCAATCTGGGGCAGTGCCATGTTCGGGGGGGCGTTGTTGCTGGGAGCTGCGATCGCAATGTGTTCTCCCCAATTGCTGTAAGCCGCTTTTTGGCCCAAGCTGGTAGAGGCCGATACTGCAATCACATCAGGATGCACGGCAAATCCACTCAGCCATTTTGTCTCTCCTTTGACCGCGTTATTTGCCCACCCCCGCTCATTCACGCTGCCGCTGACCGGGCGGTTCGCATTGCCTGCCGAAAATAGGATGACACAGCCTTTACCGCCTCGGCCTTTGGTAGCGGCCCGAGTGATTGCAGCCTGCTGCCTGAGGGTCAGTGAATAGTAGAGCGCAGCCGAGGACCAGCTACACGAGATTACATCTGCGCCTCGTTGTACGGCCCCATCAAAAAGACGCTCAATTGACTCATCGTCTAGGAAACCGGTGGTGCGAATGGGCATGAAAGCGCAGCCAGGAGCCACTCCCACAATGCCGTTGCCGTTTTCTTCCCCAACTGCCAATCCTGCAACTGAAGTACCGTGATTTTCATCGGTGTCCATGGGCAAGGGGGCGTTGTCTCGGTCTTTGAGGTCAGTTGGGCCTACCAGTTTTCCCATCCCTTGCAGGTCAGGATGATCGAGGTCGAACCCATCGTCACTAATAGCAATCACAATCGAGCGGCTACCTCGGGTCACATTCCAGGCTTGCTCTGCATCAATGTGCGAAGCGGGACTTAGATTGCTGCCGCCACTGTGAAAGAGGTGCCACTGCTGCGGGTAGAGATTGTCGCTGGGGCGATAGAGAAGGTCGCTCTGCACGACTACATTAGGCTCAACCGTTAGAACCTCTGGAAGTCGCATCAGGCGATTGGCAATTTTAATGGGATTTTCAGTGGAGGCAGGGGTGACCTCAAAAATAAAGGTCATGGGAATGCCCTCCAGGGGTCTAAGTAGGGCTAAACCAAACTGACCTGCGATCGCATCGACCCATTGTGGCTCTAGCTCAGGCAGGAACTGAATAGTGACTTGCTCCGTCAGGTATACCCAGGTCTGGGGGCTGACTGCGAATTGATAAACATGGCTAGCAAAGCTGACCTCGGGAGCTTGGCGAGCTATCTCTAATGAAGTCTCTAGTTGAGTAGGTAACACGGTCCACTCCATGAGTTGTCCCCGTGCTACTGGGCGTACCGCCTGGAACTCAATTTGGGCTTGTACTGCTGCCAGTTGATTTGGATCTCGCAGTCGGGTTGTAAAGCGATCGGCTACCTTCTCCAACCGCAACTCCTCGCCGCCCCGTTGCAAAATGAGCCCTTCCTGACCGGGGCGCACTCCAGAAGTATTGAGATCACCATCTCCCCTTAGCTCAGTCATTCTCCTGCCCCTGCCCTTGTTTCGCTCCATTAGCTTTGGCGTTACAGGTTCAATTTCAAGCCTGAACTGTGCTACCTGCTTGACTTAGGAACCTTGCGTCTTGCCCGCCCGTCAAAAGTCATTGCGCTCTACCGAATGCGGTTTATCAGAGGGTGTATCCACCCCTCTAGGGATCACACCCGAATCGCAGCATATCGAAATGATAAGATACCCCAGTATCTTCCTTTAGTCGGCTGTTTTTAACCTGTAGACACATGGCCGTTTCTCATTTTCGCTTCCTGTCTCACCACACGTTGTTATCCGCTGCAGCGTTGGCTCTAATGCCGCTGTTGCAGGTACCCGCTCATGCCCAACTGAACGACCCTGCGTCTCAAGCTCCCCCGCCTGAGCAAACCCGAGAACTTAATGAACTCAGACCCCTGAATCAGGCTTCTAGCAATCTCAGTATTGCTTCCGGGCAAAAGCTTATGGAGGAAGCCACTGCTGCGATCTCAAATCAGAATTACGCCCAAGCCGCAACCAAGCTGGAAGATGCACGGGAAGCCTTCAACCAAATGTCTACCTTCTACCAGGAATTGGCAACCATGTTCCTGGGTGTCGATACTCGTTTAAACCGGAGCAACCGAGACAAGGCGCTAGAGGCAGCCCAACTCCGAGATCAGGCAACCTATCAGTTGGCCCTAGTCTACCGCGCCCAAAATAAACCTGACCAAGCGGTTCCTCTACTAATGGAGATTCTGCGGAGTCAGCAACCCACCCGTGATTTGGGTCAACGAGCCTACCAACAGCTCTTTGAACTAGGCTTTGTTGATGAGCCATATGGAAGTAACGCTGCTTCAAGTTCTTCTTCCACAGGGTCTTCCTCCCGCTAGAGGTGCTGCAAGGAGAACCGGGTTCGCTAAACTGGAATTGAGCAAAGTCGTATCGAATTCCATTACAGAGTCAGTATTGAGGAAATTCGCATGATCAGCCCAGTTCAGGTTGAAGCGATGATCAAAGCCGGGCTGCCCGATGCGCAAGTCCAGGTTGAAGATCTTACTGGCGGCGGTGACCACTACCAGGTCACAGTCGTTTCTTCCCAGTTTGAGGGGCGCAGTCTGGTGCAGCAACATCAGCTTGTTTATGGAGCCGTGCGCGAGGCAATGTCTTCCGAAGCAATTCACGCCCTAGCGCTTAAAACCTATACTCCCAACGCCTGGGCTGCGACCCGTTCCGCTTAAGCGTAGTACCCGTCAGCTTCTTCAATTTTCAGGAGACCTTTGCAGCTATGGCAACCGAAACCCAAGAACGGATTCAAAAGCTCGTTCAAGAGAACAAAATTATGGTTTTCATGAAGGGCAATAAACTCATGCCCCAGTGCGGCTTCTCCAACAACGTTGTGCAAATTCTCAACGTGTTAGGCGTGCCGTTCGAAACCTGTGATGTCTTAGCAGATTACGAGATCCGGCAAGGCATTAAGGAATTTTCCAACTGGCCAACCATTCCCCAGGTCTATATCAATGGAGAATTTATCGGTGGTTCCGATATTCTCATTGAGCTATATCAGAATGGCCAGCTGCGAGAGATGGTTGAGGTTGCACTGGCCTCTTAAGGCGTTTCTTAAAGTCCAGGTTCCCCTAGGAGCGAAGCAGTTGTGTCTTAATTCCATCGCTATTGGATGAGAACTTGATGCGGATGCTTCGCCCTAGAAAAGGGGCCAAGGCCTAAAAGTAATCGGGTTCAGATTCAGGTTCAGGCACTACAAAGTTTGACGTATCGTGCAAGAAGCGCAAAATTTCCTCCTCCAAACGGTGAATTAAGTAGGGTTCCAGTGCATCAGAGTGGCGTAGGGCACTGAGATAACCTTCTAAATAGAGGCGCAACTCATCTGTGCGGTACCCCCGGTTCCACTGCTCCAACAAAGCATCAGTGATGCGTTGGTAGTATCGGATTGCTCGTGCGTCCTGAAGCATAGGTTCTAAAATTACATCGGGATTGGAAGCGGACCTTAAAACAAGCAGTCAGTACAAGGGTTTAGGGCAAAAACTTTTGTGGGCGAAATCTTAATCTATGTAAAGGAAGGGTGCGTTTCGTTACATTACCCCCTTTTTAAATACATTAGTTCTAACTTTAGCAGGTCTCTAGCGAGTCCTCACAAATTCCTTCTTCCCGTTTTATAAGCCAATTCAACCGGAAATTCCTGTCCCTTAGGGAGGGTAACGCTAGCTACAAAACCTCTTTACCACCTTTGTTAGGCTTAGGGGCATTAATTTAATGCCGTTTCTCCTGTAGATGTCAGTGGGATCTGTTTCTGTTCAAATTATTGAAAGCAATCCCCATTTGCGATCGCTCCTTGGATGGCATCTGCAACAGGCTGGCTATCGAGTTTACCAGTCAGCCGACCTTGCTCGCGGTAGGGATACCTTCCAAAGCCGTCAACCCGATCTAGTGGTGCTAGATTCCCAGCTTCCTGATGGGAGTGGTCTGGAGCTCTGTCGCTGGCTCCATGGCCAAGGTCAGCCCTTAGTTCTTATTTTGTCAGCTTGCAGCACGGAATCAGATATTGTTTCTGGACTAAAAGCCGGAGCAGATGACTATTTGACCAAGCCCTTCGGTATGCAGGAATTTTTGGCTCGGGTGGAAGCCCTGACCCGTCGCACCCGAACCATGGCAGCCCCCGCTTCGCTTACTTATGGTGACCTTAATATCGACCTAGTACAGCGCCGAGTTCGCTTCCGCAATGAGTTTATTGATTTGACTCCCCAGGAGTTTAGTCTGCTGTTTGTCCTAACTCAGGCTGCTGGGTTGCCCCTTAGTCGCACTGATTTACTTAGAAGAGCCTGGCCAGATGCCATTGATAACCCGCGCACGGTAGATACTCACATTCTGTCCTTACGCAAAAAGATTGAAGCTGACCCGCGCCAGCCCAGCATTATTCAAACGGTGCGTAATGTAGGCTATCGCTTTAATATCGAACGAGTCGTTGCTGAAGCTGCCCACCATAATAACGGGCACACCAACCAGCCGAGCTTAGCTTCCTCCTCGTCATCCTAATCCCATACAGCAAGTCATTCTTTAATTCGGCATCACCCCAGAGGACTTTTGAATGTCCAGGGTTTTCCCCATCCTTTTTTATGGTGAAAAAAACTATAATTCAGATCACCTCAATTTATAGATCAAACTAAAACTACCCACCGTGTTTACTAGCGCTCAACCGACTTTCGCTACAGCAAATTCCCAACAGGACTTATTTCAGGCAATCGAGCAGCTTAAGCAAGAGCTAAACGCCGTAATCCTGGCCCACTACTACCAAGATCCTGATATTCAAGACGTAGCTGACTATATTGGTGATTCTTTAGGTCTTTCTCAAAAGGCAGTGTCTACTAATGCAGATGTAATTGTTTTTGCTGGGGTTCACTTTATGGCAGAAACTGCCAAAATTCTTAACCCCAACAAACTAGTGCTGCTTCCGGACTTGGCAGCAGGCTGCTCCTTAGCGGATAGTTGCCCTCCAGAGCAATTTGCCCAATTTAAAGCGGCACATCCCAATCACATTGTGATTTCCTATATCAACTGTACGGCTGAGATTAAAGCTCTAAGCGATATCATCTGCACGAGTTCCAATGCCGTCAAGATTGTGCAGCAGATTCCGCCGGACCAGCCTATTATCTTTGCCCCAGACCGTAACTTGGGCCGTTACGTCATGCACCAAACAGGCCGTGACTTAGTGCTGTGGCAAGGAAGCTGTATGGTGCATGAAGTTTTTTCAGAGAAAAAGCTAGTACAACTTCAGATGGAGTACCCAGAAGCTGAGGTTGTTGCCCACCCTGAGTGCGAAGAGGCCGTGCTGCGCCATGCTCACTACATTGGCTCCACCACGGCCCTTTTGAAATATATCCAGAACAGTCACAGCGCTCAATTTATTGTTGTCACTGAGCCGGGAATTATTCACCAGATGCAGAAGCAAGTGCCGGATAAGCTTTTTATTCCAGCACCACCCACTATGGCTTGTGCCTGTAATGAGTGTCCTCACATGCGGCTGAATACGCTGGAAAAACTTTATCTGGCAATGAAAAACCGACAGCCAGAGATTACCCTACCCGAAGCTACTCGGGTAGCTGCCCTCCGCCCAATTCAACGCATGCTAGAGATGAGTGTCTGACATTGATTTAGTGGGCGTCTAGGAACTGACGTAGTTGATCTGTCATGCGATCCACAATACCTTGGGGTCGCTGCAGATCTTCTCGGGCCGTCTGTTCTACTTGTGCAACGACGTCATCGGGCAAATTCAGAAGTGCCAATAACCGTTGGTAAGCTGCCGCTTCTTCGAGGTTGATGACGTCTTCCTCAGGGCTGCGGGCACTAGCACTGATGACTTCATAGCCGAGGTGTAGAACGGCTTCCCGTTCTGCTTGATGAGTGAGTTGGGGCACCAGCTCATCCAACGGAATGTTTTGCATCAAGTAGTCTTGGAGTTCCTGACGCAGAACTTGTTGCCGTTCGGCTGTGGTAGCAAACAAACTGCTAAAGCGATCTAGCATCAAGTTGACTTCTTCAGTCGCTAGATTGCCATCGCTCCAAGCCAGCGAAGCCACAATCCGCATCAGGGTCATTTGACGTGGAGAAATAGACGGGGGAGGCGGGGGTTGTAAGACCATAAGGGTGTCCTCAATCCAAAGCATCCGGTGATGTAGCGAACTCGACAGCTAGAACATCATTGACTTGCCAACCCTAAGTTTAGGGATGTTATTTAACATGCCAGTGTGCAAACCATCTGGCCTTGCTAGCTATACCGGACTTTGGCTTCACGCTATCACGCCTCTAAGGACTTTTCAGCGATGTTTATTAATGTCTACAGAATTAGTTAAGCTGTTAACTCCGGCCCGCTAGGTGATTAAGCTGTTTCAAGTTAACCAGAGTTAAGGTGTTGCGCTCGGCATCGATCTTGAGCCAGCCTTTTTCGATTAACTTAGCCATAATTTTGTTGGCTTCATCTTCGGTAATATCAGTAACATCCGCCAAATCCTTTAGGGGAATGTTGAAGATTTCGGTGCCCAGCTCGTTGGGTTTCCCGTAGGCCTCACAGATGGCAGCGAGGGAATTAGCTAGCTTTACGGCAGGCGGCTGACTGCGCAGTTGAAAGCGGAAGTTTGTCATTCGTAGACGTTGCACCATGAGTTGTAGCATTCGGTGGTGCAGTTGAGGATCTTTGAAAAGGGTCTGAATAAATCGCTGGGCTGGAATACTTAACAGCTTGACTGTGGTTAAAGCAATAACATCAGTTGATCGAGGGGATTCATCTAAAATAGCCATTTCCCCAAAAAACTCACCCTGTCCTAGTACAGCTAAGGTGAGAAAGTTATCCCCAGCGTGGCGGCGTACTTTGACCCACCCCGATTCGACAAAGTACAATGCGTTGCCCCAAGCATCTTCCATTAAAACAGCACGGCCTGCGGGGTATTTGTGCTCCGTTGAAACAGACAGTAGCCATTCGACTGTCTCTGGATTGGCAGCATTGAATAAAGGAAACAGCGTGCTAAACGTGTCAGGCTGCATGGAAAGGCTAATCACAGCTTAATTTAGAGGTAAAGGATGAGATCCGTTAGTCCTTAGATTGCCCAACCCAAACAAATAACCCTTCACCCAATGCCCATAGTAACTAGAAACCTTGGTTATTTCCTAGCGCTTGGCCGCTAATTGCCTAGCTTTGCCAACGTTGACAGGGCGTAACTAAAGTTAGCTTACTTGCATTTCTCCCGCCTGAACGGAAGTGACCGCCCGCTGAAGGGCGGGTCTTAGGGCTTCGACATATTCAGGCCAACCCACCAGGATACTTTGCTGGTGAACCAAGGTAGCTGGGTTCACCGCATTAGGCTCAAACTGTAGGGGCCTTCCTTCTAGGTCACAACAGGTCAACCCTGCAGCTTGGGCTAAGGCAATGGGACCCGTGGTATCCCACAGCTTGACTCTGCCGTTGAGGTAGAGGTAGAGGCCTACTTGCCCCTTGATAACTTCTAGTACCTTCAGGCCAAAGCTACCTAAAGTGACAAATTTAACGGTGGGAATCTCACGTGCGATCGCATTGCCAAAGCGTCGCTGGTCCTTATCACCAATCATGATAGGACACACCGATCCGCTGACTGGTGGTGGGGACTGGGAAACCAGTGTCGTAGCCGCTTGCTCATGCTGCTGCTCAAACAAACCCCAGCCAGAGCCTCCCCAGTAGAGGTGACGGCGAGCTGGAGCGTAGATCCAACCTGCTACAGGTTGATGCTGTTGTAACAGGCCGACCATAACAGCGTAGCCTAACCCCTGCTGCATAAAGTCTTCAGTGCCATCAATGGGGTCAATTAACCAGCAGCGATCGCACCCCTCACCATAGGCTTGCTTCGACTTAAGATTTTCCTCGGTAATGATGCCGTCTTTTGGGAAAAGTTCTTGAAATGTCCCAAGCAACCGCTCGTCGAGAATTTGGTCCACACTGGTAACGTAGTCGTCAGCGCCCTTTTCAAACACCTCAAACGCTTGAGCAGAGAGCTCACGAGCCTGCTCACCGCACTCTACAACGATTTGCTGAATGGCTGACAGTTGAGCTTCGGTCAAATCGTACATGAGTCCTATCCGCGCATTTCACCTCTGTCAGTCTACTGGAACGCCAAAAAAATGGGTTAGCCAACAACCGAGGTTGGCTAACCCATCATTTGGGAACGCGTTGGGAGGTTACTGAAGCACCAGTTTGACGTTGGCGTTTTGCAGACCAGGACGCTTGACTTCAGCGAGGGTCTTGTTTACGGCATACTTCTGGTTGATGGAGTTGATCAACTCGGTCTGATTGTGCTTCTTAGCAACGCCCCAGAGGTCAGCAATCAGATCGAAGGAGCCGTCGGCATTCCGAGACCAGCCCAGATCGTATTCACCTTCCAGAACGGCAACGATGTCAGCCCGAACGCGCTGGCCGTTGTAGCCACGGACGTCAGCTTCGGTCTTAACACTGATACCCAGGTCACGCAGAGACTGCTTCAGGATTTCAGCTTCGGTAACCTTGGTACGCAGAGTGCTGAAGTGAGACATGTGAGTTTCCTCCTGCTGAGAAATTGAGAGACAACGAGGTTTGAGAGTTAGAGAATGACCCGCCAGCTAGAAATGACTAACCCTTGGGTGTGAGACTGCTAGCAAAAGCTAGCCTTTCTCCCGGCTGAGTACCGAGGAAGAAAGCTTGTTAGAACTCCATCCGCTGATATTCAGCGACGGAGGCTGCTGCGGGGCGAGCCCGCTGACGTGCCCAATCGCGCAGGGCAGTCACCTGTTCATGCATGGTCTTGGACAGGGGCAGCGTAGCCCGGATGGCGGCAATAATGTCCAGCTGAGTGAACTCCCGCCCTTGGGCAAATGCTTCATACATGGCTGAGATAAGCCCTTGCTCAATTTCAGCCCCGGAAAATCCATCACAAACTTTGGTGAGTTGGTCGAGATCAAAGCGAGTAATGTCTCGACGGCGTTTTTGTAGATGGATTTGGAAAATCTCTTTGCGCTCTTCGGCGTTGGGTAGATCGACGAAAAAGATTTCATCAAATCGACCTT
The DNA here is from genome assembly GCA_036702855.1 of Trichocoleus sp. GTDB lineage: Bacteria > Cyanobacteriota > Cyanobacteriia > Phormidesmidales > Phormidesmidaceae > JACVSF01. Next base: position 6,620 of record DATNQF010000106.1, on the reverse strand, counting down.
TGCGCAGAAATTCACTGGGTAGGCGCTCGACCCGGTTGGCTGTAGCCATAACGAAAACTGGGGAGGTTTTTTCCTGCATCCAGGTCAGAAATGTGCCAAAGATACGACTGGAAGTTCCCCCGTCTGAATCCGATGATCCCGTAGTGCCTGCAAATGCCTTATCAATTTCATCGATGAAGAGAACTGCTGGCGAAATAGATTCAGCTGTTCTCAAGGCATTGCGCAAGTTAGCTTCAGAACGGCCTACCATCGAACCATCATAAACCCGACCTAGATCCAACCGTAGTAAGGGAAGTCCCCACAACCGAGCGGTGGTCTTAGCAATCAGGGATTTACCACATCCAGGTACGCCTAGGATTAGCATCCCTTTAGGCTGAGGTAACCCGTATTCCCTAGCCCTTTCCGTGAAGGCATTAGAGCGCTGATGTAACCAGTGCTTTAGCTCCTCAAGGCCACCCACTGAGTTGATGGTTTCATCAACATCAATGTACTCGAGAATACCGTTACGGCGGATAAGTTGCTTCTTCTCCGAGAGAACGATATCTACTTCATCTTCCGTCAATCGCCCCGTCATGACACGAGCCTTGCGATAGACTTTTTCGGCTTCGTCACGGGTTAAGCCCAAGGCTGCTTTCAGCAGCTTCTCGCGTACGTCGGTGGAAATATTGACATTCCGGGCCTGCTCAAGTTCGTCTGTTAGGACCTGATTGAGCTCAGACATATTTGGCAGAGCAAAGTCTAGAACAACGACCTCTTTCTCAAGCTCAATTGGCACTTCCTGCACCGGAGACATCAGAATGATAGTTTTCTGAGTTCCCTTAAAACCTGTAATAGCATCTCGTAAGCACCGAGTTACGGCTGGGGAATCTTTAAAGGGGTGGAGATCCTTAAAAACAAAGATGCCTGGCTCTCGCTGCCGCATTACCCATTCAATCGCGGCTTCAGGGGAAACAGTGCTGTTGTGCTGAGTGACGTTACGGGGTTGACCGTATTCCACAACCCCGTGGGTCATTGTCCACGTGTACACTCGTCGGCTGGGCTTCAATCGCTGTGCAACAGAAGCGATAGTTTGCTCTGCTCGTTCTTCCTCGAATGTAACGAGGTAGACCAAAGGATATTGGGCCTGTATTAGAACGCTGAGATCCTCTTTCATGACCATCGCTCTCCTATTGACAGATGGCTCAAACCAGGTTGGAAGTTACAGGTTTAGAAACCTGCATACTACGGAGGCACCAATTGGAATGGGCCTATCTTGAAAACTAAGCTGGGCTTAGTGGAAATCTAACGATTTTCAGCCCGTTCAACAAGGAACTAACTCACCCTCGTTAGGCTGCCGGGTATCAGACACGATATCTTTGACCTCTACAGCCAACTCGTTAGAGACACCAGCACTTGCCGCTCTAGGAAGAGCAACCAACTCTCCTTCTTGCATTACTACAGAGGTTGCACATGAGGGACAGTTGTGTACGCGGTGAACTTGGCCATAAGCTGACTCCAAACCATCTACCACTTCAGCATGGGTCAGATAGAAATCAATAGCGCGCTGGGCAATGGCAGACATCGCTTCCCCTTCGACCGCAGAGCGGATCTTTAGCTGGCGATGCAGGTCGGGTGGCAAATATAACGTGACCTTTGTAGCCTTTTGCTCTTGCATATCACACTTCAACATAGGATTACCCGGGTATGGAAATCACCTTAATGGCCTTCACCCAATGCTGTCAAGCCAGTATGCTGTCTTGACGTCAATTTTGTAATACTCCTTAATAAAAGCTATTTCCTGTCGTGCAAAACCATCTCTGTCGGAAGGCTTAGGTCTGATGTAAGGGGTTGTGAAGGGGGTATTAACTTGTGCAACGGGAGCCTAAGAAGCTCTGCGGTGCCGCGATATACTGCTACTTACAAAAGGAAATTTTTGAAACTCAGGTTGCATTTTCCGTATCAGTGAGGTCAATGGCGCTAGGACCAGAAAGGCTGTCATTTGAAAGCCATTAGACCCGTACTGACTAGTTTGATATTTACCCTACTCAATTGATTTGCAAGGGCGATTGGCAAGATGGTGTCATTCCCTCTCAATAACAGTTCTAAGCAGTTTGCTGATCGGGAAACTTCCCTAGAAGATTCTGCGAGTTTTGCAGTTTGGTATCGTCGTGGCGAAGTGCTGGCCAATTTGGGGCATTACTCTGAAGCGCTGCGTAACTTTGAGGAAGCTTTGGCCCTAGAGGGTGGAAACTGGGATGCGCTGTTGTACTCTGCTGTATGTCTGATCCACTTGCAGCGGCCTCAAGAAGCGCTAACTCGGTGCGATCGCATCTTGTCCCAAAATCCTAACCATGCTCAGGCCTGGATGTTTCGAGGAGTTGCTTTGCATCGTCTAGGCCACTACTCAGAGTCCTACACCTGCTACAGCCAGGCGACAGGGCAACCGGTGCTCAATTTGGGGCAGCAGCTTGGCCGCTCTGTCCGTGAAAAACTGGTGCGCCTGGGCATACTGGTTTAAGAAATGTGCCTCAGATTGCTTGTCATTGACTTGTTGGCAAATTGAGGGTTACTTTCCCTCAGGGCATTGCACAATAAGGCTATGACGATAGGTACTAGTACAAACGCTCAAGCATTTCCATCCTTGGAAAAAGCGCTGAAGCATCACTTCGGCTATGACCAGTTTCGGCTAGGTCAGCGCGAGGTCATTGAAACGTTTCTAAAAAACCGAGACGTCCTGGTGGTAATGCCCACTGGGGGCGGTAAATCGCTTTGCTATCAGCTTCCAGCCTTGCTCAAGCTAGGGGTCACGATTGTGGTGTCACCGCTGATTGCCCTCATGCAAGATCAGGTTGATAGCTTAAGCGATAACGGTATTGCTGCAACGTACTTAAACAGCACTTTGAGTTTAGAAGAAGTGCGATCGCGCGAAGCTGCCTTGCGCTCAGGTAATATCCGGTTGCTCTATGTTGCGCCGGAGCGGTTGGTTAGTCCAGGCTTTTTGCAGCTTTTGCGATCGCTCAGCCAAACCGTTGGTATTGCTGCCTTTGCCATTGACGAAGCCCACTGCGTTTCGGAGTGGGGACATGACTTTCGCCCTGAGTACCGTCAGCTTTCTACCCTGCGTCATACCTTTCCACAAATTCCTATTTTGGCGCTAACGGCTACAGCGACCGAGCGGGTACGCCAAGATATCTTGACCCAGCTTTGTCTAAACGATCCGCTGGTGCATATTTCCAGCTTCAACCGCCAAAACCTGTTCTACGAAGTTCGTCCCAAGCAGCGTCAATCCTATTTAGATCTGCTGAAACAGGTAAGAGAGTTTGAAGGATCTGGAATCATTTATTGTTTGAGCCGCAAGCGAGTTGATGAATTGGCGACTCGGCTTCAGCAAGATGGTATTCCAACGCTGCCCTACCACGGCGGTATGAGCGATACTGCTCGTAGCGAAAACCAAAGGCGCTTCATTCGTGATGATGTCCGGCTCATAGTGGCCACTATTGCCTTTGGCATGGGTATTAACAAGCCAGATGTGCGCTTTGTTATTCATTACGACATTCCCCGCAACCTAGAGAGCTACTATCAGGAGTCGGGCCGCTCTGGGCGCGATGGTGAGAAAGCCCATTGCATCCTCTACTACAGCTATGCGGATGTATCGACAGTTGAGTACTTAATTAGTCAAAAGCAGGATGAGAACGAGCAGCGCATTGCCCGCCAACAGCTCCGGCAGATGATCGACTACGCAGAAAGTACGGTCTGTCGTCGCAAAATTCAATTGGGCTACTTTGGGGAAGTCCTGAGTGAATCTTGCGATCACTGCGACAACTGCATCTCGCCCCCGCCTATCGAAGATTGGACGATTGAAGCGCAGAAGTTTCTCTCGTGCGTAGCCCGTTGCCGGGAACGTTTTGGGGCTGGTCATATTATTGATGTACTGCGGGGGGCTAAAAAGCAGCGCCTTCTAGAACTGAAGCACCATGAGTTATCTACTTATGGAATTGGCAAAGACCGCTCGGTAGACGAGTGGCGCTTGCTGAGTCGCTCCCTCCTTCATCAGGGCTTGTTGGAGGAAACCACTGATGGCTACCCAGTGCTTAAGCTCAATGCCGGAAGCTGGCAAGTATTAAAAAAACAAATTTCGGTGCAGGTAGCAATTCCAGAACAGTTGCAGCAGCAAGCCGTAGAAACTCTTCCTGCTGAAGACTCTCGGGAAGTCGTGCAGTTGATGGAGCGATTGCGATCGCTACGTAAGCGACTTGCTGACGAACAGGCTGTACCACCCTATGTCGTTTTTGCAGAGTCCGCGTTGCGGCAAATGGCTCAGCAGCGTCCTCAGAGCTTAGACACCTTTGCCCGCATTTCCGGTGTAGGTAGCCGCAAGTTAGAGCAGTACGGTCAAGTGTTTACAGAGGAAATCCAGCGTTTCTGCCAGGAGAATGATCTACCTGAGGAAGCGGAAGAGGCTATTGCTTCCTTCGCTTCCAAACCCTCACGTAAGCGTCAAACCCCTAGCGACACCCACTTGCACACTCTGGAGCTGCATAAGGAGGGGCTTTCTCTTCCTGAAATTATCGAGCGACGCCGCCTACGCTACGGCACTGTAGTCAGCCACTTTGAGCGGTTGTTGCTCAATGGGCATGAGATAGATCTGGATAGATTAGTATCCCCAGAACGACAGGCCGCTATTCGAGCTGCTATTGATGCGGTTGAAGTGAAATCAGCTTCTGCCATCCGCGATCGTTTGGGTTACACGTACGACTATCCTGAGATTCGTTTGGTAATGGCCCAGCTACAGCAGAGCCAGCCTGACATGGCCGTTGAGACGATTCCCCAAGAAACTCAAGAAGCGAGAGTAGCAAGACTGCGTCAAACGTACGCAAGAGCCTACGAGAGCTGGAGCGATGAAGAAGATCTCAAACTCAGATCTGCTTTTGAAGCAGGTTTTGAAATAGAACAACTCTGCGAGAAGTTTCAGCGCCAGCCTGGAGCGATTCATTTCCGCCTGAAGCGCTTGGGCTGTATTGAGTAATTCTCTAGTGAAAGAAGTCGTCCGGGTAGTTCAGAAGGCTGAATAATGCGTGATGCAATTTGAATGTAGAAGCACGTGTCATGTTCAATCCATTGAAGGACGGCTTCATTCTCAAAGCGGATAAGCCCTAACGTTGAAGCTTCAAGCGTTGAAAGTTCATTAGTTAAATCTTCCAATAGGTTCTGAGCAAGTCCTTAATCATTTCTTAGTTGGCTGTGTGTTCTGACCTCAAAATAAACATTCCCAAGCTAGAGCCTGGGAATGGAGGAATTATTTGGGCACTTGTTAAGATGCTCAGCTGAACTTTTCGCTGGAGGCTGCTTCTAGGTTAAAAAGAACGTTCAGAGTTTGCATGGCACGTTTACGGGCTTCGATGTCGCGTTGAGCCCGAAGCTGCACCATGGGGTCATGGAGGATTTTGTTAACAATGCCGCGAGTTAGAGCCTCGATCACTTCCTGGTGCTTTTCAGCAAACTCGGAGCCAAGGCGAGAAAGGGCTTTTTCCAGTTCTTGTTCGCGGATGGTTTCAATCTTAGTGCGGAGATTGCTGATGGTATGGACTGTGTCAAGGGAACGCCACCAGTCCATAAAGCCTTCAACCTCTTCTTCGAGGAGTGCTTCGGCCTCCATTGCCATACGGCGACGGCTGGCCTGGTTTTGTGCAACAACGGCTTTTAGGTCATCCACGTTGAAAGCGAAGACGTTGTCTAGTTCGTTGACATTGGCGTGGACGTTGAGGGGTACAGAAATGTCAAACAGCATCAGGGCGCGGCCCGGCTCTAGAATTTCCCTCAGGTTGTCGCGGTGTAGCAGGGGCTCAGTTGCGGAGGTGCAGGTAAAGACCACATCGGAGACTTTGACCACATCCATCATGCTGTCTAGCGTGCCGGTGTGGATGGTGGCTTCTCTAAACTGAGCTGCCAGTTCATTGGCCCGGTCAATAGTGCGATTGAGGATGGTGAGTTCACAGGGTGACTTGGAGAAGAGGTGCTGCACTAGCAAGCGGGCCATTTTGCCAGCCCCCAAGATGCTAATCCGACAGCCTTCAAGGTTTGGTACTTTAAGACGGGCTAATTCTGCAGCAGCAGAACTGATAGAAACGGCACCAGTGCCAATACTGGTTTCGGTGCGAACCCGCTTTCCGGCGGTGATTGCTTGCTTAAGCATTCGGTCGAGAATGCGGCCTGCGCTCTTGTTCTGCTGTGCTAACTGGTGAGCATGCTTGACCTGGGACAGAATCTGACCTTCTCCTAGCACCAAGCTGTCCAGCCCAGCGGCAACCCGCATTAGGTGCATTACGGCGTCTTGGTGCAGCAGGATGAAGAGGTGTTGCCGCAGTTCGGTAAGAGAGAGTTTGCTGTACTCCGCTAAAAATTGAGTCACTTCCCGCACACCCTGCTCAACTTCCTCGGTAACGATGTGAATTTCGAGGCGGTTGCAGGTACTCAGGATGGAAACTTCGTTGACGTGGGGGTAGCTGGTGAGTTGCGCGATCGCATCTGCCGTTTGAGCCGTTGGGATGCTGAGTTTTTCACGAACGTGAACGGGTGCTGTCTTATGGCTGAGGCCAATAACGGCAATATTCATGCTTCCTCCACTCGGGTTTCTTATGCGC
>DATNQF010000101.1:0-12837 GCA_036702855.1 Trichocoleus sp. | reverse complement strand
CCTACAGTGCCCTCATCGCTACAGAAAGAAGGGGAGAATCTACCAGCCTCCCGTTCGAAATAGCTCATTGCGAAGGGTCATTTTGTAGCTACGAACTAATGACAGCAAGGAATTTACAATGACGAGTCTTCAGACTCATAGGGCAGCCACAGGTTTGCCTTTTATCTGTCTTCTAGAGGATGCAAATACGAGAAATTGTGTCATTTTCATCAATTCATCTATTGAAAAAGGAAAAAATGCATCCTAATCAGAAATTTCATTTTTTCTCCGGTTTACGGCATAAAGCTAGCCCTGTCGGAGTTAGGTTCGATTTGATTCAAAATATATGCCCCCCTAGGGTATTGAACGGGGTGACCTCAAATCGATTTACTTAGCGTGTACTCAAAAGAAATCGGGCTTTATGATAACTGACCTATTGATGGCGAGGCTGGCAGGCCTTGATCAGGTTGCCTTCTCTCCCTACTTGGGAATGCATATCCCGGATGGTTTCTTGAACCTGCCTGTCAGTTTAGTCTGCTGGGGAATTGCGATCGCATTTCTTGGCATCTCTCTCCAACGCGTTCAATCGGAGTATCAAGATCGAACAGTGCCCTTGATGGGAGTATGTGCCGCCTTTATCTTTGCCGCACAAATGATTAACTTTCCCATTCCAGGCGGGACTTCAGGCCACCTGATGGGCGGCGCATTGGCTGGGGTGTTGCTCGGTCCTTGGGCAGGATCCCTTGTGATGGCAGTGGTTTTCATTGTGCAGGCTGCGCTGTTTCAAGATGGAGGGCTGACCGTTTTGGGAGCCAATATCGCTAATATGGGCTTGGTCGGCACCTTTCTGGGCTACTACCTGTACAAAGTGCTGCGCCATGCCTTCGGCTACAACACCTGGCGTGGAACAGCTACCGCTATTGCGATCTCAGCCTGGGCTAGCGTTGTCATCGCTTCTATTCTGGTAGCGTTTCAACTGGCCCTATCGGGGACTGTGCCTTTGAACGTGGCGTTTTCCGCCATGCTGTTTTGGCATCTCATGATTGGTATTGGGGAAGCGGTGATTTCAGTTCTAGCAATTGGCTATGTCTGGCGAACACGGGCCGACCTACTTTACGACCCACCCCAACAGCATCGGTCCTCGAAGTACTCCGCTGGTATTTCTCGCTAGGGTTAGCTTACAAATCTCTCGCCGCAATTCACGGAATATCTCATGACGCAACATTCAAGAGTAAATCCCACGTTTATCTGGGTTGGCCTGGGATCGGCCCTAGTGCTAGCTGGACTTTTGTCGCCGTTTGCAAGTCCTAATCCCGACGGTCTTAACCGCGTGGCCGAAGACTTAGGATTTGACACGGCTGAAGCAGAAGATGCCCCTGCCAAAAAACTACCCTTTGCCAATATTTTTGATGGCTACGCGGTGAGGGGGGTTCCTGAGGGAGTTGCAACTACGCTAGCTGGGATTGCTGGGACTGTAGTCACCTTTGGTGTGGCTTGGGGCGTGGGTAAGCTAGTGGTTCGACGTGCTAACGCTGACAATACACCAACCTTAGATTCTGATACGCATAACTCATAGGGCAGAGCTACTAACCGCATGATTCTGCTCCATATTGGCGCTGCCCTGAATTTGGCAGTGAATAGTGAACGACAGAGTCCCTGGCACAACTTGGTTCCGCGTACGCGGGTGCTTTGTGCCGTACTCTTTGTCTTTGCCAGTGCTCTCACGCCCAATGGCCGCTGGTGGACTTGGCTGATCTACGGTATTGGCCTGTTGCTGCTGATTGGGCTGAGTCGGGTTACTTTGCCGGTATTACTGCGGCGGGTAGGAATTGAATTTCTCTTTACCGCTGCAGTCTTGCTAGGCACCTTGTTTCGGCAGGGCGGGGAAACTGTCTTTCAGTGGGGTTGGATTCGCATCACTACAGCAGGGCTAGTCGTGCTGGGCAGCGTTACCCTAAAAGCCGTACTGGCCTTGCTCATGTTAAATCTCCTGGTATTGACAACGCCCATCCCAAATCTGCTGCATGCTTTAGTAGAGTTGCGGATGCCGCCTCTCTTGGTGGCGATCCTAGCGTCCATGTACCGCTACATTGGGGTCTTGGTTGATGAGCTAACCTCAATGCGGCAAGCAGCGATGTCCCGCAATTTGCTCAGCAGTCGTCGCTGGCATCGTCAGGTTGTGGCTCACATGATGGGTTCGTTGTTTATCCGAACCTACGAGCGGGGCGATCGCATTCACCAAGCAATGTTGGCTAGGGGTTATACAGGACTGCCCCCGCTAGAACACCTACCCAGAGGCGGCAAGGCTGACACTCTAGCCCTGACGTTGCTGACTCTGCTGCTGCTGGTCGGCCAAGCGGTGTATCTGCTCGTCAAACTCTAGCCCTTGAAATCTAAACCCTGAAATCTAAGCTTTTTCACCCGCCCGATTTCATTCCTCAGGCATACGGTATTGCGTCACCGGATTGCCTAAAATCTCCTCAACCGGACTAACTCCTCTATGCATCATAATCCCATTTCCATTGAGAACCTGAGCTACGCTTATCCCGATGGGACTATGGCTCTTAGGGATATTCACCTCTCCATCCGAGCTAACGAACGGGTGGCTCTTATTGGGGCCAATGGATCGGGAAAGTCAACGCTGCTGCTGCACTTCAACGGCATTTTGCGATCGCAAGTTGGCGAAATTGTCATTGGTGAAATGCCTCTCTCTGAGGCCACCCTCAAGCCCATCCGCAACTTTGTCGGGGTCGTCTTTCAAAACCCAGACGATCAGCTTTTTATGCCCACTGTTTGGGAAGATGTCGCCTTTGGCCCCATGAACCAAGGGCTGCGAGGAGCCGACCTCAGCCACCGAGTTCACCATGCGCTCTGTGCAGTTGGATTGAGCCCGGAGGAATACAGTTCCCGCAATGCTAATAACCTTTCGGGTGGGGAAAAAAAGCGGGTTGCGATCGCGGGTGTCCTTGCTATGCAACCTCAGGTGCTTGTGCTAGACGAACCTAGCGCCCAGCTCGACCCCCGGTCGCGGCGGCAGTTGATTCACTTGCTGGACATTTTGCCGCTGACGCAAGTGATCGCCACCCATGACCTAGATTTGGCCTTGGACTTGTGCGATCGCACCGTCATCCTTAGCAAAGGCGAGATCGTTTATGACGGGCCGACTACCGCTGTAATGAACGACGCCCGCTTTCTCGAAGACCATGCGTTGGAGCCGCCCCTGAGTTACGCACTACCCTATTGTCGCCTGGCTGATCGGCCAGAGGAGCGGCCCCATCCCGCGACTTTGCCGTTTTCCTTCAGAGCAGCACCGGAACAATAGTCGGACTACTGCCCATACCAGGTTTTGCGCCACTCCTCCATCTGGTCAATTTCCTGCTGCTGGCTGGACAGAATATTTTCAGCCAGTTGCCGGATTTCGGGGCGATCACTTTTCTCCAGGGCCTCTTTTGCCATATCCAGTGCTCCCTCATGATGGGGAATCATGGCATCAATGAAGCGCTGATCAAATTGCTCGTCAGCCTTACCCAAATCTACATCCATCTTCATTGCGGCCTGGGCTTCCTCTGGCATCGCCATCATGTGCCCCATTTCTGCTGAGTACATCATGGGCTGTGCCTCTGCATTGGGATACCAAGCTTCCCGCCACTGCTGCATTTGGCTGATTTCTTGCTCCTGGGCGGTGATGATGTCTGCCGCGAGTTGCTTGATCTCAGGCCGACTAGAATTTCCTTGGGCAGATTCAGCCATTGCGATCGCACCTTGGTGGTGCAGCATCATCCCATCAATAAACCGTAGATCAAAAGACTCATCCTTCGGCCCTAAGTCCATCGCCATCATGTCCCCGTGAGCCATCCCAGCACTGCCCGTATGGGAGTTGTGCTGACTGTTCTCGGTTGCCTGCGGCTGAGCAGCCTCTTGTGGCTGAGCAGCCTCCCGATTAGCGCAGGAAATTGTTCCCCCTGCCACCAAAGCAGCAGTTCCCACCAGCGTCCACAATTTCACTTTCAGCGTGTTCGACATACCTTTATCTCAATGGCACTCACTCTGTTCCATCATGCCACCGGATTTATGAACCGGGTTTCTGCGGCAAATCCTAGCCCTTTAAGTGTCCCAGCAACCCAGTCTCCCGTCTCAAGAACAAACCTACGGTCAAACCGAGAAGAAATTGGGTTTCTGCTTGCCTGGTCTCTTGATCTCAAAGTGTGCCGTTAGTCAGAGGAAGGAACCCTATACGCTTCCTATGCTGCAAGCAAGGAACTAGCCAGAGAAATTGTTATGTCCGCCGCTCAACCGTCTCATGAAAATCGCGATCGCAAGATTCGCTATGCCGTTGTTGGACTCGGTTGGTTTGCTCAAGATGCCGCCCTACCAGCCTTTGCCAACGCCGAGAACTCAGAATTGGTCGCCCTCGTTTCTGATGACCCGGTCAAGCTCAAAGAATTGGGCGAGCACTATGGGGTGCAGCACACCTATTCCTATGATCAGTACGAAGATTGCCTCACTAGCGGTGAAGTAGATGCCGTCTACATTGCCCTGCCCAACCACTTGCACTGTGAATACACGGTTCGGGCTGCCAATCAATCGATCCATGTGTTGTGCGAAAAGCCAATGGCGATGACCCCAGAAGAGTGCGAACAGATGATTCGCGCATGTGACATCAACGGCGTGAAGCTGATGATTGCCTACCGGGAGCACCTAGAACCCGCCAACATGGAAGCTGTTGAAATCGTTCAATCCGGTCAGCTCGGCGAACCCCGCTTTTTCAACTCGATTTTTTCCCAGCAAGTAGAAGCTGGCAACATCCGCCTGCGCCAAGCCACTGGTGGCGGCACCATCGACGACATCGGTATCTACTGCATCAACGCAGCGCGCTATCTCTTCCAAGACGAGCCGATTGAGGTGTTTGCCACCGCCGCCAGCAATGGGGAATCTCGCTTTACGGAAGTTGAAGAAATGGCCAGTGCTATCCTGCGCTTTCCCAACGAGCGGTTGGCGTCTTTCACCGTTAGCTTTGGCTCGGCCTCAACCTCGGTCTACCAAGTCGTGGGTACTCAGGGCGACCTACGCCTAGACCCTGCCTACGCAGTCCAAGGCGAAATTAAGCACTATCTCACCGTGGACGGCGAGACACAGGAGCGCACCTTTGAAGACCACGATCAGCTTGCCGCTGAGTTTATCTATTTCTCCGACTGCATTCTGCAAGACAAAGACCCAGAGCCATCCGGCAAAGAAGGTCTGATTGATGTGCAGATCATTCGGGCGCTTTACCAATCCATTCAAGAAGGGCGGCCCATTCAGCTCGACCTGGACAATCGCAGCCAACGGCCTGCTACTTATCAAAGTATGCAACGTCCCCCTTCCCAAGGTTCACCCGGTCTGATCCATGCAGCAAGCCCTGGTGGTTAGTCTCCACATATCGCTTAAATCCTTGTGGTTTGAATCTCTGTAGGTTGGATCTCTATGACAATGCACTTGCACAGCCCGGAATTTATGACGGGCAACTTCATTCCGTTTAAGTACACCTGTGATGGGGAAAATCTATCTCCACCCCTTAATTGGGATGGCGCTCCCGAAGGCACTCAGAGCTTTGCCCTGATTGTGAACGATCGCGATGCGCCCGACGGTAAATTTGCCCACTGGCTGATCTATAACCTCCCTCCCGACCTGCGCGAAATACCGGAGGGGATGGGGAACCGGGAAGCGAGATCAAACGGTATCCAGCAGGGCAAAAACGATTTTGGCCAGATCGGTTTTGGTGGCCCTTGTCCGCCCGAAGGCACCCACCGTTATTTCTTCAAGCTCTATGCTCTAGATCAAATGTTGGATTTAGGGCCAGGTGCTACCCGAGAGGAACTACAGCAAGCCATAGAAGGTCATCAGCTTGCCGCTGTGGAACTGATGGGGCGCTACGGTAAAGCAGAGTTCTAAACCATTACCAAACCAACACTAGAAACCGGGTTTCTACAGGAAACCCGGTTTCTTTGCATCGCAATCAGTTCTCTATACGGACACTTCCAACAAGCGGAAGGGAGGCTGGTTGGGAAAGTGCTTCTTCAACAGAGGCATTGATACGTTGTAGACCGGAACGCCGCTGCTAGTTTTGCCTTCTACATAACCATGATGAGCATGACCGTGAAGAGCAAATGCAACTGAAAAACGGTTCAGTGGCTCCTCCAAGCGGCTGGATCCCAGAAATGGCAAAATTTCTAGAGGTTCTCCCTCTACCGTTTCCTGAATAGGGGAATAGTGCAAGACAGCAACCCGCTGTTTTGTCTCTAGTTTCGCCAGCGCGGATTCAAGTTTGAGCGATTCCTCAACCGCCTCATGCACAAACTGCTTAATAGAGTCCTCCCCCCAAGGTTGCAACATTTTAGAGCCAAAGCCCCCAGCAAACCCTTTCACTCCCGCAAAACCAACGCCTGCAACCTCACAAGACTCGCCATCCAACAGCTTGACCCCAGATTCTGCCAATAGCTGTCGCATATCCTCAGCTTTGCCTGACTCGTAGTCATGGTTGCCCATCACTGCCAGAGTGGGAATTTGGACAACAGATAATTCCTCTAACAGAATTTGCACCTCTTCAGGCAGGCCATAGTCGGTTAGATCACCGCACAGCAGCAGCACATCTGCCTGCTCATTAGCCTGGGTAAACAGCGGTTGTAGTTCTCCCTGAGAGGTGGTGTTGCAATGAACATCGCCTACCGCCGCAATGCGAACCACGTTTTCAGATTGGGTCATACCGCTTCCTGGGTGCTTGCATTTCCATCATGGAGAATCCACTTTTACCTGCCATTCCTCATTAGAGGCATTTCTCACCCAACCGTCTGTCTTGAGATTCGTCCTCAAGGATGACGCTGCTAGAACTAAAATCGCTCACTTTAGAGGATTAGCGAGACCTACCAGGCTAGTCACAATAGAATTTCCCTTTCCCATACAAAATATGAATGTTCACCCCATTGACGTCCTTGAGCCTGAAACCCGCGAATTTTACTGCCAAGCCTTAGGCCTTCTCAATCAAGCAGACACGCCTTTTATGATTGGGGGTGCCTATGCCTTTGATCGCTACACTGGCATCGCCCGCCACACCAAAGATTTAGACCTGTTTGCGCGCGCAAGTGATGTTCCGGCAATTCTCGACGTCTTTGCCCAGGCTGGTTACGAAACAGAAGTTGCTGTTTCTCATTGGTTAGCCAAAGCTCGCAACGGTGAAAACTTCGTTGATATTATTTTTCGCTCCGCTAATGGTCTATTGCCCGTAGACGATTCTTGGTTGGAACATGCAGTTGAAGATACTGTCCTAGACATCCCAGTCCTGCTTTGCGCCCCGGAAGAGATGATCTGGTCAAAAAGCTTTGTCATGTCCCGCGATCGCTACGACGGAGCAGATGTAGCTCACCTAATTTTGGCTTGCGGCGAACGCCTAGACTGGGAACGAATGCTAGAGCACTTTAGTGACCATTGGCGTGTGCTACTAAGCCATCTAGTGCTGTTTGGCTTTATCTATCCAGGAAAGCGATCGCAAGTTCCCATCTGGGTTATCCAAAAACTCTATCAACGGCTTGAGCAAGAGTCGAACCAGCCCCCTGTGCAAACTTCTCTTTGCCAAGGCACACTGCTTGCTCCGCTACAGTACAAGACTGATGTAGAGAAGTGGGATTATCAAGATGCCCGACTACAGCCTGTTGGCAACTTACACCCATCTGACATTACTGCGTGGGTTGAACACCTACAAGAAGAAACTGGAAATCCCTGTTGATGCCACTTAAGCTTAACCCTTAGCCACTTAAGCTTAACCCTCAACCAGTTGAAGCTTGTTTCACTCAAGCAGATATTTGGAATGCATTCCAGTTTTGTATTTGTAGTGCGAGTAAGATGCCTCAAGGCAAGACATTTACTACATACAAACAGCACACCCAGAATCATTAGAGTTAAGCCTTGGTATGGACTCATGCCAATGTTTTTTATAGTTGCAGCGGGAGCAGCATTTAGTAACCATTTGGGTCCCTTCATGTTGCTCTGTCGGCTGCCAAAGGGTATGAGTCTTTCTCTTCACCATTCCAAAGCATTTGCACTTAGGGCACCACGAGTTTAGTGGCCAAAAGATTACTCGGAGAATTGCACATATAACAATGAACAGATAAAACGCAGTGATGAGATACGCTAGCCACTTGAAGAAGGATAGTGCTGACATGACCCATGTAGTAATTTGAAACGATTCGACCTTCGGTTGAGAAGGCAAGTGACTATCGGCTGACGAATAAACTTGAGCAAATGCAGGTTGGTTTATAAGGAAATTGACAGCATCGCTGGAAATTGAGATTACTTGGTGATACAAGAAATGCCAATTTACAGCACACCCAAGCGCTAGCAGTGAAATTGCCATAGCTTGCAGCCACGACAGATGAGACAGTTTCAAAGACACTAGCCGGAATATTCTAGATGGCTTTGGCATGAACCAAAAGTCCTGAACATTCACCTGTCTAAACTGACCCACTTGTGCAAATCGAATTGTAGACGGTTGCCAAATATCGGATGGAGGTGGATAGCCAAAAAATTCTTCATAGCTATTCAATGTCTTCTGGTAGCAATCCCCAAAAAATTCTCGTTGACTGGAGCCTCCCTTTGTGGGGTGGTGATGTAGCGGCTTCTGCAAGACTTGACCGCATAAATCATCCCAGTAGGAGTGGGTATAGGTCAGGTGCAAGTGCCACGCCTGATCCACAGCGTCTGAAGGGGTTACTGAATGGCCTGCTTCACTCGCTAAAAATAGAAATTTCTTGTATTCCTCAATTACCCGTTGAGTATAGGTTAATGACCATCCATGATCTCTTGCTAAGCGTTTGCTAAAGGGAAAAGAAACATCAAGTTCATCAATTTCAAACATCAAAATTCGATTGTATAGCTCTAATTGCTGTGAACTCATTGAACCAATGAGCGCAATATCAGGGATATTGTTCATAGGATTGCTCCAAGAAATGAATTTTGGAAATAAGAAAGATGTTTTTAATGCTTTCCCTGTTTTGCAATTACTTTCCCTAAATTCAGCACAGCTATAGGCAGTACAGCATCACTCGATTGGCAAAATGACTTCTTGTTTCTCAGTAAGAGTCATTGCAATCCCTTTTTCGTAATAAGCTGCTTCGTTGATAAAAACAGGAAAAACAGTGTTTTCTCCTTGGTAAGCAAGCGTTTCTCCGGTGAATGTCATGAACATCGGTTCACCTGGATGTAACGGTTCATAGTCTTTGAACTGACGCTGAGGATGAATCATAGCTTGCAGTTCACCTGCTGCATCTCGGGGATAGTCTACTGACATAATTGCTTGGTACAAAGTCAAGCTCGGCGGTGCAGGCAGGGGCTGTCCTTGGTTCATCGCATCAAGGTAGTCCAGAATGGCATGAACTAGCTTTTCAGTTTGCTGAAATTGGTGAGCATCAAGGATACCTTGAGCGATCGCTCCAACTTCGATTGTGCATCCTAAAGGAGAAAGTGAGCGTAGCATAGGAGTTTTCTGGCTACACTGCACTCCACAACAAACACGAACCGCAGGATGAAGTTCACTCAAATAAGCTGCTAATCGCAAGTTGAAGGGATGTTTACTTGACGGTAAGATTGTCAGCCCCATATTTGCAGTGGTGCTATGGAGATCAATAATCACATCAACACTGGGGCGTTCTTTGGTTCCTAGTTGTGAAGCAATAAACTTAGCACGCTGATTCTCGTATCCTGTCAGCTCTGGATTAGATAAATCCTCGTCGGCAAAACATCGGTTCAAATCTCGATCGACATAACGCCGATTCATCAACACTGCTTTGGGGTTGGCTAGTAAGGTCGTACATTCAAAGCTTGTTCGATGCAGCAACTTTGGGAACTGGTCAAACTTCTTTACAAGATAGACCCCAGTCAACTCGTTCCCGTGCGTTCCACCGACAACTACAACACGTCGAATCAAACTTGACGCCATAATGACTCTCCCTGAGAAGTCGCTTGCAGATGGTCGTTTTTAGAACTCTGCAACTGTTACTTTCACAATAGGAAGACTAACGTCATATGTCTAATACACATTTGATGACCATACTATACTTTTAAAGTATATTGCCTTGTATATGGAACTTCGCCATCTGCGCTACTTCATTGCCGTTGCAGACGAACTTAGCTTCAGCCGTGCGGCAGAGCGTTTACGAATGGCTCAGCCACCTTTAAGCCAACAGATTCAAGCATTAGAAGCTGAGTTAGGTGTGAAGCTCTTTGATCGCAAGAAGCGTCCACTTCAGCTAACCTCAGCAGGGCAAGCATTCTTAGAAGAAGCCCGTTTCACATTAGTACAGTTGGAGCAAGCCATACATACAACCCGGCGCATCCACCAGGGTGAAATGGGGTCTCTGACAGTCAGCTTTACAAGTTCGATGGCTAATGGTGTGCTGCCAGACATTCTGCGAACGTTCAAACAGCGATATCCGGACGTAAAGCTAATTTTGCGGGAAGAAAATAGTGTCTTCCAGATTCAAGGACTGCGTGAGCGTCAGACTGATATTGTTTTTGCACATCAATACCACCAAGCTGCTGAAGCGAGTGACTTAGAAGGTATGGTTCTCATGCAAGAACCGCTTGTAATTGTTCTGCCTAAAAAGCACCCACTCGCTGATCAGTCGGGAATTTTGGTAGCCGACCTAGTAAATGAAGAATTTGTGATGCCTCTTCATCAGGTCGTATCTGGATTGCCAGAGCAAATTTATCATTTGTGTTCAGAAGCAGGTTTTGTGCCTAAAGTTGCCCAAGAAGCCGTCTTCATGGTCACAATTCTGGGATTAGTTGCAGGCGAAATAGGTATTAGCGTACTCCCATCCAGTGTGAGAAATCTGCAACGGGAGGGGGTAGTCTACCGCTCGATTAGAGGACAATCAACAGCTACACAACTGACTGCCATCTGGCGGTGTAGTCATTCTTCTAGCATCCTGCAACATTTTCTTGATGTTGTAAGGCTGCATCAGCAGGCATGAAACATGATGACGCGACGAGCATGTGTGCTTGAGGCTTGGGATGCTGGAAATACTGGTATAAACGAGAAAACCCTCTCACAGAGAGGGTTTTCTTAAGAGCCCGTGACGAGGATTGAACTCGTGACCTCACCCTTACCAAGGGTGTGCTCTACCACTGAGCCACACGGGCATTATGTGGATGGGCCGGGCTGGATTCGAACCAGCGTAGGCGTAGCCAGCGGATTTACAGTCCGCCCCCATTAACCACTCGGGCACCGACCCGCTCCATCCACAGTTGTTAATCGTAACACAGGTTGCACTTTGTTTTTGACACGAACAAAAGAAATTGAAAAAGTTTTTTTGAGAGGCAGAAAAAAGGTGGCTTCAATGTTCGACCTGTCCCTAGCCGTTGTTCTCGTACTTCTCATAAGCAGCAACGATGCGCTGCACTAGAGGATGGCGTACCACATCAGCCTGGGTGAGTTTGCAGAAGGAGATACCCTCAACGTTGTGCAGGATCTTCTGGGCAACATCTAGGCCAGAGGTCTGGTTGGACGGCAGGTCAGTTTGGGTTGTGTCACCTGTAACAACCATGCGCGACTGAAAGCCCAGACGGGTCAGAACCATCTTCATTTGGGCTGGCGTCGTGTTTTGAGCTTCGTCGAGGATGACAAAGGCGTTGTTGAGGGTACGACCCCGCATATAGGCGAGGGGAGCCACCTCAATGACACCACGTTCCATGAGATGAGGGATTTTTTCTGGGTCAATGACTTCATGGAGGGCATCGTAGAGAGGACGCAGGTAAGGGTTAACCTTTTGCTGCAAGTCTCCTGGCAAAAAGCCTAAACGTTCTCCAGCTTCAACCGCAGGACGAGTTAGGATCAGCCGCTCGTATTCGTTGTTTAACAGAGCCTGTGCGCCTACCATTGCGGCTAGGAAAGTTTTTCCTGTACCCGCAGGACCTGCACAGAAGATTAGGTCTTGCGATCGCAATGCCTTAATGTACTGCCGCTGCCGGAAGGTCTTGGCTCGAATCACCTCGCCTCTCCGCGTCCGAACCACGATGCTCTGCTGCATATCTTGCAGTTCATCGAGCTGGTCAGTATCAAGGGCGTGGCGAGCCGTCATAATGTCGGCACCGGTCACAGACTGACCTTTGCTCCAGAGTGGCTCTAGGGCCCCCACAATGCGGCGGGCTAGCTCAGCTCCATTCTCAGTGCCAGAAATGACTAACTCCTTGCCCCGGAGCGCCAAGGTGGCACCAGTTTGACGGGCAAGGAGTTTGAAGTTTTCGTCTTGGTAGCCAGAGAGTGCGATCGCACTCTCTGTGCTAGGCATCTCAATTCGAACAAGGTATGACATAGATTAAGCCTGGCTGAATAGCCAGGCTAGTAGCGCAACCGCTGCTTGAGCAGCTAGTTATCGTGATTTTCGCGTCGTCCCTTCGGACGAGGAGGACCGCTTCGACTGGGACCACGGAAGGGGCGACCATTGCCCTCATGCTCAGTAGCCGCACGATGATCGGCTTCCCCATACACGTCTAGATGGGCGGACCAATTTACCAGTTTAGCGGTTGCCTCAATCACTGTGCGAATCGCCTGAATGTTACGCCCACCTCGGCCAAAAACTCGGCCTCGATCGTCCTCTTTAAAGGCGACACGGATCCAGACTTTGGATCGATGGGGCATCACTTCACAGTCAATGCTGAGGGAATCAGACGATTCTAAAAAAGGGCTCACCAGAAAGCGGACAATCCCAACGAAGTCTGGGCTGTTCGTCGAACTTTCAGTTTGCTTGGGGGAAATATCAGGATTCGGCACGGAGTTGCTCGAAAACATTCGCTTTTTCAAGGATGTGCTGCACAGTCTTGGTGGGT
>DATNQF010000094.1:0-12806 GCA_036702855.1 Trichocoleus sp. | reverse complement strand
CCTTGCCCAGAAGGGATCCGTCGTCAGAAACGTTTAGTTTGCTTAAGGAGATAACTTAAAGGTTTGCTCCACAGAATAGCAGAAGGAGTGAACTAGGATAATCGATAGCGATAAATTTCGACAAGATCTAGCTGAAGGTTTTGCCGATGCCGCACCAAATCAATCCTGAGAAGACTGTGACCACTTAAGGCTGAATTCTTGAGGCTTAATGCTATGGCGGAAACACTGGATACTCTGCGTCAAGGAGAATTGCTCAACCGCTTAGTCATCAATATTGACACCGCTGAGGAAGTGGGGCGAGTCTCTGAGGTGCTGGTGGATACCAAGACTCACCAAGTAGAGGGAATTGTTTGCAAAACGGGTCTGTTGAATCGTGAAAGGCAAACGTTTAGCTGGGTGCAGATTGAGTCAATCGGCAAGGATAGCGTTGTCATCAAACCAGTCACCGACCATGCGCCGCAACGCCTAGCAGAAGCTCACCCTATCACTGGACAAGAGATTTGGTCTGATGCTGGGGATCGGGTGGGTCGTTTGGTCGATTGTCGCTTCAATGCCAGGACAGGGCTGATTTTAGCCTATGGCTTTGTAACGGAAGGTTTACGTGGACTGACAGACGACGCTTATACCCTAGCCCCAAATGCCATTATCAGCGTTGGGCGTAAGCGCATGATGGTACAGGATGCCGCTGTAACGAATCCTGCCATTTTTGAAGCAGGATTGGCTAAGAAAGCCGTCAGTGCTGTCGAGAACTTGAAGGAAGACTACACTCCAACCCAGACGCAGTTGCACACCGCACGGCAGCAGAGTCAGGAAGTGAGCGCTCAGTTGCAAGACCAGGCTCGCAAACTGAAGGAACAGGCTACGGGGCAATGGAAACAGGTTTTTGGACAGGTGAAACAGCGGACTCGCAAGTTGCGCAACCAGATTAGAGAGACCGTTACAGATGTGTCTGCTAACCTGCCAGCCCGACAGCCGTTGAACTCGGATAGGGAAACTGTCACAGTTGACGTCGATTCAATGGAAGTTTGGCCGGAGGAGGAGTTCCCGCCGGAGCCTCCTTCTAGCCCCATGCAGTAAGCGGAAACTGTAGAATATTCCAGCTACTGCCCTGAACTGAAGCGCGATCGCTTGTAGTTGCCTGTTTCCCAAGATAGCTCCAGCGCCTTCCGGAAATCTTTCATTGAAACTTCCGCATCTTGACGTAGGGCGACGCGAGTGTGCCCCCGACCCACGTAGGCCTCGGCTAGGTGAGGATTTAACGCGATAGCTTGGTCAAAATCTTCCAGAGCCGTCGTCCACTCGCCCAGGTGATAGAGGGCGTACCCGCGATCGCAATAGGCAATTGCATAGTCGGGCTGGATCTCAAGCGCCTTGTCAAAATCTGCGATCGCTTCAATGTACTGCTCCAGGTGGCTCAGCACCCGGCCTCGATTGGCAAAGATAGCGGCACACTGATTATTGAAGCGAAGCGCGAGAGTAAAGTCTGCGATCGCACCCTCTGTATCTCCAACTTGGGCTCGTAAGGTGCCCCGGCGATCGTAGAGATCGGCTAGCCGGAAGCGCAAACTCAGCGGTGTGTCTTCGCAAATAGAATCTTGCGGACTAGAGAGGGCTAACCCTACCAACGTCTGATTATAGGCTCGCTCCTGCAAACTGGGATCAAGCTCCAACACAGTTGTATAGTCACTAATTGCCCCCTGGTAGTCACCTAGCTCGTGGCGCAGCATGCCCCGGTTGACGTAAGCCTCAACAAAATCAACTTGGTGCGTTAAGGCTTGGTTCAAGTCCAAAGCAGCTTGATAAAAATTACCCAATTGAAAGTAGGCTACTGCTCGGTAATTGTAGGCCTCCGCCAGTTCAGGTTTTAGGCATAGCACCTGATCTAAATCGGCAATGGCTGCCTGATAAACTTCACGGCGCTGCTGGGTAACCGTGACTAAGGCACCCTGCTTGAGCCGAGCTAAGGCCCGCCACAGATACACCTTTGGAAACCGGGACTGACGCTGAAGCACCACCGTAAAATCTGCGATCGCACCTGTGTAGTCATCTAGATCCAACCGCATTCGGCCCCGATTGCTGTAAGCCTTATGTCCATCAGGATCTAGGCGAACAGCCATATCAAAGTCAGCCATCGCCAGGACTGCATTGCCCAAGGTCTGGTACGCGCTGCCTCGATTGATATAAGCGTTGGCAAAGCTTGTATTCAAGCGAATTGCCGCAGAAAAATCTTGAACCGCTGTCTCATGGTGATTGAGGTCACGATAGACACACCCTCGGTTGTAATAAGCTTTGGCACAGGATGGATCAAGACTAATCGCTCGGCCGAAGTAAGCAAGCGCTTCCTGCAAATGCCCCAAGCGGGCTTGCTCGATACCGAGGTTTAGGAGGTCGCTGACGGACATAGGGCCTCGCTGGTGCAGGACTGTGTGTAGAAGGTGCGCTATGTTTCAACCTAGATGGTTTCGCCTTGATGGTTCAGACAAAAGACGCAATTCTACAAAGACGCGAAGGGGCTCCAAGTTCTCCCCATTATGTCCATACCCCTTCTCTATCAGCCAATATTCCTTTAGTAGGAACGTTGCAAGATTTGTTCACAGCCGATGATCCTCAAAGCGTCTTCTTTAGAGGTGTGCTTCCAGCTACAAATTATCCCTTTTCCTAGCTTCGCTAGAAAATCCCGGCAACCGGACAAAAAATATAGAATTAGGACGCTGCTTAAGCAACCAACCTCTGTGATATTTTCTGGTGCTGCTCTACCAGCAGGGGCAATTCCAGAGTCGTAAGAATGCCTTGATCCACGACTTTGCGACCGTTAATAAAGCTGTATTCCACCCGATCAACTTGGCAGAGCACAAGTGCCGCAACCACATCATGATGCGCTCCAGCAAAGGCAGGGGTATCAATATTCACTGCGATGAAATCAGCCGCCATACCGGGGGCTAGATAGCCAATATCATCGCGTCCCAATACACAAGCACCGCCTCGGGTTGCGATTTCTAGTGCTTCTCGGGCTGTTAAGGCCGCCGAATTTTCATCCCGCACCCTTGCCAACAGCAGGGCTGTTCGCGCTTCCTGCAAAAGGTGACCTGAGTCATTAGAAGCAGACCCATCGACACCCAAGCCTACCGGGACATTGTGATCCAGCATTTTACGAATGGGGGCGCAGCCACTCGCCAATCGCATATTGCTACAGGGGCAATGTGCAACTCCGGTTCCAGTCTGACCGAAAGTTGCGATCGCATCATCACTCAGTTTGACGCAGTGAGCATGCCACACATCCTCACCCAGCCAGCCTACCGATCGTGCATATTCTCCCGGCGTCAGGCCAAATTTTTCCAGGCTGTAGCTGACATCGTTAGCGTTTTCGGCTAAGTGCGTGTGCAGCCGCACGCCAGGATGCGATCGCGCCATCGCCGCCGACTCTCGCATCAGGTCTTGCGACACCGTGAAGGGCGAGCAGGGTGCCAAGGTGATCCGCAGCATGGCATAGCGGGAGTTGTCGTGGTACTGCTCAATCAGCCGCTGCGAGTCTTTCAGGATAAAATCCTCCGCTTCGACCAGGGAGTCGGGTGGCAACCCGCCTTTGCTTTGGCCGACGCTCATGCTGCCCCGGCTAGCGTGAAACCGCAGCCCAATCTCTTGCACGGCGCGAATTTCATCATCCAGGGTGTAGCCGTTGGTATAGAAATAGAGGTGGTCGCTCGCAGTAGTGCAACCTGAAAGCATGAGTTCTGCTGCTGCCATCTGAGCGCTGACCTGAATTGCCTCAGGGGTTAGGTTGGCCCAAATTGGCATGAGTGCTTGCAACCAACCAAACAGCTCAGAGTTTTGGGCAGCCGGAACTGCACGAGTCAGAGTTTGAAAAAAATGGTGATGGGTATTAACCAACCCAGGCAGCACCACCGAGCGATCCTGCAAGTCCAATACCTCGTCTGCGCTCTGAGGCAAATCTGCGGTTGTCCCCACTTCCTCAATTACGTTGTCACGAACGAACAGTGCTCCCTGGCGAATCTCTCGCCGCTGCTCGTCCATTGTCACTAAGGTGTGGATGTTTTTGACCAGAAGCGTCGGCACGGCTATCCTTTTCTGAATTGCCCCGCTATTTTGCCACAGCCGTTTTCTGGCCTAGTTAAATAGGACACATAAATGGGGCAGAAGAACATGAGGTTCCTTCATAGATTGCAAATTATCTTTGCTATCTAAAAGAAACCTGCCTTCCAGATTTTTATCAGGCGTAGACACTCATTAACTCCAGCACTTCACCCACACCGTCAATCACAAGATCAGGAGTGACTGGAGATTGCTGCACCAAGGCTTCCCGGTACTTACCGCTTCTCACCAAAACGCCTTGCATTCCCAGCGCTTGAGCACCTCCCACATCGGCATCAACGTCATCGCCCACCATCGCAACTTGGGATGCAGGTAGACCCAACTCTTGTAGCGCCAATTCAAAAAAGGAAGGACTTGGTTTACCAACAAGGGTGGCTGGGGTATCCGTTGCATATTCCAGCCCTGCAACAAAAGCGCCCAAATCAAGCTGAAGCCCGGCCTCCCACTGCCAAAATTTGCCCTTATGCAGGGCGATCAGTTCAGCCCCCTTCATCACCAGCTTAAAGGCACGGTTGAGAGCTGCGTAGTTCCAGTCTTCGCCCATGTCACCGACGATGACGACATCAGCAGCGGTTTCCGAAACGTCAAACTCAGCAAAGTCCTGCCGCACATCTCGGGTCAGCAGGGGATAAATTTTAGGACGTCCCTTCTGTCGCAGATATAGCACTGCTGCGTAGGGGGCGCTAATAATATCTTCGGGTTCAATAGGCAGCCCCATTCTGTGCAGAGTTTGGCTGAGGCCGGCGACTGACGCTGTGGTGTTATTGGTAGCAAATCGGTGGGGGATACCTGATGCCTTCAAAGTTCGCACCGTGTCAGCGGCCCCCTCTAAAGCCTTATGAGCGACGTAAAAGACTCCGTTGAGATCGAGCAGCAACCCTCTAACCTGGGAAAGTGTCGTCATGGGTATCCTCCCCAAAACTTCCAGTGCTCTATGGAGCGTACTCAATTCCTTTAATAGAGAGAGGCACAGGGAATACAGTTCTCAAATGTTTACTTATGCACTGGTTTAACGGTGAGCTATCTGGGGATCCAACGATTGCACTGGGTATTGATGATCCAGCGTTGCTCTACGGGGCAACGGTGTTTACAACGCTACGGGTTTATGAGAAGTCGTTAACGCATCCCTTGACGGCATGGCAGGCGCATTGCGATCGCATCCTCCACTCCCTTCAAACGTTCCACTGGCCCGAACCTAACTGGGCACAAGTGCGGCAAGGGGCGGAAGCATTGGCCAAGACCTATCCGGTTTTAAGAATTACCGTGTTACCGGATGGGCGAGAACTGATTACGGGACGATTTCTGCCCACCGACTTGATGGAGCGACAGAACCAGGGGATCGCTGCCTGGGTCGCGTTCAGTGCATACTCGCGAGGACTACCGGGGCATAAGACCGGAAATTACCTCCCTTGCGTTCTAGCCCTACAGGAGGCCAAGCGGCAGGGAGTGAGTGAGGCGATTTTGCAAGATGCTGCTGGGAACTGGCTAGAAACCAGTACAGGCACGCTTTGGGGCTGGCGGGATGGAGTGTGGTGGACGCCACCGTTAGAAGCTGGAATTTTGCCGGGGGTCGTGCGATCGCACCTGCTAAGCCACCTTCAGAGTCAAGGTTGCCCTGCCATCGAAATCCCCTGGATGCCGGAGCAAGTCCAACAATTCGAAGGCTTGGCCTACTCCAACTGCGTAGTCCAGATCGTTCCCATTCACACAGTCGTGGATGGGCGAATTAGACTGGAATACAATCCTGATTGTGAGGGTTTACAGCAGTTACGCACCTACTGGGCTTAACTTGCTCTCCCAAACTTTCGACGCCGATTCGATCAATTCTGAATATGGCGTTAACATTAATTAATATACGTTTTAATTTTTCGTATTAAGAAACAACCATCCTCACCCTGATGTATTGGAGGCATAACCCCGGTGAATAAACGGTGGAGAAACGCAGGTCTTTACGCCCTGCTGGTGGTCGTGGTCATTGCCTTGGCCACTGCCATTTTTGACAATTCTGGTCAAGAAACGCAGTCTTGGCGCTACAGCCGATTCTTAAAGGCCGTTGAAAGCAACAAGATTGAACGCGTCAGCATTAGCTCTGATCGGAGCCGTGCCCGCTTTACAGACCCTGAAGGCAACGGCCAGATCATTGTCAATCTGCCCAACGACCCTGAACTGATCGACACTCTGGAATCCAACAACGTCGATATCGTTGTCATGCCCCAGAGCGACGACAGCGTTTGGGTTCGTGCCTTTAGCACCCTGCTGATCCCGGTGCTGCTGCTGGTGGTGCTGTTCTTTGTGCTACGTCGCGCTCAGAACGGTCCTGGTAGCCAGGCCATGAACTTCGGTAAGTCCAAGGCTCGTGTGCAGATGGAGCCTCAGACCCAGGTCACCTTTGGCGATGTCGCAGGGATTGACCAAGCCAAGCTGGAACTGGCTGAAGTTGTAGACTTCCTCAAAAACGCTGATCGCTTCACTGCTGTGGGTGCCAAGATTCCCAAGGGCGTGTTGCTGGTAGGTCCTCCTGGTACGGGTAAAACCTTGCTAGCTCGGGCTGTCGCTGGGGAAGCAGGGGTTCCCTTCTTCTCGATCTCTGGTTCTGAGTTCGTCGAGATGTTCGTTGGGGTTGGTGCCTCTCGGGTTCGCGACCTGTTTGAGCAGGCCAAGTCTAATGCGCCTTGTATCGTATTTATTGATGAAATTGACGCGGTAGGCCGTCAGCGGGGCGCAGGTCTTGGCGGCGGTAACGATGAGCGTGAGCAAACTCTAAACCAACTCCTCACGGAGATGGATGGTTTTGAGGGCAACACGGGCATCATCATCATCGCTGCGACCAACCGTCCTGACGTTTTGGATGCAGCGTTGCTCCGTCCCGGTCGCTTTGACCGTCAGGTCGTGGTGGATCGTCCCGACTATGCAGGTCGCTTGGAAATTCTCAACGTCCACGCACGCGGCAAAACCTTCTCTAAGGACGTGGATCTGGAGAAGATTGCTCGCCGTACTCCTGGCTTTACCGGAGCTGACTTGTCTAACCTGCTGAACGAAGCTGCTATTCTGGCAGCCCGTCGCAACCTGACTGAAATCTCAATGGATGAAGTCAACGATGCGATCGACCGTGTGCTGGCAGGTCCTGAGAAGAAGGACCGCGTTATGAGCGAGAAGCGTAAGCAACTGGTTGCTTATCACGAAGCGGGTCACGCTCTAGTAGGTGCGCTTATGCCCGACTACGACCCCGTGCAAAAAATCAGCATCATCCCCCGTGGCCGTGCAGGTGGTCTGACCTGGTTTACCCCCAGTGAGGATCGGATGGAGTCAGGCTTGTACTCTCGCTCCTACCTGCAAAACCAAATGGCGGTTGCTCTCGGTGGTCGTATCGCTGAAGAAATCATCTTCGGTGAAGAGGAAGTTACAACGGGTGCCTCCAACGACCTGCAACAGGTTGCTCGGGTGGCTCGTCAAATGGTGACTCGTTTCGGTATGAGCGATCGCTTAGGTCCCGTTGCCTTAGGTCGTCAACAGGGCAATATGTTCCTGGGTCGCGACATCAACTCTGAGCGGGACTTTTCCGAAGAAACCGCTGCCGCGATTGATGAAGAGGTGCGGAGTCTGGTTGATGAAGCCTATCTACGGGCCAAGAAAGTTCTGACTGACAACCGCCACGTTCTTGATAAGCTAGCTGACATGCTGGTTGAGCGGGAAACGGTAGACGCAGAAGAGTTGCAACATGTTTTGGCAACCAGCGATGTGAAGATGGCTTCGATTGCTTAGACAGCATTGGAGCACTGATATCACGGCAACCGTAAAATGCCAAACTGAATTAGGTTAATTCCCTTGTAGAGACGCGCTTGTCGCGTCTCTCTCTTTTTTGGGGTCTTTTCTGAAGTCTTTCTGGCCTGCTGCGCTATGAACCGAGAAAATTGGCTGAGCCTGCTGAAACAGCACCGTGTCCTGGCGGTGATCCGTGCGTCTGATCTCACTACGGGGCTGGCAATGGCTAAGGCAGCAGCAGCTGGCGGGATTCGACTCATCGAAGTTACCTGGAATAGCGACCAGCCCGCTGAACTAGTAAGTCATTTAAGGGATAGCCTGTCTACCTGCTGGATTGGGGCAGGAACTCTGCTAACACGGACTGAGGTGAAGGATGCGATCGCAGCCGGAGCTCAATATGGCTTTAGTCCCCATACCGCTCCTGAGTTACTTGAGCTAGGGCTAAATCTTGATTTTCCAATGGTTGCGGGCGCTTTGACACCCACAGAAATCGTTACCGCTTGGAGTGCGGGGGCAGCGGGTGTGAAGGTATTTCCCATCAGTGTTGTGGGCGGTGTAGCCTACCTTCAAAGCCTCCAGGGGCCTCTCTCTGGCATTCCGCTAATCCCAACAGGCGGCGTTACTCCAGACAATGCTGCGGCCCTCTTGCAGGCAGGCGCAATTGCAGTCGGCATCGCAGGGGCATTGTTTCCTAAGGAAACGGTGCGATCGCAAAACTGGGACGTCATCACCGAGCGAGTTCACTCCCTGCTTCAGACTTTGCCGCCAGAACATTAGCTTCCTAGCTTGAAGGCTTCTACTGCCAGCGCATACAGCGTGCCGATTTTGATGGCGTTAAGGGCTTCGTAGACCAAGGGCGTTCTGGCTTCAGGTGAGACCCGATTGCGATCGCGCTGTCGGCTATAGACAAGACGATTGATACCCTCAGCTACGGTCACCACCACCGCTGCAATCACAACATCTTGCTCTGCGGCTTGGCCAGAAATCGAAGCGAGCGCAACCCCGAAAAAATTGCCCCCCAACAGACTAATGATGATGATGGAGAGCCTACGCCAGGGATTGAGCAGCCAGCGGTTGAGCTGGTTGGCAAGAGTATCAAAAAGCGTGCTAAGACGGGTGCGCTGCATAGATCGCCCTAGAGGAGTGGAATCAGCCCCGCTTCATTATGGATCGGTTCGGCAAGCGGGATGAAGACCACCCTGTGCGCAGATGTAGCCTAACTGTTCAGGAGCCAGGTTAAGGGCTTTAGAGAAGTCAACATCCGCAAAGATTCCATCCTGTTGTCTTTTTGCTGGCATAGGCTCGATGAAGCTCTCCAACTCTGAATTCGCCGCTTTGTGAAGCACTGCATTCTGTAGATTGGCTCCAGTCAAGTCGGCTCCCTGAAACTGGGCAGCGTGTAGGTTGGCATCAGCTAAATTAGCATTGACCAAATTAGCCTGTCTCAAGTCTGCTGCTTCTAATTGGCTCTCCTGCAAATCTGCTGCTGTCAAAGTTGCGCCTTGCAGATTCGCGCCACTTAAGTCAGCTCCTCGGCCTTCTACGCGGCTGAGATCGGCCTGTTTTAGGTTGACTCCATCGGCACGAATCTGGGTGAGGCGAGCACCGATTAAGGTTGCGTCTGGCAGTTGAGCTTCTGTCAGATCTGCGCCTACCAAACTAGCTCCATTCAAGTTAGCTGCACTTAAATTCGCCCCAATTAACCGAGCGCCGCCAAGATTTGCCCCTGTGAAATCGGCAAAGGCTGCCTGAGTGTCTTGCAAGTTTGCCCTTAGCAAACTACTGCCCTGAAGGACAACGTACCGAAGATTCGCATTGGCGAGATTGGCTGCGGTTAGGTCAGATCCGCTTAGATCAGTTATCCAGTCGTCATAGGTATCAACCCGGCCATCCGACCCTGGTGCAAAAAAGCGGCTTTGACGGAAGTTAGCCCCCGACAGAACCGAGCCTTGCCACTGAATTCCTGCCAAATCAAGGTTTTCCAAAACCAAGGTAAAAGCGTCCGGTGTATTTACCCGGTAGCCCAGGAAGGTACGATTCAAATCATAGCCCCGAAGTTGGTCGCT
Organism: Trichocoleus sp.; assembly: GCA_036702855.1. Classification (GTDB taxonomy): domain Bacteria; phylum Cyanobacteriota; class Cyanobacteriia; order Phormidesmidales; family Phormidesmidaceae; genus JACVSF01. The sequence continues at coordinate 2,868 of DATNQF010000094.1, read as the reverse complement.
GTAGATTGTGAGCAGTTTAGCGAGGGTCCGTTTGACAGCCTGCTGTCGTAGCTCATAGGGAAGGCGCTGCTCTAGGGGAATCGTCACCAGGTCGTTTTCCAGAGTTTGGTTGAGGCGTTTTAAGTAGGGTAGGGCTTGGGGGCCTAGTGTTACCAGAGCTTGTTGTAGCGTTTCTATCGTTTGGGCCTGATCCGCCTGGGCTAGCCAATCTACCAATAGCGGAACAGCTCTAGGGTCTTGAGTGCTGGCTAGGGCTAGCGCAGCGGCCTGTTGCTCCTCAGGACGGCTGGCTGTGCTAAAGGCTTGAACCAAAGCCAAAAACATATTGTCGCTTTGCTGCTGGCTGTGGCGTTGATTCTCTTGCTGTTGAGTATAGACCCGCGCACCAACCAAACCCACCATGACTAGGCCGAGTCCTGCCAAAACAGCTCCGCCTAAAACCAGCGCTGGATACTGACGCAGCCAGGAAAAACGGGTTGAGGCCACACTGTCCGACGGCGTCAAGATCACAGAGGTTAAACCCCCCACTTCCTCAGCCAGCGTCAAGGCTGTGTGCCAAGGCTGTAAGTCGGCGAAGTCAGCAGAGCCTTTCTGTTGATTAACAACCTGGAATTGAGTGGGTCGGTACTTTACTGGAATGTGAATGTCTTCCACCAGAATGACTTGGGTGCTGGCCCATTTATCGTGGAGCGCGCGGCGCGACCGATTAAGCATGAGGGTTGCTCCTTCGCCAGCTAGCGCTAGCAAGAACAATCCTCCTAAGAAACCCAGGTGGGAGAAAGCGCCGCCTAACCAAAGGCTATAAGCCAGTAGCATTGGCAGCCCCCACCGCCCCAATAATTCGCGTTTGACTATGCTTGCCACTCCGGGGGCGCGGCGTTCAAGCGTTACCACGCGCAGTCCCAACCAGTGCTTTGGCAGCGTCTTTCCCGCCGAGGCTAACCAGTACAGCTGCGATCCTGCGACAACAACAGGGAGCCCCAAGGCGCTCAACCATAGGAGATTGGTCAAAGGAGAAACTTGGCTGAAGGAGCGAGGCTTGGGTTGGTCTAGAGTCTGTGCGATCGCATTCTCAACAACAGCGACCGTTGGACTGAGAGGGACGCTTGGTGTGGTGGAGAATGCGCGAATCCGTTCGCCTAAAAGCCAAGGTACCCCTGCACTACCTACCAACAAACCCACTTCTAACACCCAAGCCACTGACCGTCGTACTGTCAGCCATTTTTGTTCTCTTAGAAAGGGGCGTCCTAATACCTGCCGAAGGGCATTGACCTGAGTTTCAGAAGAGGGGGCTACAGACGAGTGGCGGCCAGTGGTTTGCGCCATAGGATTAGTCTCAGTAGATGCGAGGGGATCAGCAGGAACAGAGCAAGGTCAGCGTCAGAAAATTAGCTGAAATTGCCCTCCTTTTTAGCATCCCTAGCCCGTTTCGAACACAGCTTTAAAGCAAATTCTAGCCAGTCTATGAAACTTTCCTGAAAATTGCTCCTCTTAGAGCGCTAACGAAAGTGTCACAGGGAATAATGAACCGTGCGGCGTGAAGCCTAGCATAGAAATATGAAAGGTTAACCTTTTAGCTTTGGATCCCATAACCATAGGGTTACTGAATATGAAACTTCAAATTCGCGGAATTGCCTTGCCACTGGTCTTAGCGAGCACTGTTCTTTGGGGTGCTTCGGCTCAAGCTCAGACAGTTGTGTCAACGCCGCTGGCGGCAGCAGTTCAAACCAATGGCTTGTCGGGTGGACCCCAATCTTCGGCCTGTGGCTATATCCCAACAGCCCCTAGCCAGACTGTGCAAGTCACAGAGTCATTTGCCTCTCTCGATGTCAATTTACAAGGGCAGGGAAGTTTAACGCTTCTGATCCAAGGGCCGAACGGGTTTAGTGAGTGCCGCACGATGGATCAGTTTAATGCCGGACAGATTAGTGCGCCCGGAGTGTTGGACCAAGGGACTTACACCCTCTATGTTGGCAACGAAGGTACGGCCCAAACGCCCTACACCCTATCTATTTCCCAAAACTAAGCAAGCCTGCTTAAGAAGCAGATGAATCGCCATCCTGTAAAACTTCTACAGGCACCTCAACCGCAGCGACATCAATTGTTCCTTCGGCAGCAGTTCGCAGAAACTGTCCATCTTTTGCTTCAATAGCAGTGCCGCAACTGGGGCACGCACTTTGAGTGCCATTAAGCCCTGTCAGGTCATAGCCACAGGTGGGACATTTGCCCTGCACTAAGTTGCGCTTAAACCACCACCGGAAGCCCACAAAAGCAAGCACCGGAGCTATCAATAGCAACACCACCAGCACCAGCACAGATTTAACAATCCATCCCAAGCCAACGGCTCCTAGCAACCATGCGCCTGCAATCAAGGTCAGCCAGCAGCCAACTCCAGAAAAGTTAAACCGAATTTGTCTAAATTCGTTAGGATTCACGTGCTTCCTTTGGCATCACAGTAGGACAACTGGCTTTTGCCCAGTGCAATAGCAGTGCAGGGGAGAAAGTAGCCCACAGAGCTTAGCCAGTCTCAAGAGTTCTATTGTAGCGCTGGACCCTGTTCTTCCCCGGATACTGATGGGAGTTCTAAAAGGCGATGAAGCTGCACCGCGAGTGCTTCTGGGCTAAAGTGAACCAGCGTTTCTTGGCGCAGCCAAGCTCCCTGACAACGAGGATCTTCCCCTTTTAAAATTTCCAGGCAAGCAGCCGCAACGGCTTCGGGATTGCGATGGGGTACGCGCCACCCGAGACGACCATTCTGGAGTGGGTCAGCTGAACCATCCGCATCTCCAGAAAGCACAGGGATGCCGCAAGCCATTGCTTCTAGATAAACAATACCAAAGCCTTCCTGCGAGGGCATGACATAGGCAT
>DATNQF010000090.1:0-31059 GCA_036702855.1 Trichocoleus sp. | reverse complement strand
CCCGCCACAATGTTCAGCAGAGTGGACTTACCGCAACCGGAGTGGCCGATTAGAGAGATAAATTCTCCCTGGCGCACCTTCAGCTCAATGTTTTTGAGGGCAATGTACTCACTGCCATCGGGCAGATTAAAGACTTTATCGACGTGATCGACTTCGACGAAAACTGACATGGCTTTGGATGAGTGAGGAGAGGGTAATTAGAAGGGAGGAGTGCAGAGGCAGAAGGTAAGCGGGAAGTGGGTTCAGTTCAGCAAAATCTTTTCCCTCTGCTTCCCAAAGGCTGAAGTCGTAAGACCGACCTTACTGCTGAGTTCCTTTAACGAAGCGGTTGCCGATAAAGAGCATCAGCTTGTCTAGCAGCAGGCCAACCACGCCAACGTAAACTAGGGCCAGAATAATTTCGCTGATCAAAGAGCTGTTCCAGGCATCCCAGATGAAGAAGCCGATGCCGACACCACCGATGAGCATTTCAGCAGCCACAATGGCCAACCAGGACAGACCAACCCCAATCCGTAGCCCAGTGAAGACGTAGGGCACAGTTGCAGGAAAGAGAACGTCTGTGAAGTATTTCTTGCGGGACAGTTGCAGCACCTGGGCTACGTTTTTATAGTCCTGAGGCAGTTGATGCACACCCACTGCGGTGTTGATGATGATGGGCCAAATAGCGGTGATAAAGATAACGAAAATCGCTGAGGGTTCGCTGTCTCGGAAGGCAGCTAGGGAGATAGGCAACCAAGCCAGCGGTGGCACAGTTCGCAGCACCTGGAAGATGGGGTCGAGAGCATCGAAGATTAACCGACTGCTGCCGATCAACATCCCCACCGAAATACCGACGATGGTCGCCAGAGAGAAACCTACCGCCACCCGCTTTAAGCTAGCCAGAATTTGCCAAAACAGCCCCTTATCAGTGCCGCCATTGTCAAAGAAAGGATCAATAATCAGCGGCCAGGTGTCTCTCAGCACTTGAATAGGTCCGGGCAGGGTTGCTCCTGGTGAGATGCTAAACAGTTGCCAGAGTCCGAGGAAGACCAACAGTGCGATCGCAGAGGTCAGCCACCGTCTTGATCCTTTGATGAACTTAAGAACAGAGGGAGGAAGAGCATTGGTCCGGGCGCGCCGGTAAGAAGTAGTCGCCATAGTCAGTGCCGAAGTGAATAGGTCAAGAGAAGCCCATAGGGGCAGATCTAGCAAAAGAACTTGAAACCCACCGCTAGTTCAGATACAAAATCTGCCAGAAAGCCAGAGGAATACCAAACCGAGTTGTCGTCCCCTTTTTTGCAAGGGTGCAGGATTCTGCAACCTTTCTGAATCGATAAACCTTAAGGGCCGTCATTCAAGCAAATACCAAATAGAAGGGAAAACCAGACTGACTTGCTGTTACAAAGTCGCTTTGATCAAGCAGTGTCTCTGCTGTCAGATCTGGCTTTCCCAAAGCGTGCGCCCTACACGGAAACCTTCTTAATCTTGAGGCCCTTGAGGTAGCCCATCGGATCTTCAGGGTCGAATTTCACGCCATCAAAGAAAGTTTCAACTCCGCGAGAAGTGCTCTTGGGAATAGCCGCTTCTTGACCAATGGCTTTAGCCGCCTCGCGCCAGATGTCTTCGCGGTTTACCTGATCGATCAGCGCCTTAGTATCAAGGTCAGGCTTAAGGTAACCCCAACGCATATTTTCGGTTAGGAACCAAAGGTCATGGCTCTTGTAGGGGTAGGACGCGCCCCGATCCCAGTAGGTTTGCATCAAGGTGGTGTCGTTCAACGTGCGACCATTGCCGAAGTCAAAAATGCCCTTGGAGCGATCAAGAATGTCAGATACGGGAACCTTGAACCACTCCCGCTTAGCGAGGATGTTGCACATTTCCTCTTTGTTTTCGGCCTTGTCACACCACATCTGGGCTTCCTGAACAGCCATGGTCAGAGCCTTAGCTGCCTTTGGATTAGTCTCTACCCAGTCAGTCCGCATAGCAAAGGCTTTCTCAGGGTGATCTTTCCAGAGTTCGCCCGTAGTCAGCGCCCCATATCCCACATTTTGGTTAACCGTCTGTAGCGGCCAGGGTTCGCCTACACAGAAAGATTCCATCGCGTTTACTTTGAGGTTAGCGACCATCTGTGGCGGGGGAACGACGATGGTTGAAAGATCTTTATCGGGGTCAATGCCCCCTGCGGATAGGTAATACCGCATCCAGCAGTCGTGAGTACCACCCGGGAAAGTAACTGCTACCTTCACGTCCTTACCCGACGCCTTCTGTTTAGCAAATGCCTCCTTTAAAGGGGCGCTATCGAGGCCAACATTGAGGTCTTTATAAGTATTGGACAGTACAATACCCTGACCATTAACGTTCAGACGAGCCAGAATCGACATAGGGACGGGCTTACCGTCAGTCACTTTACCCGTTGTCATCAGATAAGGAATAGGGCTCAGGATGTGAGCTCCGTCAATACCACCACCATTGGAACCCAGCACAAGGTTGTCACGGGTCGCTCCCCAAGAAGCCTGCTTGCTCACTTCCACATCGGGCATGCCGTACTTGGCAAACAGTCCCTTTTCCTTAGCAATAATCAGCGGTGCAGCATCGGTCAGTGCAATAAAGCCCAGTTTTGCACTGGTCACTTCTGGTGTGTCCCCATTTGCAACCGGGCCAGGAGCCGGAGCTGTGCTGTTTGCATTGGTTGAGGAACCACTTTGGTTAGAACTGCAAGCATGCATCAGCAAAGTTGCAGCCGTTGTCGCTCCAGCAGTAACCAGAAATTTACGACGAGACACATTAGACATGGTTCAGTAAAGTCCTTTGAATGAAAGTGCGTGTGTTGAATTAGACGTATTTTGCTGGGCGAAACTCAAATGAGCGGGATGGCTCTTAAAAAGCAAAATCAGGTTTTAAGTTGAGTTCAAATGACGATTAATGACCTGACTTAATTAGAAAAAGCTTACTTATGACAAAAGCAAAAAGCTGAGCAACAGAGGCGGTCGGTATAACGATGAGAGAAGCTGAAATAGGGCATCTCATCATTAGTTAGACAAATTAGGTTTTCTTGAAAAATCCTCTGCGATTGAAATCTTTATGCTTTTTCTAAGCCTGAGACCAAATTCAAATTTATGTTTTTTGTTGGTGACCTAGCCTGTTTTAGAGATTCAATAAACCTTCTCAGATTGGGGAAGTGTTAGCTCTCTACTATCAAGCAACTAGGCTGATTGATGAGTAGTAGCTGAGGGAGTCAACTTCGCATCAAGCTTCAAACATGAATACCAACTCCGTGGCTTTAAAAAGGAGGGGTGGGTAAACCGCTACTGAAGGAAATAACGTTTGTAGCAGTTGCTTATCAATTTATGAATTGAGAAGGTAAGGTTTTGTAAATCTAGTCACATAATCTAGAAAATTAATGCGAAAAGAGGATGCCGATTATGCATTAACTGCATTTTGTCTTCCAATTCATGCAGAAGGCAGGGAGCAGGGGGAAATTGCTCAGTTCCGCTGTGATTGCTTCAATCCGGATTAAAGTGGACTTGATTGTTTTATCTCTATGCCCGTTCAGTAAGGGGCTGCCATGCTTGATTTCTCAGCCTATTTAGAGAAATTGCATCAGACTTATGGAAACCTTGCAGCTGGAAAAGTAGCTACCTACATCCCTGAATTGGCAAAAGCGGACCCTAACTGGTTCGCCATTAGCGTTGTCACGACCAACGGACGCACGTTTCAGGTCGGCGATATCGAACAGAAATTCACTATCCAGTCCATCTCCAAGGTGTTTGTCTATGGCATGGCTCTTGAGGACTATGGTCGAGAGCGGCTTCTTCAGAAAGTCGGTGTAGAGCCCACGGGCGATCCGTTCAATTCCTTAATTCGGCTGGATGAAGACTCAAAGCGACCAGACAATCCCATGGTGAATGCGGGTGCGATCGCAACCACCAGCCTCATTAAAGGCGACAGCCCCACCGATCGGCTCAACCGAATGCTGGCTATGTTTGAGCGCTACGTTGGGCACGACGTTTTTATCGACGTCCCAGTCTTCATGTCTGAGCGCTCTACAGGGCATCGCAACAGAGCCATGGCACACCTCATGCTCAACTTCGGCATGATTGACGAAAAAATCGACGAAGTGCTGGATCTCTATTTTCAACAATGCTCTTTGCTTGTCACCTGCCATGATTTAGCAGTCATGGCAGCAACTTTAGCCAACCAGGGCAAAAACCCACTGACCGGAGAACAAGCGGTCAGCTCCGATTATGTTCGCGATATTCTCAGCGTGATGTACACCTGCGGTATGTACAACTTTGCTGGGGAATGGGCTTACCGAGTCGGCATTCCTGCTAAAAGCGGCGTATCAGGCGGCATTATTGCCGTCGTCCCCAATCAAGTGGGTATTGCCGTCTTCTCACCTCCCCTCGATGAACGGGGCAACAGCGTACGCGGCATCAAGGTCTTTGAAGACCTCTCCCAAACATTTGGCTTCCACTTATTCGACCTGTCTATGGGGCGCTGTCGCTTTCCCGCCGCGATCAGCACACCTCCCGAAGGCAAGCAGGGTTAACCCAACCCTTAAAAACCGAACCTAAAAATCGAAATAGATATAGGGCAGAGTTTCTGCTGGGGCCAGCAGCCAAGCCAAAAAGCAGAAGAGCGGCACCAGCAGCAGCTTCACAGGCCAGCTCAACTCGATTTTGAGCCCTCGGTTAAAGATATAAGCAACGCCCATCAGAGCCACAACCCCGCCCAGCATCAACGACAGTTCACCATAGGTAAAGCCCAAGGATTCTAAGTACACCTTTTGGGCGAATTGGGCATCGGATGGCACACCCCAAAGTTTTTGGAGCGCCAGCATGTACTGCTTAGGGTCAGGAAGCCTGAAAAAGAGCCAGCTAAAAAACACAACACTTTGCGTCAATAGCCAACCTGTCACGATGCCTGGTATTGACTGCCAGAAAAGCATTAGGGGCTTCCGTTTTTTTGCTGCAGATAGGGTTAGACGATGAGCCGCCAGCGCTAATCCGTGAATGCCGCCCCAGATAATAAAACCCCAGTTGTTACCGTGCCAGACCCCGGCAACCAACATTACGATAATTAGGTTCCAGCAAGTGCGGCTGAGACCCTGACGAGAGCCGCCTAGCGGGAAGTAGAGATAGTTGCGCAGCCAGGCTCCCAAGGTCATGTGCCAACGCCGCCAAAAGTCAGCAATGCTGGTTGTGAAATAGGGAAAGTCAAAGTTTTGAGGGAGAACAATGCCCAGCAGCAGGGCACTTCCCCTAGCAATGTCCACGTAAGCATTGAAGTCTAAATAAAGCTGCAATCCATAGGCAAAAATTGCCAGCCAGATATCGGCGCTTCCAGCCCGTTCTAGGTTCTCGAAGCTCAGGTTGACCAGAATCGCAATATGGTCAGCAATTAAGAGCTTTTTCACCGCACCCGAAGCAATCAACCAGCCCCCTTCAATGACAGTCGCCAGTCCGGGTGATGACTGCTGTTCAAACTGCTCAGAGAAAGCATGGTATCGAGTAATCGGCCCAGAAATTAGCTTGGGAAAGAAGAATTTATAGGACGCAAAGTCCACAAAACTAGCAGCAGGGGGTGATCCTCGGTAAACATCCACCAAGTAGGCAATGCACTCAAAACAGAAGAAGCTAATGCCTAGGGGCATCAGAATCCTAAACAGGGTTTCATTGGTTCCATCTGCTGCTGCTCCAGTCCACCCCAGCACCCGCAGGACTCCTTCTGCGTACTTAAAGCCCAGTAGCAGCAGCACATTGATGGCAATTCCTAGCCACAGCAGAAGCGTACGGCGGCGGTTCCAGTTCTTCTCAGCAAACTGCCAGTACTCATTCGGAATTCGCCAATCAAGCGGTGCAGTGAGGTTTTTACCCAGGTAGTAGTTGACTACAGCCAGCACTACCATCAGGGGCAAAAACTGAACCTGAAGAGAGGCATAAAAAATTAAGCTGGCTAGCAGCAGCAACCAAAGCCGCAGATTTAGGGATGTCAGCGACCAAAAAATACCCACAATGCTCAGGAGAAAGAGCGTGTAGATAATTGAGGGCAGAATCATGGGGACTGCTCCAACTCCGGTTGAGGCCAGGGAATCATGGGATCTTGGGCAATTTGGTTGGAGACTTGGTAAGCTCCATAGCGGTTTAGGTGGCTAGGGTCGGAGAAGTAGTCATACCGGGTTGGCCAAGCCTGAGCTAAATCTCGGAAAACAAAGCCTTCCTCAGAAGTAGACAGGCGCAGCATGTACTTCAGGAAGGCATCTTCAGCCTCCTTCCGGTAGTCATCCAGGTATTCGTCGGTTAGCGGCGTATTGATAAAAACAATGGGAATCTTCTGGGTCTGCGTAAACTTCATGAGCTGCCGGAAAGCCTCATCCTGTTGCCCCTCTAACCGGAAAGATTCGTAGTCGCCATCGTAAAGCCCAGGCACCCGAGCATGCTTTTGGTAATAGGTAGCCGGGTTAAACCGAATAGAAAGAGCCAAAAACCCGTCAAAGTCAATCACACTACCTTCAGGCATGACTGCATCTAACTGTTCTTCCGACTGGTTTGCCCCTAGCGCTACAGGCTTCGTCAATAGGGACATCTTCTGTTGGAACCAGGTTTTGAGCCCTTCCCGGTCAGGATATACAGCTGAAAAATTGGCTAAATTCTCACTTAGCCAGCTGTCCATCGTGAGATAACTTTCGGATAGGGAGAGCCCCCCCTCTGCTTCTTTTTGAGATGAAGCCGCTGCATCGGGCGTCTCTGAGGAGGGCGCAGACGATTCTGCGCTCAGCAGTTCCTGATACCCTTCGGATGCCGTGATGGCGTTGTAGGTAACATCGGTTCGACCGCTGTTGAAAGCGCGCGCGCCGTCTGCCCAAACAATCAGTTTGGGTAACTGACTAGGCTTTAGGATACGACGAATAGTTAAATCAACCACCTGGGCGGTTGCACCGTTCACGCCAAAGTTAAACACACTGACGTTGGCGTAGCCTAAGCTGGCCAGTTCTTTTTGCAAAGCTGCTGGATCCACTCCACGCAAAGCCCGTGAGCTTCCTACCAGCAGCACATCAGGGGGACCAGACTGCTGCAAATGCTGGTGGTAGAGGGCCAACTTTTCATCCAGTTGCTGGCTGCGGAAGGAGGGATAGGGGGATAACAGCAGCAGGTCATCGGTAATCGCAATTGGCTTTTGGGGGCTGGTGGGTAGATCGACAGGTTCCGCCACAAAGGGAGTGCCTGGGTCCGCAGCGAGAGAACCAGACCCCTCGTCCGTAAAACCGTTTCGGCCAAAAGCTGCATTGCCCTCAGAGTCAGATTGTTTACTCCCCCAGTTCAGATTGGCAAATTCGTCGGGTAACTCAGAGGAGGATGCGGTTTCATTCTCAGACGGGGTTGTCAAATCGGGTGCTGTAGTTGCTTCAGCCACACCAGGAGCCGCCGGAGGCCGCAGAACTTGCCCCAGCACCCAGTCAGCCTGCAACGCCAGAAGTAGCCCTACAGCACCCCAAACTACAGCAATTTTGAAGCTGTCTCTCAGGTCAGCTTCAGGCGTGGTCTGCAACAAGTCTGTTGTTTGCTGCGGGGCAAACAGATGCGATCGCATCAACCCTTGCCGGATGCTTTGAAGCAGCCGCGACCCCAAATGCTCTAAGGAGAGTTGTTCGTCCTCCTCAGTGAGATCGGTTTCTCGCACGGGGCCATCAGGATTGACCAACAGGTCATTCACATAGGCGTCGGAGGCCGTAAATTCAGGGCTAGACTCTGGCACCAAGCGGCGGCGAGAGGTAAAGTCCTCCCCATAGCTCCAGCTGGGTTGCGCCTGTCCGGAACGGCGGCCATAGACTCGAGCCCCTTGAACGCCTGTGACAGTCAACTGACGCAGATACCGACTCACCGTGGAAGCTACCTGACGCCGCTGAGGAGCCACTGGGCCATCAACCATGACGTGGAGCAGCTTGTCTCGCACCAACAACTGCACCCGTAAGCCCCCTGTTGCGACCTGTTCCTCCAAGTTGGGGTTGAGTAAGCGGGTCAGCAGAAAAGCAATCGCTGGCAGATCGCCTGATTTCGCTAGGGCTTCAGGAGAGAGGGCAAGCGCCTCATGATCAGCAGCGGGCAGATCAGCACAGCCTACCCAGGCAGGAGTCGGATCGGTCGCCGTTTGACCGTAGACCATCACCCGGTGAACACCCTGAGGTGCCAAGGTTTCCAAGAAAGGAACCAGCACCGTTTGAACGCTTGCCCAAGACGACAATGCAGCTTCGTCGTCGGAAACAGGCTGGCAGATCAAATAGAGGGTCGTCTCTTTGAGTTCAGCCGATGCTTTCAGACTTAATGGAGCTAGAAGCGGTTGCAGCAATTTTGCGATCGCATCCGAATCACCCCATCGCCCCCACTCCCGAAGCATCTCCTCTTCAGGCGTTAAGTCGATTCGTAGGCTCCAATCAGGGGTCGTTTCACCCCGTACCTGCATCAGCAAAACAGCATCTTTAAACTGAGTCAACTGAAGCTGACGCAGCCGCTCCGCTGTTGGCTTGGCAATCAGAGAGGGATCAGGACTATAAACTGCCTCGCAAAGCACCCATAAACGAGGGATGGTCGCTTCCTCTGAGGCTTCTGGGATAGCCTCCCCCCCTTCAGCCCCATGATCCTCCACTGTCACCGCCACCTTCGACAGGTGAGCAGTGCCCGGAATCGCTTTAATGCTGACCCAAACCCCTACATCTAAAGCACTCAGCGTTTCACTTAAATACCAAGCAATTGCCTCCGGATCCCCTTTACGAGCCAAACTCAGGTTAGAGAGCACAATGGCCCCACCCGCCCCATCCTTGGCATAGGTCTTTAGGGCTTCCGGATCTCCTTGGGTGTAAACCTCCAGCAACTCCTGAGTCGCTTTCAGGTCATCCTCGTCTTGGGATTCCAACACCAGCTGGGCCAGGTGCCGCTCCAATCGATTCAGATAAATCGGAGCCGTCCATGCCGGCACGGGTTGCCCAGCGACTCGGTTATACAGATAAAGCTGGTAAACCTGTGGGTAAGCCTGCTTAATAAAAGCCGCTTCCTGCGGCTCTAGCAACCCCCGTACCAAATTCAGCAGCGTAGGCGTTTGTTCTAATGCAGTAGGCGTTTCACAAAGAATATGGAGAATATTGCCCCTGAGCTTGACATGCAGATCAGCCGACGGAACACTCATGACCTGCTGTAGCCAGGAGGTAACGCCAACCGTTGGGGACAGATTTGGAGATGGTTTAGAGGGGGGGACAGGCATAGATGACTACAAATCGGTCCTCAATCTCAAGAGAAAAGCCCTTAAACTTCGTACAATGCTCCAACCCTAAGCCGAGAGAAGACTGCTCTAGCACAAGCAAGCCAAGTCTGCAAGAAACCTTACGCCCAGTTTTACCGCAACTTTGCTAATCCGAATAAGACGGCTTTCACAAACGCGCTTCAAATATAGCAACGAAGCATACCCCAGGCAGATACCTAGAGCAAATTAAGTCCTTAAATTTGCTCCCTATTTTAGTCACCCCATTGCCCCTTGTGCGCACGATCCGATTCTTGTGCCCTCTCGGTTCCAGCCTGTTAAAGCTTTTCCCAAAACGCTCTAGTGTTCACAGAACACTTAATTGAATGCAACTAGACCTAATATGATCGGAGTAATAACCGTTCGAAGCTCCTTCTCTAAACTTTACGTCCCCTGACAAGAGCGATCGCACCGTGGTTTAGTCTCCCGCTTAGCTTTTAGCATGCAACCCTACCCTCACTTAGATCCACCCACTCCAACTGCCCCCCCGCCCTATGACCTCTTCTCATGATTCAACCGCATCCCAACCATCCCCTCGCTCCATTGCCCTCAGCGATGTTTTAGTCAGTCTGCTAACCCCCCCGGTCCTACTGAGCATTCTGGCAACCCGCACCCTGACGAACGCCCTTCAAGAGGTAGGTCTAGCTAGTGAAGAACTGTTTCGGGGCGATCGCCTACCCAGCCTAACCATTCCACCGCCCTCCCCAAAATAAGGAATACTCTTGCCCTTCTAGTTTCAAAGTCCCTTGAGCTGCCTCAGTAACGAGAGGCGTCTCATCTATTGTCTGTGACTACACAAGGTTTCATTGCAGGTCATCCTGCTGAACTTCTTCATCTCCAGACAATCCTATAGAATCGTTCCGATATTGCTGTACTCACAACGGCTTACTTTCATGAGTTCAACGGTCCACACCCCTGGTGATGCTTATCCTACCAGTCAGACCCTGCTAGAGATGCCGGGTTCTGCCACCATGACCAGCTCTTCAGCTCAAGATTTCTTCTTACGGCACCGCCTAAAAGTCGTTGAAGAAATCTGGGAAAGCGTCTTACAGCATGAGTGTGGACAGACTCTTGTAGATCTGCTGCGACAACTGAGGCAGATGTGTTCTCCAGAAGGCCAAGCTCCTACGACCGATGAAGCTCGCGTCAAAGCTGTCGTGGATGTAGTAGAGGCTCTCGATCTAGAAGACGCTATTCGGGCCTCTCGCTCCTTTGCCCTATACTTCCAGCTCATCAACATCGTCGAGCAGCACTACGAGCAACGAGGACAACAGCAGCAATATCGGTCTGCCTATGAAGAATCAGAGCGGGCCATTCAGGGCCAATCCATTCTGCAAAACCTCGATATCCCGGCTCAATTGCTAGAGGATGACGTCGCTGCAGAAATCAACAATCATAATTTTCAAGCTGATCTCTTGAGCCGTAGTGTGCAGGAGAACAGCTCTAGTCGTAAGGAAATTGGCACCTTCTACTGGCTGTTTCCTACGCTCAAGCAGCTCAACGTACCCCCTCAACTCATCCAGAACCTGATCAATCAACTGGACGTGCGGTTGGTATTTACCGCCCACCCCACCGAGATTGTGCGTCACACTATTCGGGATAAGCAACGACGCATTGCGGACATCTTGCGTAGGCTGGATCAGGCTGAAGAAAGCGCCCAAACGCTAGGGCTGGCCTCTACGTGGGAAATCGAAGTTCTCAAAGAGCAACTGACGGAGGAAATCCGGCTGTGGTGGCGTACGGATGAATTGCACCAGTTCAAACCCTCCGTCTTAGACGAAGTAGACTACACCCTCCACTACTTCCAGGTTGTCCTGTTTGAAGCACTTCCGCAGCTTTACCAACGCTTTGAACGCGCCCTTAAAAACACCTTTCCTCACCTCAAAGCACCCCGCCACCGCTACTGTCGCTTTGGCTCCTGGGTAGGGGCTGACCGTGATGGCAACCCATCGGTTACACCCGAAGTCACTTGGAAAACAGCCTGCTTCCAGCGCAACTTGGTGCTGGAGAAGTATGTTGGCTCCATCAAGAACTTAACCAACCTGCTCAGCCTGTCTTTGCACTGGAGCGAGGTTCTTCCCGAGCTGCTGGAATCCCTAGAGCAAGACCAGGTCAAAATGCCAGAGATCTATGATCGATTGGCAATTCGCTACCGTCAAGAACCCTATCGACTCAAGCTGGCCTACATCCAACAGCGGCTTGAAAACACATACGAGCGAAGCCTACGGCTCTATGAAGGCGATTCGTTTACCCATCCAGGCAAAGACTCTCCCACGGCCAATGTTTACTCGTCAGGAGATGATTTCTTAGCCGAACTGCGGCTGATTCAGCGGAACTTGGCAGAAACTGGGCTCGCTTGTCAGGATCTAGACACGCTGATTTGCCAGGTTGAGATTTACGGATTTAACCTTGCTCAGCTAGATCTGCGCCAAGAGAGCTCTCGCCATTCTGATGCATTGAGCGAGATTACAGAGTACCTGCAAGTTCTTCCCAAACCCTACAACGATCTCTCCGAAGCTGAAAAAACTGCCTGGTTAGTCTCTGAGCTACAGACTCGTCGCCCACTCATTCCAGGTGAATTGCCCTTCTCGGATAAAACCCGAGAAGCCGTTGAGACTCTGCGTATGGTGCGACGGCTGCATCAGGAGTTTGGTCCAGAAATTTGCCACAGCTACGTTATCAGCATGAGTCACCATGTCAGTGACTTGCTGGAAGTGCTGCTGCTGGCTAAGGAGGCAGGCTTATACGATCCAGCCACGGGCAAGTCCAGCATTCAGGCAGTGCCCCTCTTTGAAACAGTCGAGGACTTGCAGAGAGCACCGTCTGTACTGCGAGAGCTCTTTGAGATGCCCTTTTATCGCACAATTCTCCAGGGCGACGCCAATGCCCCGGCTGACCCAACCGCTCCGCCACCAGTTCCCCTTCAAGAAGTGATGCTGGGCTACTCTGACAGCAACAAGGATTCTGGTTTCCTCAGCAGTAACTGGGAAATTCATAAGGCGCAGCAGTCCCTTCAAGCCGTTGCGGATACCTATGGCGTGGCCCTAAGAATCTTCCATGGCCGGGGCGGTTCGGTAGGCCGAGGCGGGGGTCCTGCTTACGAGGCTATTCTGGCTCAACCAGGTCGCAGCATTGCAGGCCGCATCAAGATTACGGAGCAGGGCGAGGTGCTAGCCTCCAAGTACAACCTGGCTGACCTGGCCCTTTACAACCTGGAAACAGTTACCACGGCAGTAATTCAGGCTAGCCTTCTCAGCAATAGCTTTGATGATATTCAACCTTGGAACGAAATTATGGAGGAATTGGCGGCGCGCTCCCGTCGCCACTACCGCGCCCTCATTTATGAGCAACCCGATCTCGTAAACTTCTTTCACCAGGTCACTCCGATTGAGGAGATTAGCCAGTTACAAATTAGCTCTCGGCCTGCTCGCCGAGGAGGCCGGAAAGATCTCAGCAGCTTGCGTGCAATTCCCTGGGTTTTTAGCTGGACCCAAGCCCGATTTTTGTTGCCCTCCTGGTATGGCGTGGGCACCGCTCTGAAGGAGTTTCTAGATGAAGCCCCCGAGGAGCACCTGAGGCTAATGCGCTACTTCTATTACAAGTGGCCCTTCTTCAAAATGGTGATCTCGAAAGTGGAGATGACCCTTTCTAAGGTCGATTTGCAAATCGCCGAACACTATGTTCGTGAACTCACTCAGGAGGAAGACCGGGAACGCTTCCAGATCCTGTTTGAAGAGATTGCTCGGGAGTTTTACCTAACGTGTGATTTGGTGCTGCAAATCACGGGCCACACTCGATTACTAGATGGTGACCCCGACCTACAACGGTCAGTTCACCTACGCAATGGCACTATCGTGCCCCTGGGCTTTCTCCAAGTTTCGCTGCTGAAGCGGCTGCGCCAATACAAAAACCAAGCAGCAACAGGCGTAATTCGCTCTCGCTACAGCCGGGGTGAACTGTTGCGGGGTGCCCTTCTAACCATCAACGGGATCGCTGCTGGCATGCGCAATACAGGCTAGTTGCTTTTCTGTGAAGAATCGCTACAATTACCATGCGATCGCAACGGGATTTGTTTGAATTACCGGTAACTCAGGGTCAAAAGAGTTGAAAATCCGTGGTTTCTATCGTGAGATAGGACATGGCTGTTTTTAGCTCATGTACTTGGCCCTAGCCGCGTAACTTATCCACAGAACTTGTGGGGCCGGAAACGGCGGCAAAGACCCCAAGCAGTTTTTCTGGTGTGAGGAGTAAAAGGAACATGAAGGGTCTATCGCATTGGATGGGTCAGGCTGCCTCTGCTTCGGTTCTTGGAGTAATGACCGCGGCAGTCACGGGAATGGTACAAGCTCCTCCAGCTCAGGCTCAGGTGGCTTATGGTAGCTATGTCGGTGTTGGAGGTGCGGTCGGCCTCACCAACGATGCTGCGACGGGCAATGGCAGCAATTTTTCGGGAGTCATTTCAGGCCGCTATCGGTTCCTAGAGATGCCAGTTTCGCTTCGGGCACAGGCTTTTCTCTTCGGGGGTAATCTTGCCTTTGTGCCTACGGTTTCCTACGACGTGCCCTTGAACTGGAATACCGATGCCTATTTGGGTGCAGGGGTCTCCTTTGCCAGTGGTGGAGATAATAATCCCTCTCCTGTTGGCAACAAAACGGCTTTTGTGCTTCAGCCAGGGGTGGACTATATGTTCCCCAACAGCAACCTTGTGGCGTTTGGAAACGCTATTTTTGCCTTTGATGCCTATCAACGAGGCAACAACATGGCTGTTTCGGTGCAGGGAGGCGTGGGTATTCAGTTCTAGGATTTGATGGAACAAATGTATTGAGAAGCTAAAAGCTGAGCTACCATAGCTCCAAACAAGCCTATAAAGGCGTTGAGGGTTTGGGTTATGGACGGTCAGCCATTGGGATCGGTCATTCAGGGTTCATTGAGCCAGGGGCTTGAAGTGCGGCTCCACCCGGATGTGCTGGTTGAAGATATGCGAGTCGGGAAGTTTTTGGTGGTGCGAGGGGTGCGATCGCGCTTCTTTTGCATGCTCACCGACGTCACTCTAGGCGCTGCCAGCAGCCGGATTTTGGCTAACCCACCCGAACCCTCTAATACCTTCCTACAAGAAGTGCTGGCAGGTAGCGGCACCTACGGTACCATCAACCTCACTCCCATGCTGATGTTTACCCCTAAAGAGGGGATGCAGGGGGAAGAAAACGGACAGAAGCGTCAGAAAAAGGCTTCTAAAAATAATGGCTTAGCTTCTTTCGAAGCCCAAAGCAGTGAAGCAGTCGATCTACTTCCTGTAAAGACGATTCCAGGTCACTTCAGCCAGGTCTACGATGCCTCTGAGCGAGATTTCCGGGTAGTATTCGGCTGGGAAGACGACCCCCATCGGCGCAACTTCGCCATCGGCCAACCTATTGATATGGACGTGCCAGTCTGCCTTGACCTCGATCGCTTTGTGGAACGCAGCAACGGTATTTTCGGTAAGTCCGGCACAGGAAAATCCTTCCTCACACGGCTACTACTAGCAGGCACCATCAAGCGAAAGGCAGCAGTCAACCTGATTTTTGATATGCACTCTGAGTACGGCTGGGAGGCCGTCAGCGAGGGCAAGCGTTTTAGCACGGTCAAAGGTCTACGGCAGCTTTTTCCAGGCCAGGTGCAGATTTTTACCCTTGACCCTGAATCCACTCAGCGGCGAGGGGTGCGCGATGCCCAGGAACTCTACGTCAGCTATGACCAGATTGATGTGGAAGATCTGACCTTGGTGCGGAGCGAACTCAATCTGTCGGAAGCCAGCCTGGAAAATGCCATTATTTTGCGCAATGAGTTTGGCAAATCGTGGATCAACCGTCTGTTGACCATGACCAACGAAGAGATCCAGGAATTTTGTGAGACCAAGATGGGCAGTAAGTCCTCCATTATGGCGCTCCAGCGTAAGCTGACGCGACTAGGCGACTTGAAGTACATCCGCAACACCTGCCCCCATAACTATGTAAGCCAAATTTTGGATGCCATTGATGCAGGTAGACATGTGGTGATTGAGTTTGGCTCTCAGTCCAATATGCTCTCCTACATGCTGGCAACCAACGTAATTGCTCGCCGCATCCACGCTAGTTACGTCAAAAAAGCCGATAAGTTTTTGCAGACCAAGAACCCAGCCGATCGACCCCACCAGCTAATGATTACCATCGAAGAGGCTCACCGCTTTCTCGATCCGGCCACAGCCCGGCAGACCATCTTTGGCACCATTGCCCGCGAAATGCGCAAGTATTTCGTGACGCTACTGGTGGTTGATCAGCGGCCTTCCGGCATTGATAACGAGGTCATGTCGCAGATAGGCACTCGCATCACGGCGCTGCTGAACGACGAAAAAGATATTGACGCCATTTTTACCGGGGTATCGGGTGGCCAAAGCCTGCGATCCGTGCTGGCCAAACTCGACTCTAAACAGCAAGCACTGTTGCTCGGTCACGCTGTGCCCATGCCAGTTGTGGTTCGCACACGTCCTTATGATGCCGCCTTCTACTCTGAAGTGGGCGAACCCGCCTGGGAGGAAATGCCTGATATGGCGCTCTTTAAAGCCGCCGAAGCAGCTAAAGCAGATCTAGGATTTTAGGCAATTTTCTGTCGCTGTCTGCTGCAAGGATAGAATTTGGATACCCTGACCCTTTGCGATCGCATTTCATAAGTTGCTGTTTGGCACAAAGGAATCGAGTAACGAGGGGCAAGTTGGGTGCGGCACCTCCGCAGCAGTTTAAACGAGGAGTGAGGGGTGGGGAGCCAAGCTGACAACTTTTGGAATCAAGCAGGCAAGGTTCTCAAGCATGAGGAGCTTTCCCTAGACGGACAAGGGACATTTTCTCTAGAACCCGGCCACATCCACATTTGGCAGTTTCATCTACCCCAGATCCAGAAGTATCTAGATGACTGGGTTGCCTACCTGTGCCCGGAGGAGTGCGATCGCATGGCTCGTTTTGTCTTCGAGCGCGATCGCATTAAGTATGGCCTCAGCCGGGGCGGGTTGCGTCAGCTTCTAGGCCGCTATGTGGAGCAAGATCCAGCATCCCTAGACTTTGAATATGAGGCTAAGGGCAAACCTCACTTGTATCTCAACGGCAAGCGACATCCCCTACAGTTCAATCTGTCTCACTCAGGCGACTGGGTGGTTTATGGAGTAAGTTGCGATCGCCCTCTTGGTATCGACATAGAGCAAATCCGTCCCCTCCGGAACCTTCATAGTTTGGCCCAGCACTGTCTCACCCCCATCGAGTGTCAAGATCTATTCGAATCTGTAGAAGCAGATCACAGCAAGTTCTTTGAATACTGGACCAGTAAAGAAGCCTACTTAAAAGCCACTGGGCAAGGGCTGACCCATTCCATGACCAATGTGAAGGCTGATCTGGCAGCAGCCCAGATTCTGCCTGAACCCCACAATCCCAATTTTGACTTCGAGTGGCACCTACATCGCTGGGTACCCGCTGTGGGATACACTGCTGCAGTTGTGTATCCTGGCAATTCTTGCACATTACAGCACCAAGAGTATGCAGCCTTGTTTCCCCCCTAACCCTTCATCTTTTGGTCTTTTGCCGCAGCATTTTGGCAAAAATTCGGGGAACGTACGACAACTTATTAAAAAACAAATTCCAGAAGTAACCGTACTGTGGAAATCGCTTAATCAGCAGAACATCCGAAAGAACGTGAAAGCGGGGAGGCTTTTGAGCCGGATCAACCAGAGTAAAGCGGATTTGAGCGGGTTCAGGCATCCAGTGCCCCACCACACGGCTACATCGATAGTAGTAGTATCCCTGCAAGTACAGACCCATCAGTCGGTCAAATCCAGAGCGAGGAATCCAGGTCAACACGCCCCAAAGAATGGTTGTTTTAGCTAAGTCAGGCAGCACCTGTTGCAGTCGGTCATTGCGCCAAACCTTATTGTTAAAGTTTTCGATATGGGGTCCACAATCATCAGTACGAGACATGAAGGGCCATATCAGGTAGCGCCAATCAAAATGCTTCTTCAAAGGCGCAATGGGAACTTCTTGCAGAATAGGAACCTCATTGCCATTTCTGCGGGCTGCCACCTCCAATGTCTCAACCCTAGGAATCGGTTGCCAAGGCCGCCTCATATCGTCAACCTGCTCTATTGGCACTCGTTCCTGCATCAGGCGCAGCACTAAGCTATGCGGAAACTTATCAAAGTAGGTCTGCACTGACTCTGCAATGTCAGGATGCACATAGTCATCATCATCAAGCGCTAGGACAAAGTCGCCATCAACATTCAATAAGCCGATGAAGCGCTGCATCATTTCCCCTTTATAGGGACTGGTGAGCGATTTAACCCGGGGATCCCCAACTGTACGGCGTCGTTCGCCGGGGGGATAAACCAGCACAAACTGCACATCTCCCTTGACTGCCAAGAGCTGCTCTAACCAGTATTCAGAAAAATTTCCCCGGGTTGGGGTCACAATCGAAAGTATCAATGGAAACTCAAATGCTGCCGAGCACTGTATCTCGCCCCCACTTTACTTCACTCAATTTCCCCTCGGCAAGAACACAGCGGACACAACTCAGCTTAACGCTGCATCGCTTGGGGAATGCGATCGCGAATCTGCTCTTGCCTTGCTCCTAACAAAGGGGGACGCAGACAGAGGTAGAACAGCGGCCCGAACAAGGGGATAAAGGCAGTGAGCCGAAAAAGTTGGGAATCAGTTGTCAGTCCTCGCCTTGCCATATCGTCACCCAAGAGCGTGGGATAGGGAAACAAGAGGCAGAACAACACAAAGGCCTGACTCATGCCATGCACAAACTTGTTGGTTTGAAACTCGTGAGCGTATGCTGACCAATCTCCAAAAAACACGGCAAAAGCCAGCAAAACCAACGTGTTTAACACCAAAATTACTCCCGTTGAGCGGGACTCTAAGATCCCTAACCAAGCATCTTGTCTACCAGAAAAACTTTGGTTGGGCGCTCGCAGTGCCAAATAAGGAATTAGAGCAATCACACCTGAACCAGCCGAGGCCAGCATAAACGCCCATGCGGGAAGCCGCTGCATTCTACCGTCTGGAAAAATCAGACAGCTATAGATCAGCAGCCAAATTCCTACCAAGCTAAACAGAGAAATCAGTACTGGATTTATGCGCGGCAGATGTCCACCCAACAGCGTTAGCAGCGGTTGAAACGTGTCTAGCGGCAGGGGTGGTGCAAACAGCAGCACATAGAGAATAAACCCGCCCCAAATGGCCCACAATCCCAGCCTACGTCCCATGACAACACCTCTATAACCTGCCCTCATTCATTGTTTCGACTGTTCAAGCAGCCTAGAACACTCCGAAGGCAGATTATTAAGACATCTTAAGGTTCAGGTTCAATGAGACTTCTTGAATACCCTGTTGAGCGGTGACTAGTAAGAGGTGATTAGTAGTTCCGTGATCTTGCCCCGACGACCCGCTTTAGAGTTTATCGCCCTCGTGGCATAGATCGTGTGCATGGGAAATCCGGAGTAGAGGTCTTGAATAAAGGGGCAATCAGAGTTTGAGAGCATTACCTTAACCCCACGCTCAGCTAATGTGCCAAAGACCTGACGCAGTTTTACCTGATCTTCTGCGGTGAAGCCGTAGCGGCTATACCCTGTAAAGCTGCTAGTGGTGCTAATGGGGTAGTAGGGAGGGTCAAAGTAGACAAAATCTCGACGACTGGTAGCTCTATTTAGGACAAAATCAAACGATTCCTGCCGGATGTGGGCTGCTTGTAGCACCGTTGAAGCAGTACGCAGGAGTTCTGGGTCACAAATGGCCGGGTTTTTGTAGCGGCCCATTGGCACATTGAAGTAGCCTTTGGAATTTTCGCGGTAGAGACCGTTGTAGCAAGTTTTATTGAGATACAACAGCCGAGCAGCCCGTTCTACTGAATGAGTCAGATCGGTTTGCGATCGCAACGCATAGTAGTAGGGATGGCTGTGGTTTTGCTTATGCTCGTACAACAGCTCAATGACGTCTTCTACCTGGTTTCGCACACACTGGTAAACATTCACCAATTCAGGGTTAATGTCGGCCAAAATGGCAGTGCGAAACCGCCCAGTTAAATGAAAAAAGATCGCACCACCACCCAAGAAAGGCTCGTAATAGGTGTCGAACGCGGAGGGAAAGTAAGCTCGGTATTGGTCCAACAGCCGACCTTTGCCGCCTGCCCATTTTAGGAAGGGCCGGGGCCAGGTTTGGGTAGAGGGAGCAGCAATCACCATGACTGAGTTAGACGGGGTCGCAAGGGCAACTAGACAAGAGACTTGAGCCGATCAAGATCAAATGTACGCCTCTCCTGACCACACTATATCAAAAGGTTTAGAAATCGGGACTTTTTCGTCATAGGCTAGGATATTAAAGGGGTTAAGTTCTGTTTTCTGAAACAGAATCCTGCTCTCAAACTGCTGTTTGAATCGCCAAGGGTAACGCTGCTCTAACCCATGAAAGAATTTTTTGAAAACGTCATTCGCTATCCGCGCTATCTCATCGCATTTACGTTGGGGATTCTCTTCAATGCTGTTGAACCGTTAATTCCCCTGTTAAAGCGACCTACTACGGCTGTTGCACTGGTTGGTGCGTTGGTGGCTGGGTTTTTATTCCTGTCTTTTACTCTGCGGGCCATGTTGGGTCTGCACACGGTTTAAAAGAAGGCCTTAAGGGATTCTGGTAGCGAATTGTCTCTACGCACAATTCGCTTTTCTGTCTTTTGCAGTTTTGATGGCCGCTTTAATTACGGCAACATCAAGACTGAAGCTATGATTGGCGGTTACGCCTGAAGGAGAAGACGATATGGCAAACGATCGTCGCGTGGCGCGGGTAGCGTCACTGATCAAACGAGAAATTAGCCAGCTGCTAATGGATGGGATTAAGGACGACCGGGTGGGTGCTGGCATGGTCAGCGTTACCGATGTTGATGTATCAGGCGATTTGCAGCACGCCAAGATTTTCGTCAGCATTTACGGCACAGAAGAGGCCCGAGCCGAAACAATGGAGGGGTTAAAGGCAGCAACCGGCTTTGTTCGCAGTGAGTTGGGACAGCGCATTCGTCTACGTCGCACGCCTGAGGTCATTTTTAAAGAAGATCTGTCTGTAGAACGAGGGACACGGGTACTGTCGCTGTTGAACCAATTAAGCCAGGAGCGAGAGGAGAAGGGAGATATCCTAGCAGCCGTTGATGGCGACTATGGTGATGACTTTGAGACAGACCTAGACGAAGACCTAGACGAAGACCTAGAAAACATTCCCTCCGCAGAGGATGAGGAAGATTGAGCGGATCAATTGCCTCAGCAGTATTGCCCCAGCCAGAAAGTCTATCTCTGGCCGAACAGGTAGCACAAATGGTGGTTGTGCGGGCCTCCGGTTACCTGTTCGACCATGAGATTCAATACCCGGCTTGGGAAGCGTCTAATCAGAAGTTGCAGTACTACCTGCAAGAGCTGGGCGTGGGCGGCGTAATCCTCCTAGGCGGCAGCGCCGCAGAGGTGGGAGTGCGATCGCAACTCCTTCAATCCCTTGCGACCGTTCCGTTGCTGATCGCTGCTGATATTGAGGAGGGGGTCGGTCAGCGCTTTAGAGGCGCTACTGGGTTTCCTCCTCCAATGGCGCTAGAACCGATCGCTCAAAGGGATCTAACTCAAGCCTTGACCTATGCCGAACAGTTTGGCGCTGTAACTGCCCAAGAAGCCTTAGCCATGGGTCTAAATTGGGTGTTGGCTCCGGTTGTCGATATAAACAACAATCCCGCCAATCCGGTCATCAACGTCCGCGCCTTTGGCCAGTCACCTCAGATTGTCCGGGAACTCACTAGTGCCTTTATCCGGGGGGCCAAGGTTCATCCCGTGCTGACAACTGCCAAGCACTTTCCAGGGCATGGCGATACTGACATCGACTCCCATCTAGAGCTACCGCTGATTTCCCACGATATCGAACGGCTAAACCAAATTGAGTTTGAGCCCTTCCGGGGTGCGATCGCATCTGGCGTAGACACAATCATGACGGCCCATCTTCAGGTGCCCGCCCTAGACAGCCAGTATCCTGCCACCCTGTCCAGAGCAACGCTGACCCATACCCTGCGTGAGAATCTCGGCTTTGACGGGCTGATTGTCACTGATGCCTTGATCATGGGTGCGATCACAAAGGCTTACGGCCCATACGAGGCAGCGGTGCTGGCTGTTGAGGCTGGGGCAGATGTCCTGCTGATGCCCAGCGATCCAGAAGGGGTGATCAAAGCGGTGGGTGAAGCCGTTACCGTTGGCCGCCTTTCGGAAGAACGGATTCTCGCCTCCCTAGAGCGGATCTGGCGAGCCAAGCAAAAGACTGCTTCTCTGCTCACCATTCCCCCAGAGTCGTGCCACTCCTGGGAACATGTCTCGCCACCTGCCGTTCAGCTAGATCTGCTAGCTCAGCCGCAGTCTCGTCAAGTTGCCGCTGAAATTCTAAACGCCTCTGCCACGGTCGAAGGGGTTCTCAGGGTTGAGTCAGCAGCAGCCAAAGACAACATCGTGATCGTGGATGATGTCGTTAACTGTACTTTTCTGGGGCGAACGGCAGATGCGATCGCACTACCCCAAAAGTTGGGCTATACACTGAAACTACTAGACAATCAAGCCTGTCATCAACTGCCTAATCCAGAGACCCTACGGCCTAGTCTGCTCCAACTCTTCATCCGGGGCAATCCCTTTCGAAGCTCGGCCAGCCTTACCCAAGTAGCCGAAACCTGGTTTCGGGCCCTGCTAAAGGCTCAATACCTGCAAGCCTTGATCATTTACGGCAGTCCCTACGCCCTCGATCAGTTTCTGCCACACCTGAGTAAGGCCATTCCTTACGCCTTCACCTATGGGCAAATGCCTGAAGCCCAAACCCAAGTGTTGACGGCCCTATTCGGCCTTTCCCAAAGCCGAACATCACCGTCCAATGATCATGCCTTTACAGACTAGCAACTCAAACAATCTCAGCTTTCAAATTAGTCTGATCAAGGCTAAGCAAAGACTTTGAGGCAGACTGCTCAAGCTGTGCCAATACCTCTAGAAGCTCCCGTTCAAAGGCTACCTGCGCCCGGTTGGTTCGCCCACCAATGTAGAGCTTGCCCTCGCGTTCTATCGCCCAAACCTGAGAATGGGAGACGTAGCTCATCATCACACTCAGCATCAGCAAGCCAAATCCGGTGTAGACAAGGGGAATACCCGGATCTGCCTTGATTTGCAACCCTGTACTGCCCACAATATCTACTAGCGAGAGGGTAATGGCATTGATATCCGTTGCGAATCCCTTACGTAAGGTTGAAATAAGCTGCCCTTCATTGTTGTAAATCAGGACAGTACCCTGAAGATCACGGGCAACAAGCGTGACTCCATCACTCATATCGGGTTTGATCGGTAGCCAAGTTCCCCAGAATCTTCCCCCTTCCTCCGGTTCCAGCTTCGACATGGGAATTTCCAGCACTGGACTATTGTTAAGCTTCACCCTCACTGCCGCAATGCCCCAGTCCGCCTGGTATAGCGTCACCCCTTTGTAACGCAGCGGCTCATTGACGTGAATTGTCTTTTGCTTGACGGGCTCACCCGCCTGATTAAGCACTGTGAGGTCAGAATAAAACTGGTCAATCGAGCCTTCTGGCGTGTAGTCAATCCAAAATCGATTTACCCGCACGGACCAGTCTTTAGGAATTTGGGCCATTGCCCAAGGACCCGCATCAAAAATATTGCGAACTTGAAACGTCTGGCCGCTGGGCACCATTTCTTGAGCAAAAAAGCCCGTCATCGCCCCCCAAATTGCCCCCAGCAAAATGATCAACATGCTGGCATGGACAACAATTGGGCCAATTCGTCCAGCAAGGCCTTTACGGGCATAAAGAGCGTCTCCCTCTTGAAAGACCAAATACTTCTTGTTTTTCAGGAGGGGCACCACTGTTGATAGTGATTCGCCTGGAACCTCAGCGCTGAGAGCTAGCTTTTGAAACTGGCGGGGATTTTTGTAATAGCTCCATTTACGGGCTGCCCCTAGAGCCGGAAATTGGCGGGTGAAGGTGCA
Organism: Trichocoleus sp.; assembly: GCA_036702855.1. Classification (GTDB taxonomy): domain Bacteria; phylum Cyanobacteriota; class Cyanobacteriia; order Phormidesmidales; family Phormidesmidaceae; genus JACVSF01. Next base: position 7,744 of record DATNQF010000090.1, on the reverse strand, counting down.
AGCCGTCAAACTAGCCCCAAACAGAATCAACAACGCTAAGAACCACCAAGTGCGGTAAACGTGGTCTAGCCCTGCTGTCAACAGCACTTTCCAACTCAAAAAGCCAAACAAGGCAGGATCTTCTGGATAGTTAGTCTGGTAGAAGTCGAGAGACTGGCCTTGCTCAATAACCGTGCCACTGATGCTAAACAGGGCAATGACCAGGAGCAGTGCGATCGCAAGTCTCAGATCCGCCAGCAGCGGTAGCAAATCCTGCTTGAAGTAGCGCTGCACAGCACCTGTTCCCGAAACACCAGAAGATTCCGAAGCCATATTGTTTGAATACTCAATCTTGAATCTTAAACAGCACTATGCCAACGACGTTGGCAGAAAGCGCATCAGCAAGGAAAATACCCCAAATCCAACTAGCAAAGCGCCGCTAGCAGGCGTAATCCAGCCTGACCACTGACGCAGTGCTAGCAGCCGTTTGATAAAAGCTGTAAAGGTACCTGCAAGCACCAGAGGCAAGACGTAGCCCACCGCATAAGCCATCAATAGCGCTCCCCCTAAAATAGGATCTCCCGTCGCCGAAATCCAGGCCAGTAGTGTTGCCAACACGGGAGTGCTGCAAGGAGAGGCCACAATACCAAAGGTAAGTCCCAGAAGGTAAGCCTTGAGCCCAGCAGGAATATTCCATTCACTAACGGTTGGGCCATTAAACGAGGGTAACGACAGGGGCAACGCTCCTAATAAGTTCAACCCCATGAAGATAGCGATTAGGCTAACGACAATCGGCAGCCCAATTGCCACTTGCCCATAGACATAGCCAAAGAGACCAGCTACCAATCCCAAGATCGCCAAAGTTGTGGCTAGGCCTAGGGCAAAGCCTAAAGAGCGAATAGCAGCTTCCCCACGCTGCTCCGTCTCGGAACCTCCCATATAGCCCACCATAATAGGCAACATGGACAAAAGGCAGGGCGATAGACTGGTCAATAACCCTGCAAGTCCAACCACCGTCAGGCTCACCCAAGATAGGTGTGTTAACTGGTCATTGACAAGCTGATTTGCCCACTGACCCACGTGGTAAAGGGAAACCTGAAGGCTTTCCAACATTGATTTTGGGAAACTTAAATGCAGAAGCATTTCCCATTGTAACGAGATGCTGAGCCAGACTTGCCGGAGGGGGCAAGTTTGCAATTTGGTTTCCTGCTGCAACTGAGGCCTAGATACCCCAACCTGCTGCGTTATTGTCAGTTCTACCTTAAAAAGATCTGCCAGATAGGCTGTCTGCGAATAGGAAATTCCACTACTTCGGCGTCGTAGATCTCTCTGGCTGCTCGTACCAAGAGTGCTGCCGTCACTAAGCTTGCCAGCATCGAACTGCCCCCATAGCTTAATAAGGGAAAAGGTAAGCCCGTAGTCGGCAGAGAACCGCTTGCCACGCCAATATTTAATAGAGACTGTCCCACCAGCAAAATCATGCTGCCAACGGCCACAAGGCGATGCAAGGGCTGAGTTGCCCGAACCGCGACTAAAAGTGCTGCTGTGGCATAGATGACCAAAAACAGAAGTAGTATGACGCAGCCAATGAAGCCAAACTCCTCAGCAAAGACCGCAAAGATAAAGTCTGTGTACTGAATCGGCAGATAGTGAATCTTTTGTTGAGACAGCCCAAAACCCTGACCCATCAAGCCACCAGAACCGATTGCCAGCAAGCTCTGAATTAGCTGATAGCCATTTTCTGTAGGGTCAGCCCAAGGATTTAGGAACGAAATAATTCGGTAGCGCTGATACTCGTTAATGCTGATACTTAGCGTTGCCGCACCAAGGCCCCCCGTCGCCGTCAAAATCATATAGAGATAGGGAAAGCCAGAAGCTAAGGCAATCAACCACAGCGTCAAACCACAAATTGCAGCAGTACTTAGGTTGGGCTGAATCAAAATCGCCCCAAGAACAGCTCCAAAAATACAAAGCCACGACAACCGAGTTGCCCAAGTCAATTGCGACCATCGCCCAAACAGCCTTGCACCTTGTAGTACCAGACAAGGCTTAATCAGCTCAGATGGCTGAATTAGAAAAGGGCCAAGTGCCAACCAGCGAGTTGCCCCATTGACGGTAACTCCCAGTGCCGGAATCAGCGTTAGACCAATTAATCCAAGCAGCACCAACACCAAGATTCCGGAAAGCTTCAGCAGCCGATCAAGCGGAGTATAGACTATCTGGTTGAAACCTATTAGGCCCAAAACAACCCAAAGACCCTGCACCATAACATAGTGCAAGCCATATCCGTGCTCAGTCAAAGCCGCTGAGTAAGAGGCTGAATACAACACTAATAACCCTAGGCCTAGCCAGACAAAGGTAAGCCAACGTAACCAGCGGGCTTCTGCCGTCCAGTCCTGGGCAGCACGATCAATAAATGGCAACAGGCGAGCAAGATTCAACAGTGTTAACCGTCCCGGATTTCAGGGTTCAGTATAGCGAAGTCCTACAAAGTGTCAACCAAAATTCAAGAGGGGACACAGAACCCTGCATCCCCTCTCAGATAAACTTAATTCGGTTGGTGTGACTAGAGCAGACCTGTGTTGGCACCAGGACGTCCTGTAGCAAGTTCAACCTTGACGATCTTGCCACCCATCTTCTGAATACGCTGCTGCTCACGAAACCAGTTCTCGTAAGGAACTAGTTTGGTGAAATAGGTATTTTGCAATTCCCGCTGAGTCCGAATCCGGGTCTGGCTAGGGACACAGGCGGTCACTTTGAACATGCGCATAGAAACGGCTTCTCCTAAACCTGAGATTGACAGGTGCTAGAACGGGGCTTCAGCAAGAGCTTACTGCTCAAGAGGTGATGGCTTGCCCCTCATGAAATGATTTAGCCATCCCCAGACCGCTGGAAAGCCGGAGTCTGAAGCCAATGCTAGGGACCTTAGGAAGACAATTCAGCACAACCTATCGTCCTTAACACTCACTCCCGACTCCGGCTCACTCCAACGCAGTCATTGAGAATAGAGAACTACTGGGCTACGCACCAAGTGGTGTTAGCTCAAGCCGGAGCTGATGTAGTCGAAGTAGACACCCATTTCCTTGCCAGCGTCAGCGCCAACTAGGCTAGCGGTAACTTCTTTCATTGCTTGGATTGCGTTAACGGTAGCGCCGATGGGTACACCCAGGGAGTTGTAGGTCTCCTTGAGGCCGTTCAGCACGCGCTCATCCAGGATGGAAGGATCGCCAGCTAGCATTGCGTAGGTAGCGTAGCGGAGATAGTAGTCCAGGTCGCGGATGCAAGCAGCATAGCGACGGGTGGTGTACATGTTGCCACCGGGACGGGTGATATCAGAGTACAGCAGGGACTTAGCCACAGCTTCCTTCACGATTTCAGCAGCGTTAGCGCTGATGGTGGTAGCGGCACGAACGCGCAGTTCACCAGTCTTGAAGTAAGCCTTTAGCTTCTCCATTGCGGAGCCATCCAGGTACTTGCCCTGAACGTCGGAGGAATTAATAACGGAGGTAATTGCGTCTTGCATGTCTTTGATGCTTCCTTAAAACTGACTCAATCTCAACTAAACCAATAACGTGAGGGCGTTAGCAGCAATTACTGCATTGCGCCTACAACGTAATCGAAGTAAGAAGCAGCTTCAGCAGCGTCTTCGCTGGAGAGCAGGGAAGTCGCAACAGCCTTCATGCTGCGGACAGCCTCAGCCACAGCGGGAATGGGGGTGCCCAGGGAGTTGTACATTTCACGAACGCCCACCAAACCGATTTCTTCGATGGGGGTCACGTCGCCAGCTACGATTCCGTAGGTGATCAGACGCAGGTAGTAGTCCATGTCCCGCAGGCAGGTAGCGGTCATTTCCTCACCGTAGGCATTACCACCGGGGGAAACGATATCGGGGCGCTTCTGGAACAGTTGGTTGCCAGCATCCTTCACGATGCGCTCGCGGGAATCAGTTAGAACTTGAGCAACCCGCAGACGACGCTCACCAGAGGTGACGAAGGTTTTGATCCGATCCAGTTCGCCAGGGCCAAGGTAGCGAGCCTCAGCATCTGCATTCACGATTGACTTCGTGACAATACTCATCGATGAATTCCTCCGAAAAATTATGACCAGATATCTATGAAACTGGCATTCACCTGCTGAAATCGCTGAGCTAATTTTGCCAAACCAGGTTAGTGGAGCTTTTAGAGCAGACCAGCTCAGAGCCAACTTAGATTTGAAAAACCAGTTTGCAGTGAATGCAATCTGTCTAAGGGGTAGGAAGTCTTGGGTAGCAATGCCACCCTTCCTAATCCTTTAGGCTCAGCAACCTTCCGGATTTATTCTCCGGTATTGCGTTAGCCTTCTTAGAACTAGCGAAATATTTTGTAACACTAGCCCTCAGATTTCAGTAAAAGCCGCAAGCAAACAGAAAGGGGATCCAGGGAAAAGCTATCCCTGAATCCCAAAACCTTGCTAGAGACGCTGCAAAGCAGCATCTCTAACAACTAAAAACAGTTAGACATTGCGACGGTAGGGCACACCGTTGTCACCGAAGTAACGCTGGTACTCAGCACTGTTTAAAAGGTCATCGGCAACAGCCATTGATCCTTTTTCGTTTAACAAGCTGAGATAGCGCTGCCGCTCTTCCTCAGAGCTAACTGCACGGCCTAGCAGATGGCGGAACAGGATATCAACCACTTTAGGGGCTGGGTAAGCAGCACAGAAGCGTTGATAGTATGGGTTAGAAGCAACGATGGCTCGCACGAACTGTCGCACTGTTACTTGTCCTTGCTGCAATTCTGCCTCTAGTGACGGCATCCGCCATGCCTGGGGAATTGTAGGATCGACGTTATCCATTACTTGCTGGTAAAGAGCCGTTAGGACTTCCTCGACCTCCGCCACGCTTCTAGCACCGGGGTTAAGCCGATACAGCCGGGTAATGGGCTGTTGAACATCTAAAGCTGATTCGGCCTGAGAAGTGCGTCCCAAACTGGAGACCAGTTGCGCTTCTTGAGCAGATTGGGTTGCGATCGCATCTGCCATTAACGGCATCTGTGCTGCATCCATTCCATTTCTAGAAGGCTCGAAGCTGGGCACAATCAAGTCGCGATTCTGCTTAGTCAAGCGGTTGTACAACTTCTCAGTGTTCGGGAAGTTAGCCGCTGGCAATGTCGGGAAGCGACGGTAGGGAACGGTGTCCTCACCAAACATCTCCGTATATTCCGGCGTGTTCAACATGGCTCGGATAAAGCCCCGAATGCCTTCGCTTGCCAGGACCTGGTTGTACTTACGAATTTCAACCTGATCCAACGGTGCCCGTCCCAGGAAGTGCTTGGTTCCAAACTCAATTACCTGAGTGTTGGGGTAGGGAGCGTAGAACTCTTTGATATAGAGTTGGGAGAAGCCCAGCCCTTCAATAAACTCCTTAACGCTGATTTCGCCGTTGCTCAGCTTACTTTCTAGCGCCGTGAACTCGCTCTTAACAATATAAGGAGCAATATCACGTTCAAAGACCTGACGATAAGCAGCTGCAACCACCTGCTTAAGGTTCGGCTTATCCGCTAGGCTCGTGAGCTTAAACACCTTGCTCTGTTGCCGTTGGCGGTTAACCCCTTGACCAACCCGGAGTTGAACTTCAGGCAGCGCTCGCTCTTGCGAAACCGTTCCAAGCTCGATGAATCGAGGAGTCGAGGTATCGGCAACCGGGACCATTCCCTTCTCTGCCAAAGTACCTGCTCGCATAGAGCGCAGCGACAAGCCCTTCGGTGTCAAATACCGCTCGTAAGGAACTGTATCTTCGCCAAATGCTTCTTCATATTCCTTGCTATCGATGATGGCATCGATCAGAGCATAGAAGCCTTTCTTAGCGCAGATATCGAAGTACTTATTGGTCTCGTTCCGGCCATAAGTCGGACGACCCAGCAAACGACGGTGAATGTATTCAACCGCCTTCATAATGTACAGCGATGACCAGTAGGTCTTACGGAAAGCATCCGACTTAGCGATGATGCGGATGAATTCCTTAACCGTGATTTCGCCGTTCTCCAGCTTAATCTCACCTACATTAGAGCGCTGACCAGAATACACCTCCCGACCAAACACTTGGCGGTAAGCAGCATTAATCACAGCTTGGGTGGAGCTTTCAGAGAAGCGAATGCTGGCTTTGGTATTGCCAGTTCTGGGCACCTGATCCAGCTTGAACACCTTAGCTCCTAGAGAGCCTGGGTTTTCACCCCGAGCAGCGGGATTGCTTAACTGGTTGTTGATACCAGCCCCTCGGTGAATCAGAATCCGGCGAGTATCTTTACCAAAGAAAGCAGGAGAAGCACTGGGGTTGCGGTTTTCTTGCGGGAAAATCGCACCAAATTGAATTTCTAGTGGATCGTTGCCTGCTCCATACGGATGCTGATCGGGCAGAGGTTGCTCGTAGGCAGCAAACAGCGTAATGAATTGAGGCTTCTTGCGGAAAGGTGCACTGTAGTTGAAGAGGTCAAACTGAGGCCCCCAGTTACGACACTCCTGCGCTTCTTGGCCCAAACCGCGCAGGTAAGGCACCGTTTCTTCGCCAAAGTAGTCAGCGTACTCTTTGGAGTCCACGAGAGCATCTACCAGTGCAGGCAGACCCCCTTTAGAAACAATGGCAAAGTAATCACTCACCTCTTCCCGTGAACTAGGAGCCCGACCCAGAATATGCCGGAATGCTAGCTCAAGCGCCCGACTATTGATGTACGGCTCGAAGAAGTTTTTCCGGTACAAAGGAGACTTAGCCAAACGCCGGACGAATTCCTTCATGGAAATTTCGCCGTTTTTGACCTTCGATTCCAGCTCAGAAATTCCCAGGGAGTAGGCGCGGGTGATGTCGCGTTCAAACACCTGGCGGTAGGCGGCCTTAACAACCTCATTTTTTTCTGTGGCAGACAGCCCAGGCTTCATCACAAACTTGGGACGACGCTCTGCTGCGTTGAAGTAGATTTGAGGCAGCTCTAGCCCCTGCAAATCAGAGGAAGTCCGTTGACGCAGCTTGTTAGACGGGGTTGGAGCCTTAAACTCACTCAACAGCACCCCAAAATACTGAGACACAATCTCTTGAGCCTCAGTATCTCCCTTGAAGTATCCCAAGGCAGCCGCCTGCATAGTCTGAAGCGCCACAATAGTAGCGGACCCAGAACAGGCATTCTCAATGATTTCCCGCAATCCACGCACGTTGACCGCAATGATATTGGGGTCGCCTGCCACAATTGCATAGGTTACATAACGCAAGAACCAGCTCAAGTCCCGCAGCGACTTCTGCATATTGCTGGGACCATAACGAGATACGTTAATGGGCCGGAAGCCTGCTGGAATAGGACCAGAGGGAGTCGCGCTAAATAGGTTGCCTAGGCCTTGGAAAAACCCGCCGCCACTCTCAACATAGGTAGCTGTTCCTAGCTTGGATGCTTCCCGCTCATCTAAGAGGGCCCCACCCCGGGTCTTTACGACCTGCTCTTGAGCATCAGGTTTCTCTAGGTAGGCCAAAGGTGAACCGCCGGTGAAGATGCGGTTAGCAGCCTGAGAAACGATTAATTCTGAAAAACGAGTCAGGGTTTCAGAGATTTGAACCCGCTTCAAACCGGAGTTAAAAAAGCTGACTAAATCGCTAAGCTCTCCTTGACCCATATAGCGGTCTTGCTGCTCGGCCTGGGAAATTGTGGCGACCGGCAGAGTTTGGTAGAGCTGTGGCCGCGCAACTGAGCTTCCACCACTTGCTTTAACACTCATGCGTTCTCAAAGGCTCCCTACTCGGACTAAT